>DASVSS010000404.1:0-5132 GCA_036387945.1 Tepidisphaeraceae bacterium | reverse complement strand
GACGGGCTTTGACGCGCCGCCGTGCCACACCATGTACATCGACAAGCCGATGCATGGGCACAACCTGATGCAGGCGATCGCGCGGGTGAACCGCGTCTACGGCGACAAGCCCGGCGGGCTGATCGTCGACCTCATCGGCCTCGCCGACCCGCTCGCCGACGCCCTGGCGACGTACGCGAACGCCACCGGCGAGACCGACAAGCCGATCAAGGAGCTGCAGGACGAGGCGATCCCCGCGATGCGGACGGCGTTCGAGCAACTGACGTCGTTCTTCCACGGCTTCGACTACGCGGCGGCGCTCGACGCCGACCCGCTGCGGGTGCTGGGCGTGTACGCGTGGGCGGTCGACCACGTGCTGGACGTGAAGCAGACCGTGGGCGAGGAGACGGGCTGGCAACGCTTCCGCGGGATGGTGAAGCGACTGTCGACGGCGTTCGCGCTCGCCGTGCCGCGCGAGGAGACGCAACCGATCGCCCCGCACCTGGCGTTCTTCCAGCGCGTGGCGGCGATGATCCGCAAACGACTCGCCGACGACCGCGAGCCGACGAACGGGAGCAACGGCCCGACGGACGTCGACGCGGCCGTGCGGCAGGTGATCGGCGGCGCCGTCGACGCCGGCGAGGTGATCGACCTGTTTGCCGCCGCCGGGCTCGACCCGGCGCGGCTGGACATCCTGTCGGACGAGTTCCTGTCGCGCGTCGCGGCGCTGGAGCAGAAGAACCTGGCGCTGGAGACGCTGCGCAAGCTGCTGACCGACCAAATCAAGGCCAGCGAGCGGACGAACCTCGTGCAGAGCCAAAGGTTCCGCGAGGCGCTAGAGACGGCGATGCTCGGCTACACGAACAAGCAGATCACCACCGCCGAGATGATCGCGCAGCTGCTGGAACTGGCCCAGTGGATGCGCGAGGCCAAGCGGCACGGCGAAGAGCTCGGCCTGAGCGGCGAGGAGACGGCCTTCTACGACGCGCTGGCCGAGAACGGCACGGCCAAGGAAGTGATGAAGTCCGACCAGCTGCGGCTAATGGCCCGCGAGCTGTCGGAGATGGTCAAGAAGATGCCCAAGCTCGACTGGACTCAGCGGGAGAGCGTGCGGGCCGACCTGCGCAGGAGCGTACGACGCCTGTTGGCCCGCTACGGCTACCCGCCCGACTTGTCGGAAGATGCGACGTCGCTCGTGCTCCGGCAGGCGGAACTCTCGACCGATGCCCAAGGTTAGCCGGCGGCTTGGGGTGGAACGGCCCGCGCAGCAGGCCAAGCTCGAAGTTGTAGAGGAAGAGGGTGTCGCCGACGGCGATCCTGCTGTAGTGGTGCTGGTGCTGCTCGCCGGGATTGGCGTCACACAGGGCGAGCGGACACTGTGGTCCTCGGCCCACGCGCTCGAAGTACTCGCGTTCAACGAATGGCCGGGGCTGACGACGCTTCCCGAGATCATCTCTGCCTTCGTCTGCCCGAACCATCCCAGCCTGTCGGGCCTCCTGCACGCAGTGAGCAGCCGCATGCAAGAATGGACCGGCGACGGCGCGCTCAACGGATACCAGAGCGGATCGACCGATCGGTGCTACAAGATGCTGGCTGCGGTGTATCACGCGCTGAGCGACCTGAAGATCGCTTACATCAACCCGCCGGCCAGTTTCGAGCAGGACGGCCAGAAGGTTCGTTCGCCCGACCAAGTGATCGGCGGCGGCCGTTGCGGCACGTGCTTGGACCTTACCGTCGTCGCCGTCGCGATGCTTGAGCAGATGGGACTCCACCCGCCGCGTGGCCGACCGCCTCGGCCGGGTCCTGCACGACACGGGATTGACGACTGAAGACCAATTCACGACTGGTCATCGGTCGCAGGGATGACTGGTTTCGCCTCCCCCCTGCATTCACAGCGATCGATCGAGACGGTTTCACCGGAAGAGTCGACGGCGGCCATCATCACGACCCTGCGTATGTACGGCGGGATGCCTGCGGCGGAATGCGAGCGGGCGGTCGCCAAGCTGTTCGGTCACCAACGGCCGCGAGACCCGGTGCGGCAGCGCATCCGCCAGTGTATTGACACCGCCCTCGCCCACGGGCGTCTATCGCTTTCGGTCGACCAATTGATCACCCCCTCCCTCTAATACCTGATCGCCGATCACCAGGGAGAGGGCACTTGAACAATAGCGAACGAGGTGGTCGTTGCGCGTCCGACGCTTTGGTCGCCTCGTGACCCCGCCCGGTCGGGCGGTCCAGGGCACACGAGAGCCGCTTGAAACTAATCTTGCCCGTCGGTCCGGTTGAGATGCGTGCGTTGGGACGACAACATGAATCAGCTCGAAGCGGAGATTACTCGCGTGTGCGGGAAGTCGGAGGCACCTCGATAAGAAAAAGGGCGAACGTTCACATCCCTCGCGCCCCACCCCGAAAGTAAGTCGCGAAACCGCATTCTCTGGCCAGCGGCCGAGAGATCGAATCTAAGCGCCCAGCTGCCCATGCCTCCGCCTCGGCCCTGGAAAACCAAGGTGTTTATGTCAGGCCGGGTCGTCCCTGCGCCCTCGCCATGCTGGTAATGCGCGGGTCACCGAGACGCGCTAAAGCGGCCTGGCAAGACCGCGCCCGCATTTTACCCGCCTTGCCCGACGCCATGACGGCCGCAGTGATGCCTCTTCGACACGCGGGCCCGTGATTCCTCGCCCTCAGACACCAAGCAGCGATGAAACGAAGTAGCCCGAAACCTTAGCAACGGTCAGGGAATCGTGGATGGACTCCACTGTTGGCGATTGCGAATGATGGGGCATGGTTGTAGTACTTGATCCGGACGCGGCCTCGGCCCACGAGCTTCGGCAATCCTTTGAAGCTGCTGGCTTGGAGACGGTGGACTTCACCGACCTCGTCGCCGCCGGCGATTACCTCAGGCAAACGAAGCCCGATCTGCTGGTGATTGACCCGGAAGTTGCGGACGTGGACGGGGCCAAAGTGGTCCAGTTCGTCGGCAACAAGTATGCCGCGGGTGGCGTGCCGATGATCGTCCAGTCGATCGAGGATGATCCACGGGTGATTGCGACCGTCAATAGCCTCCACGGAGCAAAGTTCGTTCACAAAGTAGACGGAAACGCGCCGCAGCTACTGTCGATCGCGCGTGAGATGCTAAAGGCGTCCTGCTGATGCGGCCATGACTGCCATCGCCGTCGAAGCGGACTAGGCCTGAACCATTCACTGAGCACTGTGGCCGACGCCTCTGCCTAAGATCGCGTGTATGTCCCAGCACGAGAACGGTACGGCCTCCAGCGTGGTAGCGATCGGCGGATCGGTCGGTGCGATCCCGGTGCTTCGGCAAATTCTGCGGGAGTTGCCCGTGGAGTTGCCGGCGGCTGTGGTGGTTGTTCTGCACCAACACCAGAATGGCCCGCGAATCCTGCCGGCGGTACTCGGCGACGGCGCGGTTCTCCCGATCGCGTATGCCGAAGAAGGGCAGTCGATCGAGCCCGGCCGCGTCTACCTCGCCCCGCCCGACCGCCACGTGCTAATCGAGGGACGTCACCTTCACGTAACGGCCGGGCCGAAAGAAAACGGCCACCGCCCGGCGATCGACCCGCTATTCCGTACCGCGGCCCAGGCGTACGGGCCGACCGCTGTGGGTGGGATCCTTTCGGGTGATCTGGACGACGGTATCGTCGGTCTGATTCACCTGCACCGTGCCGGCGGCTATGCCATCGTGCAGGACCCGCAGGAAGCCGTCGCGCCGTCCATGCCGGCCACCGCCATGGCTTACGCGCACGTCGATGCGGTGCTCAGGGCTGCCGAGATATCGCGAGAGTTGGTTCGTCACGTTCGTGAACTTTGGAATAAGCGCACGGCCGCGGAGGCAAAAGTGATAGCCAATCCCAATCCCTCGTTGTCATCCGTCGGCGGCCCCGCCACTCAACCGGTGACGACGAACGAGGCCGAGCCCCCCGGCCCGCCGTCGGCCTTCACCTGCCCGTCGTGCGGCGGCGCCATTTGGGAAATCACCGAAGGCGGCACGGCCCGCTATCGCTGCCACGTCGGCCATAGCTACGGGCAGGACAGCTTTGTCGCGCAGCAGTCGGACAACGTGGAGTCAGCGCTCTACGCGGCGATGCGGCTTTTGCGCGACCAGGCGAACCTATACCGCCGGGTCGCCGGCCGTGCGCACGCGGGCTTGAACCCGCTCGTCAGCAGCAGTGATGCGTTCCGCGAACGGGCGGAACAGGCCGATCAGAAGGCGGAAACGCTTAGGAAACTGCTGCTCGAAAGATAACGTTTGGTCACGTTACGAGTCGAGGAATGCCGATCGGCCCCGCCGCAACCCCCGCCGATAGGCCAGCACGACGCATTGACGCGTCCGCGACCCGTTCTACCTCTCGTGCCGCGGTGGCGCGGGACCATCAGCGGACTAGATCGGCAGGGACGCCCTGCCGACGCCGACGCCCGGGCACGGGTGGCCGCGATTGACTGCGGGCCCCTTCCCGCGGAGCCGGACGACGCGCAGGCATCGTCGCGGCCTGCCGGGATTCTGGTCATCTTCGTTGTCGCTCGCGTGCTGCACCGGCCGCTTACGCCCACGTACTCTTCCTGCAGGGGTAGCTCTAATTAGGATTTGGCCCACGGGTGTTCCATGCACTGCTCCCGCCATCGCAATACCGCAAAAACCACTACCGAATTTCCCGATCATGCTGGCCGAAGAGGCCACTCGCATGGAGGCAATCACTGATGGCTTGCCCATGTCGGCCGTCCCTAATGTCACGCCTGTCACGGATGTTTCCGGGCTGTTTTGGCGATCGGTCAAATCGACACGCGTGGGCCACTTATGTCGGATTCCATTAACGAGCCGCAGGTCGGCGAAGACACCGTTCACTATCACATGCACGTCCACGAAGTGCACCGTGAGCCGCTGACGTCCGAAGGGTACGAGCCAGTCGTTCAGGCGACGACGCGCGGCCCGATCGAGATGCGTCACTACCCCGTCGCCGGAAGCATCAAGGGAGCGATCTTCGTCGGCGGCGCGGGAGGCGGTTTCGACACGCCGGTCCGGGGTTGGTTGTATCCGAGGCTTTGCAGCGAGTTGCAAAGCGACGGGATAACGGGCCTGCGCGTCCGCTACCGCAAGCCCAACGAGTTGGAAGAGTGCGTGCTGGACGTGCTGGCTG
>DASVSS010000403.1:0-7405 GCA_036387945.1 Tepidisphaeraceae bacterium | reverse complement strand
GGATCGACCTGGACGCCGCAGGGCCGGTGCATTGACGGGTTGCACAAAGGCCGGCGGCTTGCCGCCGTGGGGGTGGAGGACAACGTCTACTGGGGCGTGTGCAGGCAGTGGTGGCCGCGACTGAAATTAGCGCAGATGGTTCGGCATTGACGACGGCGCCGCGGTCGTCGGCCGCATCCTCACGGACGAGTACCGAAGGCGACGTTTATGACGCCCGTTCAAATCCTACCGTGAAACCGACTGTACGAGTTCTTCGCCGACAGCCGGCGTGCGATCCTCGGCAACGGTGACGCGGCTGCGCGCCACTTGCCGGCGCACCTCGGCCAGGTCGAGCATCGCGCCGGGGCAGTCAGTGTCCTTGCCCGTATTTTTGTGGCCGATGATGTTGCCTTGTCGTACGCCGTACCGGTCGGCGAGGAATGCGGTCAGGCGCGCCAACGACGCCATCTGCTTGGCCGTTGGCTTGTGGCCGTTGAAGTTGCCGACAAGGCAGATGCCGATGCCGCGGTCGTTGTACAGGTTGTCGGGGGTTTTGGCGTGCGCCCCGTGTTTCTGCTTCGGCCAGCGCGGCCCGACCTCGACGAGCCCATCCGCGGTCTCGCTGCCGTTGCCGATGACAAAGTGATAGCCAAGCTCGTCCCAGCCCCGGCTTTCTCGGTGGAACTTGTCGAACGATTTCGCCCCGCCCTGATCGCCGGCGGAATGGTGGACGACGATATAGTTCCAATCCCGCTTGGGTGCCCCTGCGGCGGGAATCCACGCCGCGGGCACCGACCCGGGCGACGGCGTCGGCTTAGGCTGCGGGGCGGCCTTGGCCACCACCGACGGGGGCGCGACGACCGCTGCCTGCTCGATGACCGGCGCGTTGAAGTTCGGCCCCGGCAGCATCGCGAGGCGCGTCGACGACTGGCATCCTGCCAGGCCGGCGGCGGCAAAGGCGCTGAGTAACAAGTTTGACGGAAATCGCAGACAGAGCGCCATCCGTGGCACCTCCGAATAGACTTTCCAGTATGACGCCTTTCGCCGGCGATTGCCACCCGATATTCTCTGGCGTTCGATGTGTGGCGTCGGCGGCCGGCGGGTGAAGGAGTCGAGGGACGTGCGTGTACGACTGAAACATTGCGGCGGGGGCGGCGAATTCGATCTCGCCGCCGCGACCGCCGACGACCCGGTCATCCTCGGCCGCGAGCGCGGCCTTGAGTTGTTCGTCCCCAACGGGCGCGTCAGTCGAAGGCACGTCGCGTTCTATCAGACCGACGCCGGCTGGTTTGTCGAAAACCGCAGCACGCGCGAGGGGACGTACGTCAACGGGCATCGCGTCACAGGGGTGCAGGCCCTTGCCGCCGGCGACCGCGTCACACTCGGCGAGCACCCGCCGGCGGCGACCGTGCTGATCGAAACCCTCGGCGATGAAACAGCTTTGGTGGACGGCGACGCCCTCGAGACGGTCCAGGCGGCGACGTCCGATGCGGCGTCCGGTGCCGTAATCCAAGCCGCGCCGGGCGACGACCCGGCCGCGCTGCTCGCCGAGGCGGTTGGCGCGCCCTCCCTGTCGAACCGTCGGCCGCGCCGGGTGATCGCGCCGGCGGCATTCGGGGCGTTTGTGCTGCTGGTGATTGCTGGCGCGGTGAGCGGTGTGGTTTGGAAGGTCAATGACTACCGCCGGCAGTCCGCCGCGCGGCGGCCGCCGGCGGTCGTCGCCGGCGCACCGTCAACGCGCCCGGCAATCAGTCGCGCCGCGGTGCCGGCCGAGGCGGCACCGGCCGCCGCGCTGCCGGCGGCGGAGCGGCCCGTCGAGGGGCCGCCCGAGGCCCCCGAGCGTGCCGTCGAACGGGGGACGGCGCAATGGCAGAAAGTCACGCGATCGGCCGAGTCATCGCCGCCGCTGGAAGCGTTGTCAGTTTTTCTGCAGTACCGCCATAACACGCCCGGCTCGGCGCTGTCGGACGAACTCGCGGCCCACACGGCAGAGGCGCTCGACGGGCTTTGGTTCACATGGGTCGAAGAATTGCTCGCCGATCAGGCGCGTTTCAACGAGGCCCTTGCCGAGTTACGCGCCCAGCGGGTGGAGCTGTCGAGCAGCGACGTCGAACGGGCCGCGCAGCTCGACCGGCAGATCAAGCACGCCGCCGACGAAGCGGCGATGAACGCGATCCAGCTCGGCGGCCAGCCGGCGATCGTCGCCCACGAAGCGCCCGACCTCCGCGACGAAGCGCAGCGGCGGCGAGTGCGCGCCGCCCGCGACGCAGGGCGATACGCCGACTGGTGCCAGCGGACGATGAATCGCGTACGCGACACCCGCGGCGCGACGGCGTGGTGAACGCCGTGTCCGGCATGTCCGCTTCAGGTACGCTTGGGCGCCTTGCAGCACCCCGTAGCGGCGACGCATACGCCTGAGTTCGATGCGCAGCATCGAAGTCCGTCGCGGGATCATGGTTAATTTCGTCGCTGGCGCGACGAACGCGACGCATGCGTCGCCGCTACGAGGTGTAAGCTGCATTACCCGTGGCGCTCGGCCGTAGCACGCATACACAGTGAGGATGACGAACGTCCGGGGGCAGCTCACGCCCAGGTCAGGGCCTCAAGATGCCGTTGGATGTCGCCGGCGTTATGAAACCGCGCGAGGATGAGGGTGTCTTTCAGCCCGCGAATAATGTCTTTCACGACGCGCGGCTGCTCTGCGTACGCCGGCCGGCCGCCGACGGTGGCATGGAACACCATCACGAGGTTAAGCACGTCTTTGTAGATCTTCTTCTTCGTCGGCTTGCCGAGGTCGAAGAAATCGACGAGTCGGATGTCGAAGCCGATGCCGGCGCGGCGGATCATGATGTTGTCGTCATGGATGTCGCCGTGGTATTCGCCGCGGGCGTGGATCGGGGCGATGCCGCGTGCCAGGGCGTACAGAACGTGCAGGGCTTCGAACGTCGTCAGCCGGCCGCCGGGCTGGCGGGCCAGGAATTCGCTGAGCTTTTCGCCGTCGAAGAACTCGCTGATGACGACGTTGATCTTCTTCTTCTGCACCGACGCCGTTTCCTGGTGGTGGTACTGCAACAGGATCGGGCTGTGCCGCAGGGCGTCGAGTTTCTGGGCGTAGACGATCGCGGATTTGCCCAGCGGGTCGCGGTGCGGGTAGTAGAATTTCGCCGCGCGGCGGATGCCGGTGGCTTTTTCCAGGATGGCGTAGACTTCCCCTTCGTACCCCGAACCCAGCAGCCGCTCGACGACGTACTTCCCCGCCACCGTGCGGCCGGGGTGGAAGTCGAATCGTGGGATTTTGCGGCTCGGGCGGTACATGCGGGCGAGGCTATCATTTCACCAAGCCTGCAAAGGTCAAAAGGTTACAAAAATTGCCGGGGTTTCAAACGCCAACAACTCCGGCGGGTCATTACACTTAGGGAAACCGTCCGCGGCTGCGGCGGGGAGCGGGCGATCGATGGATTTTGTCAAAAAAGTGGCCTTGCTCGTCGTCGGCGGGGTGGTCCTGCTGGGGGTGATCGCCGGGGCGGCGGCATGGTTTTCGGCCGATCCGGCGGACCGATCGGCCGTGATCGGCTCCGCGGGGCGCGTGGCCGGGGCGTTTGGGATCGCGCTGCTGCTGCCGTGGCTGACGTTCTTCGCTTCCACGGCCGCCGGGCGGGCGGAGCGGAACTGGGTCGGAGCGGCGTTGGTGGCGGCGTATACCGCTGTCGACGCGGGGCTGCTCGGTTGGGCCATGCGGTTTTCGACGGCGTCGACGACCGTCATTGTCCTTGGCGTCTTTAGCGTGGTGGTGCTGGCGACGTATAATCTGCTGGCCTGCGACTGGCTGGCGGAAAGGGCGGGAACCTGACATGGCACACACCGGCGACCGAATCAGCGAATACGTCCTCGATGCCCCCGCCGGCAGCGGCACGTTCGGCACGGTTTGGCGGGCGCGGCACCACGTCTGGTCGCAGCAGGTGGTTGCCATCAAGTTGCCCACGAGTCCGCTCTACTTGCGCGAGCTTCAGCGCGAAGGTCTCGCGGCGGCGAAGCTATCGCACCCGAACGTGGTGAAGGCCCAGGGGTTCGACCCTTATTCCGATCCGCCGTATCTCGTGATGGAGTACGTCGATGGGCCGTCCCTGAGGGACGTGTTGCGCAAGGGCCCGTTGGCTGTCCCGGCGGCGGTTGCGATCCTCCGGCAAGTGCTCGCGGGCCTCGGCCATGCGCACGAACACGGGATCGTGCACCGCGATCTTAAGCCGGAAAATATCCTCGTCACGCACGGCGGCGCAGCCGGCGGATTCGTGGACGACGGCTGCGTGAAGATCACCGATTTCGGGCTCGGCCAGACGCAGAGCCATGCCGGCTCGATCGCCTACTCGCTCAGCATCAGTGCTGATGCGGGGAAACTCATCGGGACGCTCGATTACATGTCGCCCGAGCAGCGCGGCGGCGAGACGCTCGATGCCCGCAGCGACCTCTACGCCTGCGGCGTGATGCTCTTCGAGATGGTGACGGGCGAGAAACCCACGGGCACTGAAATGCCCAGCGACCTGCGCACCGGCGTGCCGGAGGCGATCGACCACGCTTTCCGCCGGGCGTATACGCGGCTCGACCGCCGCGTCGGCTCGGCGGCGGAGTTGTCGCTGCTGTTGACGCCCGCCGTGGCCGTACCGACGGCCCAAGCCGGCGCGACGCAAGCCGGACTGCCGGCCAAATCCCCGCACGGCTGCCCGCGCTGCGAGCGGCCCGTTGCCGGCGGCGATCAGTTCTGCATGCACTGCGGCGTGCAATTGGTCATGCTCGTGCGCCGCTGCCAACGGTGCGGCAGTTATCCCGATCCGTCGGACGATTTTTGCACGCAGTGCGGCGGATCAATCGCTAAGATGCGGCTGGCGAATTAGAACAACGCAATGGCCTGACCGGGGCTGGTGCAAGGGCCGCAACTGAAGGCGATTCGGATTCGCCGGGCTGAAGAACATGGAAACCATCGCAATCTTTTCCTTCTTTGTTCTCGCCGTCTTTGTCGGCGCGATCATCGTCGTCGGCTGGGCGACGGTCTCGATCATGCGCGCCGTTGTCCGCGCCGTCTGGCCGCGACACGCCCTTGTTCCTATCACAAGCCCGCGGCCGCAGGTGTGCGCCAATGAGCAATGCCGGGGCACCAACCCCTCGCACGCGCGGTTCTGCCGTCGCTGCGGTAAGAGCCTGCCTTCGCTCATGCGCACGATCTCGTCGCGGGTGGCGATGCTGTGAGTGAGTCGCCCGCACCGATGTTCGCCCCGGCGGTCCTGCCGGTCGTGGCCCCGCCGCGGGGAGAGCTGCTCGGTCGCCTCGTCCCGACGGCCGTGCGCCGCATGCCGCCGGTCGCCCGTCCGGCGGGGCCGCTGCGCCTGGTATGGACGAGCGTACTCACCCTCGGCGTCCTTCCGCTGATCCAGCTGCGTGATCGCCTCCGCCGCACGATCCTGCTGCAACAACAGCAGCTCGAGCTCGCTGCCGAACTGCTGACCAGATCCACGCCGCCGGACGACGCGAAGTTTGTCGAAGAAGCGGCCCGCGCGGCGCACCCGAGCAAAGCGCTGTCCGGACTCTCCGGCGTGGCCATGCTGGGCGCGATTGGCTGCCTGTTGGGGGCGCTGCAGGCGTGGGGCTGGACGTGGGCGTCGATCAAGTCGCTGCTGCTGGAACCGCCGACCGCCACCTCGCCGTTCGCGCTCGGCTGGCTGGCCTGCCTTACCGCCGGCTACGGGCTCTGCTGGATCAGTCTGAATCATCACGTCGGGCGTTTGCAGCAGTTCGCACTCGCCTTCAACGCCGTGGCTGGCGAGAAGGCCACGCCCGTGCAGCCGCCCGCGTTCGTCTACGGCGTGCGGCCGCTGTACCTGCTCGTTGCCGCGGCCATGATGTGGCTGTGGATGCTTTGGGCGCTGCCGATGATGCTGGCCTGGGCCGCGCACCGCACGTTCGTGCACCGCGGCGACCACGTCTTCCGCGCCCAGCTCGCCGACGCATTGACGGCCCTCTCCGGCGAGCGCCCTGTCGTTGCCGACGTCGATCGCTGCCGCAATCCGCTGTGCGGCGCTCCCGTCGGAAGCACCGCCCGTTATTGTCCACGCTGCGGCAAGTCCGCGAGAGTGGATTAGCGTGAAACCGCTTTACTTCATTCTCGCCACCGCCGGCTGGACGTGGCTCGTTGCACTCGCGGTGTTCGTGGCCGTGCGGCGGCACAAGCGGCGGCGGCCTGGGTTCGACGCGATCTCCTCGCCCGCCGACGAGTCGCCGCAAACCGTCGGCAACGTGAACGCAGCGGCTGTAAAAGATGCGCCGCCGATGTAGATTGATCCGCGCATGCCTGACGTGACCGATCCATCCTGGCACCAGCAGCGCGAGCGCGATCTCGTCGATCACGTCGAGCGCCTGGTGACCGAGCCGAAGTTCGTCCTCGACACCTCCCTGGGCCGCCGCTCCGCGGCCGCCGCGAAGGCCGTCACGCGGCGCGGCGACAAGGCCGTCGACCTCAAGCGCACGATGTCGCAGCTTCGCCCGGAGCGCGAGCTAGAGCTGCGCATGCCGGTCGGGCAGACGCTCGAAGCGACATTCGCGGTGAACAAGTGGCTGATCTTCCAAAAGACGATCGCGCGACTCGTCGTCGCCAGCGTGCCGCCGACGAAAGAGCTGCTGAAAGACGAGCGTCCTGCGCCCATGAGCGCCGGCGAGACGCGCCGCCAGCTCGCGGCATTGCCGCCGCCGCTGCCGGGCGTGCCGACGACGATCATCCTCGTCAGCACCGCGGGATTCGAACCCGACGCCCACGAGCTGGCCGAGCGCACGAGTGAACGCACGATCATCCTGGCCGAGCCCAACGCCGCCGGCGGCTGGGCAATGCACGGCAGCAGCGAGATCAGCGGCGTCCTCGACCTGCTCGACCCGGAGCCCGCCGCCGCCAAGCGCCAGCGCGTCGAAGAGGCCATCGCCGCGGGCGACGACCTGCTCACCGGCAGCCTGTCGGCAGAAAAATTGTCATTGGCCACGCGGCTCCCGCTCATGCTCGTCGAAGACGTGCTAAAATCGTACGCAAAGGCCAACCCCGGTCTACAGGCCAAGCGGCTCGACGGCCGGTTGCTGCTGTTCCGCGAGGGGTCGATGCCTACAGGCAAGGCCGTCGGAGGCGAAGGCATGTCGCTGGTCGATCGGATCAAAACCCTGTTCGGACGCAAGGGCGACACGGAGCGAAAGATCGCGTTCCTGAGCGAGCGCCGCGCAGCCCTGGCGCAGCAGCGTGACGCATGGCACGACGAGTTGTTCAAGCTCGAAAAGCAGGAATCGCTGCTGCGCAAGGAGTTCGCCGCCGACGAAAGCACCAATGCCCGTCGACGCATCACCACGCAACTCGTGCAGCTGCGTAAGGAGATCGACCGCCGCACGCAATTGATGTCGG
>DASVSS010000402.1:0-8031 GCA_036387945.1 Tepidisphaeraceae bacterium | reverse complement strand
TTGTATGCGGGCGTCTGCGTCAGCACCCACTCATTGATCGCACCTACGGTCATCGTCTGGCCGTTGAGTGCCTGCGCCAAGTCAGCCGCCAGCCGCTCATCCGTGTATGTGGTAAGAAACTTGAACTGGGCAAATCCGTCCCGGTCGTTGAAGGTGAAGCCCCCCGTCTGATCGACCTTCCACATGCCTTTTTCATTTCCTCAAGGCCACGGATGTTATTCGTGCAGAAGAACAACCAATACAGGAGTCGCTCGTTCGCATCGAGCATCGCGAATGGCCACACATACTTGCAGTTGCCCCGCTTCTTAAGGCTCTCCAGGTATGTGGCTAGCATGAACTTTTCGCGACCGCTCCCCATAGTGACAGCACTTCGCCACTCGTCCCCACCAAACGCTGCGGTGATCGCAGCATGTTTGTTCGGGTCCGTAATGAAGCGGTCAAGGTCACGGAAGAACAGGTAGCTCAACACCTCGCATTGCGCGTGCTTCAGAATGCGACCGATCAGGTCCATGGGCACCGACGAGTACCCGAACTGATCAAGGAACACTAAGGCGGGGCCGAACTTCGTCCGGCGGCGGTCACATTCGTCGAGCATGCCGCCGATCACGTGCCGGCAGTCGCCGCAGACGGGTGGCACGAGGCGTACCTTTGTCGAACCCTGGACCTTGGGCATGTATGGCGACAAGGTCGCGCGGAGGGTGTCGCATCGATCCTTGTCAGCCTCGACGAACGTCAACTCAATAGGGACAGGGAAATCGCGGGAGTGGTTGAGGGCGGCTTCTAGTGCGAGGACAGGGCTGCCCTTTTCGCCCCTGTCATAACTGCCCGGGCTGGCGAAACCGTCGATGTACCGGATGACTTCACCGGGCCCGCCCACCTTCTGCGACTGCCGGGAAAGGATAGGCATCCATGCATCTAGGTACTCGATGAGAATCTTGTGCTTGGCAAGGGTGTGCTGCTCAGCAGACCACACAGTTGGAAGACTGTCGCTCACGGAAGTGCCCCTCCGCGGCATACTCTAGGACGGGCATTTCGTCCCACGGCCGCCCGTCGAGTATACGCCCCGCCTTCTTTTTCTGCACCCCGCCCCACTGCTTAAAGAAGAACGGCACGTCCTGGGCAACACAGCGGTCACGAATGGCACGCACCCACTGTGGGTCCATGGGCCGGGCGCCGGGCCCCGATTCTCCGCCAACGATAACCCAGTGGATGCCTGTAAGTGGCAAACGTGGTAACGGGCCGATCAACGGTTCCACAGAAAGAAAACGCACGGCAGCCGGAATTTCTTGCAGACTTCTTACACGATGGCTAACGAGTGCATTCTCCACACTGGTGCCCATCCATATGTTTCCCGTCCAGTCTAGGTCTTCGCTGAAGGCGGCGGCGACCTCGGGCCGCTTGGTCAGAACTTGAAACGTGTGCTGCGGGCATTTGTTCATCACCGCGAACACCCGCTGGATGTAATCGAGCGGGACATCAGGGTGAAAAAGGTCGGACATCGAATTGACGAAAATCGTTCGGGGCCGCTTCCATTTTAACGGCAGACTTAGGGCGTCGGGCTGCAAGGTGAGCTTGAACCCATTTGTGTATTGCGGCTTTCCCATCGCCCGCAAGCGTTTCGACATGCGCTCTGCGTAGCAGTTTTTGCAACCAGCACTGATCTTCGTGCACCCGGTCACCGGGTTCCACGTCGCTTGAGTCCATTCAATGGTCGATCCCAGTGCCATCATGCACCTCCCTGTGCAGTATGACCAAACTAATACCTAACACACAAGGAAAATTCCTTGACTCGGCATTATCGACACATTTCGGCGGAAAGTAGTGAAAATTTCTCAAGAGGCTCAATTGAGCATCCGAATCCGCCGAGTTTCGCGACAGTTTATCCACAGCTCAGGTTTCTAAGGCTGTCGCTGAACTTCCTACGCTTTTTCGCAACGTCGCGTCCACCTCATACCGACCTAAAGCGGTTTCCACCCGCCATTAGCGAGCCGGCGGCGGTTCACGTCTTTGCGTCCCCGCCCACTTTCCCAGAGGCGTCGTATGACGAGAGGTCCAGGGCGGAGGCAAGTGGCGTCGGAAGCCTACCCCGATTGATCCATCTAATACCGCCCGTGCTCGGCCAACGTCATCGGGAGACGATTAGGGAAAGGGCTAGGGAGAGCGCGTCCAAACCGCCCGTGCGTCATCGAGCGTCATCACCGGCTTGCCGAGCCGGCGGTTGATCGTGTTGTGCCACTCAACAGTGGTGGCGAAATACGCCTCGCGCGACGACAGGTCGGGCGGGAGGCTGGTGAGCATCGCTCGCCAGTGCCGCCGGCACTCACCACACGGCAGCTGCTGGTCGATCACCTGCACCCACGCAAGCTCGCCCTCGGCGTTGCCGTCGTACGCGGCAGGACGCCGGTGGATGCTTGCCCACAGCCTGTGGAACCGCTCGTCCGGGTTGGCGGCCTGCCGCCGGGCGTTCGCCGCGTGGCGGGCGGGCTGGATGATCTCCCCGGCCTCGGGGGCGACGAGCTTCCCGTTGCGTTTGATGCGGATCATGGGCAGTCCGTGGTGCAGGCGCCGCCGTCGATGCAGCAGGTGTTGCCGCTGAAGGTGACCCTGATCGGAATCTCGACGAGCAGAGAGTACGGCCCGACGTTGTACTGGTAGCCCGAGTGTGTCTTGGAGTTGCAGTCGCCGGTCATGCTGGTCCCGACGCCGCCGGTGCCTAGCAAATAGGTCGCGTAGCCAAGCTCCATGCTCTCGTAGGTGCCGCTGACGGGGTCGAACGCTTCGGCCCCGACCTGCACCTGCCCGCCGCAGCTGATGATGACCTTGAGCCGGTACGTCGTGGTGACGATGACTTCCTGTTCCACAAAATCGCCGGTGTCGGGGTCTTCGACGTAATCGTACTCCGTGGTCTCCACGTCAAACGTGCCTCCGATCCCCGTCCAGCGAGGGGAGGTGCCTGTTGTGGCGCTGTCAACGTACGCCGTCGTCGGCATGCCGTTGGCGTCCCAATACGCTGCCAGCGCCTCCAAGGCCGGGTAGCCCGCTTGGATGGCATTGCCGTTGCCGTCCGGCTTGGGCGAAAGCCGTCTCGATGCGGTCACTGTTCCCCACGCGGCAGTGCCGGCCGGCAACGTCACTGCCGGAGTCGTCCTTGACGCTCACGATCTCCGTCACTGGGCCGCGGGGCAGTCGCAAATCTTCACCGGCATGAAAGCGGGCGTTGATCGTGCGGATGACCAGTGACATCTCCATCGCCTGTTCGGCGTACTCGGTCGCCTGGGCGATATACGCCAGCATCAGGTCCCGTTCGCGGTCAGTCGTCACGCGGCAATGCGCGGCGATCTGCTCGTACGTGACGGGCATCGTGGCCGGCGGGCTGGTGACGGTGATGATCATCAGGCGGTAGCGGTCGAGGTTTCGGGGGCCGTCGTGACGGTGGCTAGCTGGGCGATCCGCGGGCGGCGGGTTCGCTTGGGCTTGGGGGTTTTCTGGGCAGCCGGCTGGGTGCTGTCGCCCGGTTTCCCCGCCGGTGCGGGCGGCGTAGCGACGGCCGCTTCGGCCACGCCGCTGCTGATCAGCTGCTTCGCGAGGGCGGTCGGCAGATCACGTTTCCACCCGCGGCGGAAACTGCCGATCACGTCCGAATAGTTGTTTTTGAAGATGACTTGCATGGGGTTCGTTCCGGGCACAAAAGCAAAACGCCGGGCGGGCGTTGCGGCCCGCCCGGCGTTGTAAGGGCCGTCTAAGACTCCGGCGTTACTACGCCGGGGTCTTCAGCGTGGCGATCGCGGACGGCACGTAACCGAACGCCGTGTACTTGATGAGGTTTACGCCCGTTTGATCGACCTTGTCCTTGTCGTCCACGTGGCGGATCAGCTTGGGCTGGGCCGCGTCGCGGACCTTGGCACCCACGAACGACACCACGATGCCGACGACCTTGGTGGCGCCGAAGGATTCGAGAAAGCTGGAGCGGATGACGGGCGTGCCGTTGAACCGCAGCAGCTGCTGGTTCTGCGGGTCGCGGTTCAAGATCGGGTGGCCGTCGCTGCCGACGAGCTTTTCGGCAAGGGCGTAGGCCGCGTCGCTGAGGATGATGACCTTCTGACGATCGAACCGGCGCGGGAGTTTGCGGTTCAGGTCCACCAGGTTGTCGTAGGTAAGGCCAGACGTGCTGGCCGTGGCGACGCTCTGGGTAATACCCGGGTCAGCAATGACCGCGGCGAACGCACGCTGTTCGAGCCGGGCTTCGACTGCGTCTTCGAGGCCGGGGGCGATTTCGGCCAGCAGGTCGTAGTCGAGCGAGCCCAGCTCCAAGTTGCTCACCCACGCCTGGCCGCTCTGGGTCACAACCGGCTTGAGGTTGATGGCCGTCGGAACGGGCGTGTTGTCCGTGCCGGCCGTGGCCGTTTCAGCCACGTCGCTGCCGGTGCCGATCGTGACGACCGGGATGTTCATCTCCGCGGTGCCGTCGGTGACGACCGCGATCGCGCCGACGGCGGCCATCGCTTCGCGTAGGGCAGAGCCGGTTACCGCATTGATCGCACGCCCCACCTGCTTGGGGTAGAACGCGCCGCTGGCCGTGGCGGTGGTGATCGTGGCGTATTCCTCGGGCATCACGCCAGTGAGTGCCCAGTCGCTCAGGGCCTTGCCGAACTCGTGCTTGTCGAACTTGCGGGGCTGGTCGGCTGCTTCGACAGCGATCTGGTCCGGCGACTTGCGGGGCAGTTCCGCCTTCGCCTTGCCGGCGTCCGGCTGGCCGCTGAACGCGTACGTCGCCAGCTTCTCGCTGTTCTCGATCGTGGTCTTGATCTTCTCCATGCGCGAGAAGCGGTCGGTCTGTGCCTGGGCCTCGTCGTCGCTCGGGTCCGTCGCCGCGAACTTCTCCATGTTGGCGGTGGCGGCGGTGTGGAGGGTTGCCAGTTCGTCGCGAAGGGCCTTGATGTCCAACATATTCGTTTCCTCGTGGCGCCTGGCCGGACCCTACGCGGGGCGGAGCATGGCGAGCCTGATGGTGTCTAATTTGTTCTTCGTAGTTCGCGCCTGTGCCGCGCGCATTTTTTCAACGGCTTGGTCGCCGGCACTGATCACCGTCTCGGCCATCGATGGGTTGGGCAACACGGACACCTCCGTCGCGACGAAACGGGTGATGTCGATCACGTTGCCTTCGGCGCGTGTGAAGCCGATGCGGCGGCCGCCGAAGCTCATGCCGGCCACCAGCCCGGACCGCACACGCTTCAGGGTGTTCTCGCCATCGGTCGTGTCGTCTAGCTTGATCTCGACGCGCACGCCCGTGTCGTCCTCGCCGATCACCAGCGACTTGTTGGCGGTGCTCGCCAGCGGCGACGCATAGCTGTGTGCCCACAACGCATGCACGGTCGGTGCCCACAGGATGGAGCCGCGATTGAAACGGTGACGGAATCCATCGGCCCGCAGATCACTAACGGCCCCCCAGACCACGGCATAACCCACGAGCGTCCGGCCACCGTCCTGCTCGACGATCTGCGTGGCAGGGGCTTCGCCGACGAATCTGAACGCGCTGTACTGCTCCGGCCTATCCATTGGGGGCCTCCTTCTTCGCGGGGGGTGCTGACGCCACGCTGTGGGGCGTCATCGGGTGGCAGACCACTGACAATGCGATAATCGCAGTGACAGCCAATCCAGTGGATGCTACAGCTGCCCAGGGCATCGATTCACATATCGCTTTGGAGTTTTTGCAGCACCCGGTCGGTGGCTGCCAGCACACGTGTCAACGCGGCGGTGTTCTGCTCGACCAATGCAACCAGCGTCTCGACCTTGATGGCGTCCTGCGCCACACGCGCGTGCGACTCGTCAAGCTGCCGGTCGCGGTCGGCCGATGTGCGCCGCTCCCACAGCCACATCGCTCCCATCAAGCCGGCAACGCCGAGACTGGCGGCGTTATCGATGTTACTGGGCGTGGCTTGGGCAAGGGCGAAGAACAGCACGAACTGTTCTACGGCCGTTGCACAGCAGGCCGTACAAAAAGCCCGGTACTCCGACGAGCTGTGCGCACCACGCGGAGTGATCTACCAAGAAAGGTGTGTCGTCGGGTCCTCGTCTGGATCGCTGCCCTCGCCGTGAGATTGCGGCGGGTCATACTCCGCGAGCATTGCGTCTTCCAGCGTGAGGCCGGCCGGTGGTGGCGTTGCCGCTGGCGTCATTCCTCGCCGGTCCGCACTGGAGGGGCTCGCCGGCGAAGCGGAGCGTAGCTGGCGACCAGGGGGCTGGGGACGGGAGTCCCCAGCGATGCACCAAGATGGTGCATCGGACCTTGCGCTCCTAATTGTGTACTCTTGCGTACTTATAACTTCTGTACTTTGGGGGTCACGGGCGGCCCCACGGTAGGGTCATCGGCGGCCCCACCTAGGGCTGTAGCTGGCCCCACTTGCACCACCTTGGTGCGCGTCGGCAGCGGGAACGCTTCTATGTGTCGGATGACCTCGGCGGCTGCATCCGGCTGGCGGATGTCCCGTAGGGTGTAGCGGTTTGTGTCATGCACCTTAGGGCAGAGTGGCCTTCGCTCGACGGTGATCAGCCCGATGCGCTCGGCAATTCGCAGCCCACGTTTGACCGTGCTTGCTGAAAGGCCACACCGTCCTCGGACGAGTGCCTTGCCCGGTTCACAATTCGGGAGTGAGCACGCCAGCGCCCCCCAAATGTCCCAGGCGCAACGCATATCCTTGCGGCGGAGGAGTGCTGCCTTGATACCGGTCGCCTCGCCGTAGTACGCGGCGGACATCGCTGTGAGGGGCTTGCCAAAGTCAGGCGTAATCATCGGATTCCCTTGCCAGTGCAATGGCAAAAAATGAGGCGTCACGTTGCACCGTGACGCCTCGACGCGGCCATGGCGGCCGTCTGGGAAGGATCGATTTGCGACGGGTGCAACCGCCAGTTCGGTAACGGCTTTCCGGTCTCCAGGTTTTCAGTGTTTTGCCGGCGACTCGGTTGTTCTATTCCATACGTGGAGCCGCATGGCACGTGTTCAGGCCGGCAAGTCGTCAGGCAGTTCGGGCAAGGGCACCTCGCCCCGCCGCTCTACCCGTGGCTCGCCCGGCGCCGGCTTGGTTGAAAGTCGTATCCGTATGGCCCGAGGGTCGCCGCAGAACTTCATGATGACGACCGGCACGCCCGTCGGACCCAGCACGGTCGCCTTCGGCGGCAATTCTTTCAACTGCGTGATCAGCTCTGCGATTGTCATGCCACGCCCCTTGCCAGCCGGCCGTACAGGTCAGCGATTGCCGCCGTTGCATCAGGTATGTCCCAACCTTCGGCCTCGTGCCCTGCCGCCGCGTAGGCGGCTTGGTGGCCCATCAGCCGCAGCTCGTCCGTGTCGATGGCCGAGCCGTCGGCGATGAGGACCCAACAGCCCCCGTGGACGCCGAATCCGAGACGCTGAACCCCGGCTACCCTGAGCAGGCGTGACACCTGTGCGACCAACTCGGTCACCAGTCCCCTCCCGTAGCCACACCCATACAGCACCGCTTGGCCCTCGTGCAGCAGGCACGCCGGCACATCGCTAGCGTGAAAGAAACTAATGCCCCGGGCGACCGTTTCCGCCACCCCGTCCCATTTCCCTACCAAGGTCATCCGGGCCTCCTTTTGGTTGTCATCTTCGATCGTCCTTGAATGCCCCTGCGGGCCGGCCACCGCAGGTCCCCGTCACTCAGGCCGGCGGCGATCAAAAAGTTGCCGATGATCAGATCGAGGTCCTCGGACGTGAACTTCGTGCGGCAATATCCGACGTTGGTTCTAAATCGCCCGTACCTCCGCCAACGCTCCGATGGGAGATGCCGCGCCGCCGCGCGGCCGGCTCGAATGCCCTCCCGGAGTAAGTTGTCGAGTTTGGCTCGATATTCTGTCATGGGGTGCATGGCCTCGCCGATCACAGTAATCGTCGAATGAAGGGGCAGATTAACATCGCTTCACGAGCCTTCAATCCAAAAGCCTTTTCAAAAAAACTCTGTGATTCCCAGCACATGCATTGCAATACAAATCAGTGTGAACGCGATCACAGGG
>DASVSS010000401.1:0-2083 GCA_036387945.1 Tepidisphaeraceae bacterium | reverse complement strand
TCCTGCCCGGCCGCCATTTCCGGGCCGATGCAGGCGTCGTTGCGGCCGGTGAGATAGAGCGTCGGGATCGCGATCGGATCGGACGGGCCAACGAGGTCGGGCGAGCGGTACATCTCGATCGGGGCCGGCATGCTGGCGTGGAACGTCTTTTTCACCGCCGCGAGATGGTCGGCCGGTGGGGCGAATCCGGGCGACCAGCGCTTCCACAGCGTGTCGACGTACGCCAGGCCCCCGGCCATCACCCCGCGCTCGGCGGTGGTGCGCCGTTGCAGGTAAAGCATGTAGCGGCTGCGCCATTGCTGCCGCGGCGACCACTTCGCATTGGCCGCCAACGCCTGCGGGTGCGGGGTCGCCATCGCCACCGCCCGCCGGAAGTGGTGCGGGGCCTTCACCGCGGCCCGGTAAAACGCCAGCGCGCCCCAGTCATGGCCGATGACGTCGATCGGCTTGCCGCGCGACAATTTCGCCGCGAGGGCGCACAAATCCTCCGCCAGTGCGTCGACGCCGAAGGGCGGCATCAGCGTCGACGGCGCGTACCCTCGCAGGTAGGGCGCGACCGCGTACGCCCCCATCGCCGCGAGCTTGGGCAACAGGTGGTCGAACGTGCCCGCGTCGTCGGGAAATCCGTGAAGCAGCAGCACCAGCGGCGCCGATTCCAGGCCGAAGGCGCGGGCCCCGAAGAAACCGCGCGGCGTGTCGATGTTGAAGGTGCCGATGGCCACGCGACACGATAGGCCCACCGTCGCCGCTGGTTATGGTGAACCCTGATGGTCGACGCCGTGCCGCCGCGCGGCCGCGCGGTCACAGGGGCTTCAAGGCTGTGACCCACTTGGTGCCTGCGATCCCCCGCGTCGGGCCTTCGGGTGCCACGGTTTGGTACTCCAGGCCGTGTCTTCGACCGCAATAGCACGGCTTGGAATACCAAACCGTGGCACCCGGCAGCCAGCAAACGGCGGTCAACAGGCTCGCGCGCGGGCTATCACACGCTCGCCCCTTTGTCCGTTCCCGTGTTGCAACCCCCCGCCGGGGGCGGTACGATCGTCGACCCGCTTGGCCAGGAGCGGGCGTGCGTTCGTCGCCGGACGGTGGCGAGCGCCGCGTGTTTCTTAATCACTCCAAAGCCGTCGGCGCTCCGCCCCACTTCACCTGGCAAGGGATCGCGGCATGCCCGGCTGGCGGCCAGTGCGATATTTCGCCGGTCGTTGTTCGCAAAGAGGTCCGTTATGACGCAAGCAGAACTGGTCAAAGCACTCATTGACGCCGGCATCCACTTCGGCAACCCGGCCTCGCGCTGGAACCCGCGGATGGAACCCTACATCCAGGGCAAGCGCGGCAATGTCCACATCATCAACATCAAAGAGACCGTCAAAGGCCTCATGCTGGCGAAGAAACTGATCCAGAACACCGTCGCCGGCGGCAAGGACGTGCTGTTCGTCGGCACGAAGCGCCAGGCCCGCAACGCCGTCGAAGAAGAAGCCCGCCGCTGCGGCATGCACTACGTCAGCGCCCGCTGGCTGGGCGGCACGCTCACCAACTTCCGGACGATCCGCGACCGCCTCAAGCGCCTTGAGCAGCTCGAAAAGCTGTTCGAGACCGGCGAGATCGAGAACTACTCGAAGAAGATCAAGAGCACGATGAACCGCGAGATGGTCAAGATCAAGGCCAACCTCGAGGGCATCCGCAAGATGGACAAGCTGCCCGGGGTGATCTTCCTCGTGGACACCAAGCGCGAGCACATCGCCGTCAACGAAGCCCGCAAGCTCGGCGTGAAGACGGTCGCCCTGATCGACACCGACGGCAATCCGAACGACATCGACCTGCCGATCCCGGGCAACGACGATGCGATGCGCGCGATCAACCTGATCGTCAGCCAGCTCGCCGACGCCGCGATCGAGGGCAAGAACGGCCGCACCACCGGCACCGGCGACCGCCCCGCCGAAGGCGAGAACCGCCGCCGCAGCGCCCGCAGCGCGTTCAAGGCCGGCGACGGCGAGCAGCCCGCAACCGGCGACCAGCCCGAGGCGGCCCCCGCCGCCGACGCCCCGGCCGCCGAGCAGCCGGCGACCGAACAGCCCGCCGCCGA
>DASVSS010000400.1:0-13543 GCA_036387945.1 Tepidisphaeraceae bacterium | reverse complement strand
CCTCACGTCACACAAGCCGCGTGGCGGGGTCGCTTCAGCGACCCCGCCACGCGGGCGTCGGGCACGAGCGCGGGATCATCGGGTGACACCCCTCGATTCGTGTCCGATAAATCCGGGGCCCGAGAAATGCGTCGCATTTGGGGGTTTGTAACGTCGATGGTTGTGTTAAACTGCCCTTCCCCCCGAACGGCGCGGCGGTGCCGCCGCGGCGGTCGACGGCGACAACCAGGATTGACTTAAGCTGGGCATGGCTAGTACCGAATCCCCTCAACCCGTGCGGCATGAAGCGCAGCTGATCCCCCTGGGCAGCCACGCCGGCTCGCCGCCCATCCCGATCAAGCGGCCGACTACCCTGATCGGCTCGCGGCAGGACATCGTCCGCCTGCACCTGCAGTCCAGCACCGTCAGCAAGGCCCACGCGGTCATCGTGCTCAACCGCTGGGGCTGCTACATCCACGACTTAAGCTCGCGCACGAAGACCTGGGTCAACGGCAAAGACGTCGTCGAAGCCGATTTGCGCGACGGCGATCTGATCCAGATCGGCCGCTTCAAGTTCAAGTACGTCGCCCCGAAGAACGTCACGCCCAAGCCCGCTGGCGACGTCGCGACGGGCGAACTGGCTGTCTCGACCCTGAGCGACCCGCTGGCGCTAGCCAAGCGCGTGATCCAGATCGGCCGCCGCGCCGGCGGGGACGTGCAGTTCGATGACGCGGCGGTGAGCAACACCCACGCGATCCTCTTCCGCCGCGACGGGGCGCTGTTCGTGCGCGATCTTTCCAGCCGCACGGGCACCTGGAAGGACGGCAAGCCTGTCCACGAAGACCGCCTCGACGACGGCGAAACGCTCAAGATCGGCGCCGCCACCCTGACCTACCACGGCCCGGCCGCGGCAGACGTGGGGGATGATTTCGGCGGCGTCGGCGTGTCTGCCGCCGACACGTTCGCCGCCATGCCCGGCGCCGCGGCGGGGGTGGTGCTGGCCGAAGCTCCGCAGATCGACGCCCCCAAAAGCGACGTCACGGACGACGACCTGGACTTGCTCGAGCTCGACCCCGAGCCCTCAATTGCTTCGCCGGCCGTCTCGACTCCCGCGCCAACCGACCGCTCGGCGGCGGCCGATGCCGCAGTTGACGATTCCCTCGTCGATGCGTCCACTGACTCCGCTCCGGCGACCGACGCCGACATCGACGCGATTCTTGGCCTCACGCCGCCTGCCGCCGCCGATGACGTGCTCGACGTTGACGCCGATGCCCCCGGCATCGACGAACCCGCCCCCGGCGACCCGGACGACGCCCTCGCGGCGCTGCGCCGCGACTGGCGTGCCAAAACCCCGCCGGGCGCAGGGCCCGACCTGCTCGCCGAGCCGATCGACCTCGCCCCGACGTCGACGACGCCTGAGCTGCGCGACGCGCTCGAGCTGGCCGATCTCCCGCCGGTGGCCGCGGCGCCGCCGGACGTGCCGGCGGACGTGCTGGCCGACGCCGCGCCGCTCGACCTCGCCCCGCCGGAGACCGCGGACATCACCGACGACGCCCCCGGCGATGCGTCGCTGGAGCTCATCGGCCTCGACGACGAAGCCGACGACCTCGATTACCACGCCGGCCGGCGGACGCCGACGGTCACGTCCGCGGCGGCGGCGGAAGGGGACATGGTCGACCTCGGGCTCGATCTCGACGAGCCCGAGCCCGAGCCCGTTGAAGCCCCCGGCGACACCGCGCTGCTCGCCGCCGAAGCCGCCCGCGCCAACGATGCCGAAGACCGCGCGGCCGACGACGACACCGCCGCAACGCCGCCCGGCGGCGCGCCAGTCAGTGGCGAAACAGGCAGCGGAATCGCCGCCGAAGCCGCCGACATCACTGATGATGCCGAGATCGTCGTCGCCGACTCGCCGTTCGGGCGTCTGGTCGTGGTCGACGAAGCCGGCGACGACGACGGGGCGATCGACCTGGCCGACGCCCCGCCCGCCCCGGTCGCCGGCCGCCTCGCCGAACCGGCGCTGGAGCCCGCGGAAGACGCCGACGAAGCCGCCGACGCCGAGAGTGATGTTCGTCTTGCCGCCGCAGACGACTCTGCGGATGACTCCGCAAACGATTCTGTGGCCGTCGCCGGGGCCGTCACACCGATCGCCGACGTTCCCGCCGAACTCGAAGCGCTCGCCGAATCCTCGCCCGAACGCGATCCCGAATCCGCCGAATCGCTCGTCGATCCGCAGTCATTTACGGCTACGCGCCCTGCCCCTGCGGCCCTCGAAGTTCTCGCCGAATCCGCCGTCGAACCGGCGGCCGAGCTCGATGCCGGGCCCGTGGCGCGTGAACCCGAGCTCGACGCCGTCACGGTCGAAACCGGCCCCGCCCCCGTGGCCGCCCGCGCCGACGCGTCGATCGAAGCCGACGTCGATACCGATCCCGAAGCCGTTGCCGCCCGCGAAGCCGACATCGTTGACGACATTGTTGACGAGGTCGTTCCTGATGACGCCGCCCGCGCCGAGGCCGGCCCCACGCCGCCTGCGACCGCCGCGGCGGCCGATGACCTGGCCGCCGCCGGCGACGACGTGCTCGAGTCCGCGGTCGAGCACCCCGCCCCTGATGCGGCCCCTGATGCGGCCCCCGATCCCGCCCCCGTGGCGGAATTCGGCGACGCCGGCGGCGGCACGTTCGTCGCCGGGCTGGCCGAGGCCGGGATCGACGACCGCGACGTCCCTGAGCCGTCGATGGCCGGCGTCCCCCTCGCCGCCGAAGCCGCCGGCGGGGCAGACACGCTCGAGGTCATCGAAGACACAAAAGCCGACCCGGCAACCGCCGCCGCGCCGGTCGACGCCGTCATCGCCGACCCGATCACCGATGCCACGATCGACGCCGAACGTGACGACGCCGTTCTCGAGGTCGATCTCGACACCGAAGCGGCCGCCGACGACGCCGCGCCGCTCGCGGCGCGCGGCGGATCACCGAACGTGGAGGCCGAGCTGTCGGCGATCGATCTGTCCGCCGTCGATTTCGACGCCGACACGCTCGATGTCGACTCTGCCGATGCCGACCTCGACGCCCAGGACGCCGACGACGCTCACGCGGCGCCGCGGCCGGTCGCCGATCTAGAAGCCGTCGACTTCTCGCACCTCTCGCTCGAGCCGCCCGCGGCCCCGGTAGCGCCGGTCGTGCCGGCCGCGCAGTCCGACGAGACCGTCGCCGAGCCGCTGCTGAATCTTGCCGATTCCACCTTCGGCACCGCTTCGCCCGAGGCGGTAGATGACGACTTCGTTCTCGACGATGGCAATGCCGCGGCCGACGAAGCGATCGCCGGCCTCGACGCCGAGATCGCCGAACTCGACGCCGCCAGCGTCGCCCGGCATGACGCGGAGCCGATCGATCTGGAAACGACCCCGTCGTCGGCCGATCGGACAATCGCCGGTCTCGACGCGGAGATCGACGCCCTTGATCTCGAAGACGTCGAAGACGCCCGGCCCGCCGCCCCGGCGCAGCAGAACGGCTACCACGCGACGATGCCCGCGTCGGAGTCGTCTGAAGCGCTGCGCGATCTGTCCGGCCGCGGCGATGACGAGCTTGAATTTTCCGAATCGCCCGATGACGCGAGCGATGACCTGGGCGACGACGCCGGCGACGAATCGATCCCCGCCCCCAGCGGCGGGAGTTTGTCGGATTTGATGCCCGCCGACGGCCCGCTCATGGGCGGGGCGTTCGTGCCGCAATCGGGCGAGTGGATGCTCGGCGGCTCGCCGATCATGGGCCTCACCGGCGGCAACGTCGACACCTCGCCGGCGGAACTGCTCGGGCTCGATAACGCCGTCGCCGAGGCCCCCGGCGCGGCGCAGGCGGCGGGCGCCGGAGCGGTCGATGAGAAGCGCCGGCCGCTGCGCGTGGGGTTCGGCGCCGACGGGCGGCCGCGGCCCAAGGGCTCGCCGTTCGCGGGGGCCAGCGGCGAGACGATCGCCGATTTCGTCGGCAAGCGCCGCGCGTCGGTCGACGTGTTCGCCAATCCGTCGCCTTCGGCCGAAGACCTCGCCGATTTCGGCCGCCGCGCCGCCGGCGTCGCCGAGGCCCCTGACGCCCCGGTACCGGAGGCGAACGATTTCGGCGACCTCACCGGCGAGCAGCGCGAAATCCTCGAAACCGCGGAGCGCTTCCGCCCGCGCGGCGTGCGCCCGCAGGCGGGCCTGCCCGTCACCGAAGCCGCCGCCGCCGACACCGACCCGCTGGCGCACAAGCCCTCGGACCTGCTGGCGTCGAAGGTCGCCACCGGCCAGGCGCACGACGCCCTGCAGAAGCTCGCCGCCAAGCGCCGCCGGCATTTGCGCAACGTCCTGCTGTGCACGCTGCTGCTGCCGATCCTCATCGGCGGGGCGATCGCGGCGATTTACTACTTCCTGCCGCCGCGCGCCAGCGTCGAGACGGAGCTGAAGTTCCGCGGGTTGTCGCAGATCGGCGAGAAGGATCAGCAACTGTTCCGCGACGCCAAAAGCGACCTTCTCGCCGGCGACCTCGTGCGCCAGGACGCGATCGCGGGGCTGCGGCCGGGCGTGTCGGCGGGGTTCCTCAACGACCGCCGCGCCCTCGAAGCCGCCCTGGCCAAGGGCGGCCCGCGCTGGCCCGCCGACCGGCCCGACACACTGCGGCTGGGCGTCAGCTCCGTCGATCCCGCCGCCGACAAGGCGCGCGTCTACGCCCTGGCCTCGGCGTTCCTGAAGAACAACGACGTCAGCGCCGACAAGTACGACCAGACCGCCAGCGCGATCAAGAGAGAGCAGGCCCGGCTCGCCGAGAAGCAAACCGCCCTCGACGCCGCCGCCCGCGAGCTCCAGGAGCTCGACCGGTTGCGCGACACCCGCCCCGAGAACGACAAGATCGAAGCCGCCGCGGCAACGGCCGCCGAGGCCGAAGCGGCGTTCAAGCAGGCGACGGCGCGGCGGCAGAACCTGGAAGTCGAAATCGAGCGCCTCCGCCAACAGCAGCAGGCCGGCGACGCGCCCCCCGACACCGCGGCCACCCCTGCGCCCGCGGGCGTCGACGACGCGCAGCTCAAGGTCCTTGGCGACAAGCTCGCGGCCATGCGGCAGCGCGGCGAAGCGGTAAAGGCGTCGAGCCAGGGCAAAAGCGCCGCCGCCCGCGAGGCGCTGGACGCCACCATCACGCAATTGCAGAAAGAGCTGGAAGCGGCGCAAAAGCTCAAAGACAGCCCCGAGCTCTCGCGCTACGTCACCGCCGCCAAGCAGATTTTCGACCAGACGCGCCAGCTCACCGACGACCTCATCCGCCGCCAGCAGCAGCAGCACGCGCGCCTGAGCGAAGTGAAGGACAAAGTCGCCCGCATGATGGCCGAGCAACTGAAGCAGAAGCTCCAGAGCGACAAGGAACTCAAGGCCCTCAACGACGAGCTCGCCATCCTCATCCGCCAGCAGAACGCCGCCAAGGCCCAGAACATGGCCAAGGAAGCGCAGTCACTGGACCTGAAGATGCAGCTGCTCCGCTCGCTCATCGGCGGCAAGGAAGAACTGCTGCGCAAAGACCCGGTCAGCAACGAAGTGGTCAACGCCCTGCAGCGCATCCTCGAGCAGACCGAAGACGGCATCCAGCAGGACCGCAAGAACATCGATCAGGCCCTGAGCACCGCGCAGGAGAATTTCCTGCGCAACGCCCCGGCGGTGGAGAAGCTGCCCGAAGAGCAGAAGCAGCTTGCCGAGGGGATCGAGAAGCGTCTGCAGGCCGTGACCGAGGCGCGCAAGAGCTTCACCACCACCGCCGACGCCGCCGAGGCCGAGCAGGCCGCCGCCGAGGCCAAGCTCAAGGAAGAGGCGTCGTCGCTGCAACTGGCGATCGCGGCCCGCGAGCGCGAAGTCGCCGCCGCCGCCCGGGCCGAGCAACTGCGGCTTGCCGCCGAGGCGATCAAGAAGCAGATCGCCGAAAAATCCACCGAATTGGCCGCCGTCCAGCAGGCCGAGGCCGCGGCCAAGACGCAGTTCGCCGCCGCCCAGCAGCAGGTCGAGACGTACGACGCCCTGCGCAAGCGGATCGCCGCCACCGACGCCCGGCGCTACGAAAAGGAGCTCGAAAAGCAGCGGCTTGAAGGGGAGATCAGCAGCGCGTCAGTCCCCATCCAGAAGGCGCGCAGCGAGCTGGCGGGCATGATCGTTCCCGAGCCGGACTTCGAGATCATCACGACCGAGCAACGCGACCGCCGTCCCACGTTCGCCGCCATCGCCGGCGGGGCGGTCTTCCTCGGCCTGCTCGTGCCGATTCTGCAGAATTTGCGTCTCGTCGCCCGCGAGACGAGCGAACTCCACCCCGAGCCGCCACCCCACGCGGCCGGCTTCGACCCCATTCTCGGCAGCCCCGTCGACCTCGACCCGCCCCCGGCCGATCTCGCCCTCGCCTCGGCCGTCGAACCGGAGCCCGCGGACGTGCGGTAAGCCCCGTGGCGGCCGTAGACTCTGTTTGTGCCGGCGCGGCTCGCCGCGCTGCCGGTGAATCAAACTCCTCTCCCACCCACTCCCGGAGTACCGGATCGTGGCACCCGTCCAGAACTGGATCTTCAGACTGATTGCACCGGCGGCAGACATCTGCCGCCGTTAGCGCGCAAAAATCACCGCCGGCCCGTTTGGCGGGCCGGCGGTGGTGTGTGGTGCGGCGGCGTGTAAGCCGAGTTCTGTTCTTCGCCGGGCGATAAAATCGCCTGGCGAAGGACGGTCATTTCTCTGGGCCGGTGATTGCTCACCGGCTCAAGCGACCTACCCGCGGGTCGGTGCCGGCCAGGGCTTGGCCGGGCGTCGTGGCGGTCGCCCGCCGCGGCGCTACCCGCTGTTTGGTCTTGCTGCCGACGGGGTTTACCTAGCCGCGGCGGTTACCCGGCCGCGCGGTGGGCTCTTACCCCACCGTTTCACCCTTACTGGGAGGGGGAGTTGGTGATTGGAAGTTGGGAATTGGTGTCGACGCACGGCCGCGATCCGGCGTTTTACACCAACTCCCAACTTCCAATCACCAACTCCCTCCTCCTTAGCGGTTTGCTTTCTGTTGCACTGTCCGTCGGATTGCTCCGCCCGGGCGTTACCCGGCGTCGTGCCCTTGGCAGTTCGGACTTTCCTCACGTCGCCGGTAAAGGCCACGCGCGACCGTCACTGCCGCCGCGGGAGAGATGATAACAGAACGGGGCGGGCGGCCAGAGACGAGGTCGCAAAGATTCCTCCCCGTACGCGGGGGAGGGCAGGGAGCGGACGCGGACGCCTCACCGCAACGAATCGCCACGATCCGGTTCCTCCCCCTGCGGGGGAGGTTAGGTGGGGGCAAGCGGCCGCGTTATCGCAACAATGGGCCTAGACGCTCGGCCCTCTCCTACCCTCTCCCGGAGTACCGGGCGAGGGGTTTGCTTTTTAGGCGGCAGCGTGCCGTTGTTGCAGGTGGAGGGCCGCCCCTGCCTCATCTCCCCCGGGGGGGCCGGAGATCGGCGGCTTTATCGCATTGCGCGTCCGCTGCCTTGCCGACGGACGCGCCGAGGGTCTGCCGACGCGCGAGTTAAGAGTTCACTTCTCATTCCCGCCCACCATCCGCCCGAGTTTCTTCATCGCGTGGAACATCCGGCTGCGCAGGGTGACGGCCTTGGCGCCGGTGACTGCTTCCATCTCCGCGTACGACAGGTCCTGGAAAATGCCGAGCAGGATCACTTCCTTCTGCTCCGGCGGCAGGTCGTCCATCGCGCGCAGCACGCGGGCGATTTCCTCGCGCTCTTCAAGGTCATCGGTCGCCCGGGCGGCGACGACGTCGGGGTCGCCGCTGAGGTCCGCGTTTTCGATCTTCAGCGACGTGAAGCTGCGCACCGGCGAGCGCTTCTTCCGCCGGGCGTTGTTGATCGCAAGATTGCGGGCGATCGTGAACAGCCAGGTGCTGAACTTCTGCGGGTAGCGGTAGGTTCCGGCGAAACGGAAAGCACGGAGGAACACCTCCTGCCCGATGGATTCGACGTCTTCGACGTTGCCGAGCATGCGGTACAGGAACGAGAGGATCGGCTGGCTGTAGCGCTCGTAAAGCAAGGCGAACGCCTGCTTATCGCCGGCGGCGGTGCGGCGCATGAGCTCTTCGTCGCTGGCGCGCCCCACCGCCGCCGGCCGCAAATCGGCGGGCGGCCCGGGCTGCTGCGCGTCAGTCACTCCGCTCTCCACGACACAAGCGGCACGGTAACCGAGAAGATCGCGGGAAGGGAGCGCCCGCGCGTAGCCCGGCGCGCCATGCAATGCCGCCACGATCCGATTCCTCCCTATGCGGGGGAGGCCCCTGACCTGCAACAGCGGCCCGCTGACGCCAGAGACCCAAACCCCTCGCCCGGTACCCCGGGAGAGGGTAGGGAGAGGGCCGGAGCGTGATTGTGCTTTGTTGCAATGAGGCACCCGCCCGCCCCCACCTAACCTCCCCCGCAGGGGGAGGAACCGGGCATTGGCGATTCGTTGCGATCAGGCGGCAACGTCCGAAGACGAGTCTCTGCGATATTGCCGGGTTACGTTCTCTCGTCCATCGGCAACGCCGGCTCGTCGGGCTCGGTCGTCGGCTCGTAGTGCTCGGGCATCACCGCCCGCGCGGCGACGCCCACGGCCAAGGCCGCGAGGAACAGGCCGCCGATCAGGATCAGCAGCACGCCCGCCCACGTCGCGTCGGGCGGGAAGAGATTGGCAGGAACGTCCCACACGCCGGCGAGTATAGCCGATGCCGCGGCCGAGCGGCGGAAGGGCGCGCTGAAGCGGCCGGGCACACGGCGGCTTACGCTTCGAACAGTTCCAGCCGCTTGATCTTCGCCTTGATCTCCTCTGGCGTCACCGCGTCGATGACGTAATCGGCGTTGTCGAAACGGCTGGCGGGCAAATTCGGCTGGGTGATGCCGACGCAGCAGAAACCCAGCGGCCTAAGCCGGTCGATCACGCGCGGGGCGTCTTCGAACACCAGGCAGTTGCGCGGGTTGAGCCGGCGGTGGTAGCGGCTGGCCAGCAGCTCGACGCCGCGCAGGTAGCACTCGGGATCGGGCTTGCCGACGTTGACGTCCTCGGCGCTGACGATCACGCGGAAGCAGTCGCGCAGGCGGATGCCGTCGAGCATGAGCTCGATCTCGGCGCACAGCGCACCCGAGCAGATCGCCAGCGGGTAGTTGCGCCACAGCCCGCGCACGACCGCCTCGACGCCGGGCAGCGCTTCGTAACGCTTTTCGTGGATAAGCGATTCGGCGATTTCCTTTTTGCGCGTCGCCAGGCGCAGCACCTCGGCGGGCGTTGCCTGGCGTCCCGACGCCGCGAGCCAGGCGGCGATGAGGCCGCGGTCGTCGTGGCCGAGCAATTCCTCGTAATACTGCCGCTCGCTCAGCGGAAGCGATTCCTCGGCGGCCACGCGCCCCAATGCCATCAGGTGCAGCGGCTCGCTGTTGACCAGCACCCCGTCGAAATCAAACAGCACCGCGTCCGGCCAGTCGGGCATAAGGGATCGGAAAATACTCGCCCGCGCGGGCGTTGGCTATCGTGCGGGCGCGGCTTTGGCGGCAAGCGTTCCGCCGCACGCACGGTCGTCGCAATCGCCGCACCGCTTTCCGACCTGTGCTGGATCCGAATCAGCGATGCCCTGATCGCTCGCCGATTGTTCGCAGACCCGCGGCCGATGCCATTGCGATCGCCGTTCGTTTACGATGACGCCGTGCCGCCTACCGTGAATTACGCCCGTCCGCAGACGCCCGAGGGCAATCCGGTCCTGGCGCAGATGCGCGCCCAGGAGGCGGGCAGCGCCGGGCTGGGCATGACGATCCTGCTCATCGGCGCCGGCGTGACGCTGCTGACGGTGTTCGTGATCGCGACGGTGATCGTCGCGGTCTTGCACGCGCTGCTGGGCACGTCGTACATCGGCTTCACCGGGTGGATGCTCGTGACGCTGGTCGCGCTCGTGCCGTACCTGATTCATCTCGAGCGCCGCACGCGCGGCGAGTTCTACGCCGACACCGTGCTCGGCTCCGGGCAGGACTGGGGCAACGCCTCATCGCACGGCGAATACCAGGTGCAGAACATGACCGCCACCGCCGCGATGTACGGCGACCTCGCCCTCACCGGCCCGCGCTTGCTGCTGGGCGGGTGGCAGCGGATCAAAGGGCTCGAAGCGCGGCAATTCAACGCATTCCTCGCCCGCTGCGCCGAGGCGGTCTACGTCCTGGCCGCGACGGGGGAAGCCGTGCCGGCGCAGCGTCTGGCGGCGGCGGATGAATCGCCTAAGGCGTTCGACCGCGTGCTGAATCACCTCGAAAAACGCGATTGGATCGGCCACAGCTCCGACCGCCGGCGGGTATGGCTCTCGGGCAAGGCCAAGGCCGATCTGGTCAAGCTCGGTGTGCCCCTCGGCGGCCCGCCGGCGTGAAACCGCTCGAGCAGTACCGCAGTCGACAACCCTACCCCGCACACCCGCGCAACAGCAGCAGCAGAATCGCACTGGCGATCACCGAAACGGCAATCGAGCCAAGGCACCCCAGGCGGTTAGAGAAGAATACGAACACGCCGCGATCCTAGGCGCGTTCCCGTGGCGTGGGCGTCCCGCCCACGTTCGCCGCGCAGCGGCGAAGAAATCCTCCCAATCCACAGGAACGTGGGCGAACCGCCCTCGCTTCATAAGAACGCCGTTGCATGGAAACGTCTTTCACACAAGCGCCAGCCCTCCCAGAGCGTGTTATGCACCGGCCGGAGCGGGTGACGCATGCCGCTATCCGAGAGATGCATAACAAGCTTTAACATGCTGCCACGGTCGCCTCATCCGTGCGTCTGATAAGATCGAACGCCGAGACGGTGAGAAATGCACCGGGGCCGTACACTGGGCAAATTGGGATGAATGCGATACATTGCCGGCGCAGATCGCGGGCGCAATTTCAGGAATTTCGCGCAGGAGATGCCTTCTGGTAATCTTAAGTGCCTATTTTGCATAGGTTAACGGACACCGAAAATATTGCCCGGTGGTTCAAGTGAGTCAAGAAGGCCCGTCGATAGGTTGACTGTCATCGGAGGACGGCCCCGCGGAGTGCGGGGCGGATTCGCGGCCGAGGATTGGCCGCAAGGTTCGCCGGATGGTTTATTATCGAACCTTCCGGACCGCAGGAGCAATCTTATGAGCAACATCAATCCCCTGAGCGGCAATTCCCCGGTCTATCGCACTACCCCGAGCAAGCCCGCCGCCAGCAGCGCTGCCGTCGAAGGCAAACCCGCCGCCCGCGGCGACCGTGTCGAACTGAGCAACATGAGCGAACTGATGGGCAAATTAAAAACCAACGACGTACGCATGGACAAAGTCGCCGAGATCAAGGCCCAGATCGCCGCCGGCACCTACGAGACCGACGAAAAGCTTCAGGCCGCGGCCGACAAGATGCTCGACGACGTGTTGTAAACCAGCCGCCTGACTGCGACGCTCGATTCCCGGAGTTCCGGTCCCTCCCCTTCCGGGGAAGGTTAGGTGGGGGCGGATTGCGACCTGCAATAACGGCCCGCCGGTCGCCAGAGAAGCAAACCCCTCGCCCGGTACTCCGGGAGAGGGTAGGGAGAGGGCCGAGCGTGATTGCGCTTTGTTGCGATGAGGCGTCCGCCCGCCCCCACCTAACCTCCCCCGCAGGGGAGGGACCAGACATTGGCAACTGATTGCGATGCGGCGGTTGTCGCCCGCGGCGTCATCACGCCATCGCGTGGGCCGCGACTTGTTTTTCGGCGTGGTAGCTGCTCCGCACGAGCGGGCCGCTTTCGACGTGGCGGATGCCGCGGGCTTCGCCGCGGGTTTTCCAGTCGGCAAACTCCGCGGGCGTGACCCAGCGGTCGACCGGCAAGTGCTTGGCCGTGGGCTGCAGGTACTGGCCGAGCGTGAGGATGTCGCAGCCGATGGCGACGAGATCGTCGAGCACGCAGTCGACTTCACCGGGCGTTTCGCCGATGCCGAGCATCAGGCCGGTCTTGGTCGTCAGTCCCCGCCGCTTGGCGGCTTGCAGCAGGTCGAGCGAGCGGCGGTACTTCGCCTGCGGGCGCACGCGGTAGTACTGGCTCGGCACGCTTTCGAGATTGTGGTTGAGAATCTCCGGCCGCTCGTCGAAGACGATTTCCATCGCCGCTTCGTCGCCGCAGAAATCGGGGATGAGCACCTCAATGCTCGTGCCCGGCGATTTCAGGCGGATCTGCCGGATCGTCTCCGCCCACACGCCCGCGCCGCCATCGGGCAACTCGTCCCGGTTCACGCTCGTGATGACCACGTGCCCGAGGGCCATCGCCGCCACCGCGTCGCCGACGCGCCGCGGCTCGTCCAGATCCAGCGTCGGCGGCCGGCCGGTGGCGATATGGCAGAACCCGCACGCCCGGGTGCACACGTCGCCGAGGATCATCAACGTCGCCGTGCCCGCCGACCAGCACTCGCCAATGTTCGGGCACTTGGCGCTTTCGCACACGGTGTGCAGCCGCTGGTCCTTCACGAGCGATTTCAGCCGCGCGTACCCCTCCCCGCCGGGCATCTTCATCTTCAGCCACGCCGGCTTGCGGCTGGCGGGCGGGGCGTCGAAGAGCACGAGATGGGAAAGGGATCGGTTCATTACGCGGCCGACCGATCGTACGAGCCGGCGCTGCGCCGGGCAATCCCGAAGGACGCCGCCGCGGCCGCAAGCATCATTTCCGGGCTTGTAAGCCGCCTCCCGCCTCGTTAACGTTTGTTCATTCCATTCCTGAGGTAGGAGAATCCGATGCGTCAAAACTCGAAGAAGCCCCCGCACGCCCGTCTCCGGTGGTCGGCCGTCGAAGCCTGCGAGCCGCGACGGCTCTTGACCTTCACCGGCGTTCAATCCGCGCCCGGCGGCATCGCGATCGCCGACAACGGGCGCACCGTTTCCGCCATCACCGTGCCGAGCGGGAAGCTGTCGGACCTGGACGTGGTGCTCACCATCAACCACACCCGCACCCAGGACCTCGACGTTTACCTCGCCCACGGGTCCACCCGCATCAAACTGTTCGACGATGTCGGCGGCGACGGCGACAACCTCAAAACGCTGACTCTCGACGACGAGGCCGCCACGAGCGTCACGGTCGGCGCCGCGCCGTTCAACGGCAAGTTTCGGCCCGAAGAGACGCTAAGCAAGTTCGATGGTTCCGACCCGAGCGGCCTGTGGTACCTGGAAATCATTGACGATGCCGCCGGCGAAATCGGCACGCTGCTGGAGTGGTCACTGTCCTTCTCGCCTGGCGTCGTCTCGTCCTCCGAGACTTACCTCGGCCAAGGGTTCCTTAATTCTGGCCCGATCGGTATTCCGGACAACGGCACCGCCTTCGTACGCAACAATGGTGGTGCGCAATTCCCAAACAATCTGCTGCTTGATGCCAATGTCGGCATCGACCTCGCGCACGAATACCTATCGGATCTCAGGGCGAGCATCGAGCGGTTCCATTACGACCCTGGTCAGGATTTCGATGACCCGACAGCGAACGTGGTCGTCGACGCCGCCAGCGTGCTGTTCAGTGCCAGCACGTTGGCGCCGCAGCCCGGTTCCATGCGCGTTTGGTTTGATGAGT
>DASVSS010000399.1:0-5018 GCA_036387945.1 Tepidisphaeraceae bacterium | reverse complement strand
CCGGGCAGACGGGCGGCGTGCTGCTGGAGGATATCGCTCGTGCCGTCGGTGCTGGCGTCGTCGACGAACAGGACGTGTTCGTTGTACTTCTGCGTCTCGGCCAGGACGGCGGCGACGTATTTGATTTCGTTGTAAACCGGGATTGCGATCAGAACGGCCAAGCGGAGCCTCCGGCTCGGAATAACATCGGCGCCGCTCCGTGGCGGCCGGGTAATGTTAGAACTGTGCGAGGACGGAATCAACGTTCCTCCGCGTCCGCGTTGCGGGGGCGCAGGCCGGGTCGTATCATGCCCGCCGCTCCAACTCTTACAGGCCGAATGAACCTAACTGCCCTCACCGCGTTCGTGTCCCTCGCCGCCTTCGCCGCCGGGTGCAATACGTCCCGCCCCGTTCCCCCGCAGCAGCAGCCGATCAACCGGTACGTCAAAGGTTATCAGGCGTACCAGCGCGGCGAGGCCGAACTGGCCAAAGCCGAGCTCGAGGCCGCCGTCGCCGCTAATCCGGACCTGCGGATGGCGCGCACCCTGCTCGGCGAGATCTACCGCAAGCAAAAGGACTACGGCGCCGCCGCCCGTCAGTACGAGGTGCTTAGCCGCTCCGACCCCTACACGCTCGACAATCACTATTATCTCGGCGTGTCGTACCAGTTCCTGCAGCGGTACCGCGCGTCGATCGCGGCGTACCTTACCGGCCTGAAGCTCCAGGCCAACGACTTCAAGAGCAACATGGCCCTGGGCACGGTTTACCTCGCCCTCGGCGAGACCGGCGAAGCCGTGAACTACCTCGACAAGGCCACGCAGATCGACCCCTCTTCCGGCGTGGCGTGGTCGAACCTCGGCGTGGCGCTGGACGCCAAGGGCAGCCTCGTGCTGGCCGAGACTTCGTACCGCAAGGCGATGGAGCGCGAACCCAACAGCGGCGCGATCCAGCAGAACCTGGCGAACAACCTGCTCGCTCAGAAGAAGACCGGCGAGTCGATTTATTTCTGGCAGCAACTCATCAAGACCCAGCCAACGCCCTTCCGCCGGGCGCGCCTCGCCGAGGCTTACGTGCAGTCGGGCGACTTCGGCAAGGCCGAGCGCGAGGTCGACGAGCTGCTGGCGGAGGACGCGAACTTCGTCGCCGGACACAACGCCCGGGCGGCGTCGAAGATCCGCCAGTACGAGCTCAGCGGCTTCGGCAATGACAAGTTCCGCACCGAGGCCGTCGCGGCATTGCGTAAAAGCCTGTCACTCAACGGCAATCAGCCGGCGATCGAGAAACAACTCCGCGAGTATGAATCGGCATCGGCGATCAAGCCCTGATCGCTGCTGTACTGCCGAACCGCCAACCCCCTCCGGTTCACCCCCTGCGAGGCAGCTAGATGGGCGCGCCGGGAGCCTCACCGCAATCAACCGCAAAGTCTGGTTCCTCCCCTGCGGGGGAGGTTAGGTGGGGGCGGGCTGCCGCCTCACCGCAATGGAACGCATAGACGCTCAAGCCCTCTCCCTACCCTCTCCCGGAGTACCGGGAGAGGGGTTTGTTTCTATGGCATCAGCGAGCCGCTGTTGCAAGTCAGAGGCCGCTCCGGCCTAACCTTCCCCGCAGGGGGAGGAACCAGAGCGTTCCATTCGAAACCGAACCGCCCACGCAGGCTTACCTGTCATGACCCGTCCCGATCCGCTTTCGCTCCTCCACAACGACGCCGACATCGTCGTCATCAACAAGCCCGCCGGCCTGGCCGTCATCCCTGGCCGGGCCGAGACGGACACGGTGATCGAGCGTCTCGCGGCGCAGCTCGGCCTGCCCTGCCGCGGCAGCGCCGACCCGCGGGTGCGCGTCGTGCACCGGCTCGACAAGGACACCAGCGGCGTGCTCATGTTCGCCAAGCACGTCGCGGCGCAGCGGCACTTGTCGCACCAATTCCAGAACAACACGATCGAGAAGGAGTACCTTGCCCTCGTCGTCGGCCGCCCCGCCGAATCCAGCGGTGAGATCGACGCGGCGCTGGCGCCTCACCCGACGCAGAAGGAAAAAATGGCCGTCAGCCGCCACGGCCGCCCCGCCGTCACGCGCTGGCAGATCGAGCAGACGATGCGCCGCTTCACGCTGCTGCGCGTGTTCCCCAAGACCGGCAAGACCCACCAGATCCGCGTCCACCTGGCCCACATCGGCCATCGCCTGGCGATCGACGCGCTCTACGGATCGCCCGACCCGATCTTGCTCAGCCAGCACAAGCGCCGCTACCGCCCCACGCGCGACGAGGAAGAACGACCGCTCATCGCGCGGCTGACGCTTCACGCGCACAAGCTGTCCTTCGATCACCCCAACGGCAGCGGCCGGGCCACGATCGAAGCCCCATTGCCGAAAGATTTTCGCGCGACGATCGCACAGTTGATCAAAGCGTAGCCTCTACCGCGAACGACCTCTGGTTCGCTCTCCCGGTAGTCCGGCGGAGGGCCAAGGAGGGAGCTATAGGACCGGCCTGCACCTTGCGACTCAAGCCCTCTCCCTAGCACTCTCCCGGGGTACCGGGAGAGGGAACCGGATGCCTTCCATCGATGACTCGGTTAGCGCCGATCCTATTCGTCCGCCGGGCGGGAGGCCGGCGACGCCGCCCCACGGTTGCCCGCGGGCGTGAACGTTTCGGTATGGCCGTCGACGAAGCAGATGACGACCGCGGACGACGAGGGCACGCGTAAGAACAGCATCGGCGTCTCGGCAGGTTTCGGAATCCTGGTCATCCGTAGCCCAGCGGCAAGGAAACGCACGTCGCTGTCCTTTTCGATGGCAGCGCCCTTCGCGGCTTCGTCCATCTGCAAAAACCCTTGCGGCACCGCGTCGGCGCCGAACCACTGGTCGGCCGTCGTGTACGTCGCCAGCAGCCCCGGGCTCGACGGGAGCCATCCGCGGTTGTCGTTGGCGTACATCATTACGCCCTGCCCGAGCCGACGAAGCCGCGCCGCCGCCGCGTCGGCTGTTCCCGCGGCGGGGACTTGGGCGCACACGACATACGCCGTGGACATCAACGCAATGGCGATCCAGGCAACGGATTTCATGTCGGGCCGCTTTCTAAAAATGATTGGATCGCTCTTCATTCGGAATCGCCGCCGGGGCGTCTGATGGGGGGCCCTTTGATGCCCGGCCCCTTTGCGATCTTCCTACGCCTTGCCGAGTAAGTGTACGATCAGGGCCTTCTGGAAGTGCAATCGATTTTCCGCCTGCTGGAAGACGAGCGAGCGGTCGAACTCCATCATCTCGTCGGTGATTTCCAATCCGCGGTACGCCGGCAGGCAGTGGAGCACAACAGCGTGCCCCGCCGCCTCGGCCATGAGGGCAGCGTTGATCTGGAAGCCTTTGAAATCGTCGATGCGCTTCTGCTTCTCGGCCTCCTGGCCCATGCTCGTCCAGGTGTCGGTGTAGACCGCGTCGGCGCCGCGAACCGCGTCGAACGGGTCGTGGGTGGTCTCGAAATCCATGCCGGGGACCTGAGCCATGACGCGGTCCATGTCGTCGGCCGGCAGCTCGTAGCCGCCGGGCGTCGCGCAGACGAAGCGCACGCCGAACTTGCCGCACGCGACGGCGAGCGAGCGCGCGACGTTGTTGCCGTCGCCGACGTACGCGAGCGTCAGGCCTTCGAGTTTTCCGAACCGCTCTCGCAACGTGAGCATGTCGCTCATCGCCTGGCAGGGGTGGGAATAGTCGGTGAGGGCATTGACCACCGGCACGCCCGAATAGCTCGCCAGTTCCTGCACCTTTGCGTGCTCGAAGGTGCGCGCGACGATGACGTCGCACATGCCCGAGAGCACGCGCGCCACGTCCCGCGCCGGCTCGCGTTTCCCAAGGCCGATCTCGTCACCCGTCAGCACGATGGCGTTGCCCCCGCACTGATGCATCGCCTGGGCGAACGACACCTTCGTGCGCAGCGACGGCTTTTCAAAGATGAGGGCCGCTGTCCGGCCGGCAAGTAACGGGTCATTGCGGCCGGTGGATTTGAGCTGCGCCTTCAGGCGCCCCGCGAGGTCGAGCAAATCGTGCAGGACCGCGGGCGTGTGCTCGGCGATGGAAATGAAATGCTTCATGCCCCGGGATCCCTTCACCCGCCAGTCATTGGCCGGGCGTCTGGTCGCACGTCACCGTAGGACGATCTCCGTGCCGATGCCCGCTTCGGTGTAGACTTCCAGCAACAGCGAATGCGGGATGCGGCCGTCGATGATGTGCGCCTTCTGAGTGCCGCCGCGCAGCGCGGTGATGCACGCCTCGACTTTGGGAAGCATGCCCGCGCCGATCGCCCCGCTTTTGACCATCGCGTCGATCTGCTCGACGGTGAGATGGCTGATGTGGCTGTCGGGGTTGCCGACGTCGGCGCGGATGCCGTGCGTGTCGCTGACCACCACCAGCTTCTCGGCCTTCATCGCCGCGGCCACCGCGCCGGCGGCGGTGTCGGCATTGACGTTGAGCTTCCCGCCGGCGTGGTCGCGGGCGATCGTGGCGATGCACGGGATCGCGTCGGCGCGCACGAGCAACTCAAGCAGGCGTGCGTTGACCCAGTTCACTTCGCCCACGTACCCCAGATCGATCCGCCGCCCGTCCGGCCCGCTGACGTAGGTGCGCTCGGCGAAAAGCACCACCGACGACAGCGAATGCAGGCCCATCGCCTCGCACCCCTGGCTGTTGACGAAGTTGACGATGTGCCGGTTGATCTGGTTGCACAGCACCTGCTCGGCGATCGCCAGCGTGCGCTCGTCGGTGTATCGCCGCCCCATCACCATCTGCGGCGTCAGTCCGGCGGTCTCCATCGCTTCGTTGATGGCCTTGCCGCCGCCGTGCACCAGCACCGGCTGCATGCCGACGTAGTTCATGAACACGACGTCGTTGAGGATCGACGTCAGCGCGTCGGCGTCGTCCATGATCGACCCGCCGATCTTCACGACGACGGTCTTGTCGTGAAACCGCTGCACGTACGGCAGCGCCTCAACAAGCGCAGCGGCCTTGGAAATCGCATCGTTCATGACCATAAATACGCCCGGAAAAGCAAA
>DASVSS010000398.1:0-1582 GCA_036387945.1 Tepidisphaeraceae bacterium | reverse complement strand
CGCCTGCTCGCCGGCGGCACCCTGAGCGGGCAATCGCAACAAACCCTGCGCGAGCTCAAAAAGCTCGTTCGCGCGGCCGCTGGCGAAGGGAAGCTGATCCACGCCGGCGGGAGGTCATTCAAGCCCGACGACTACGCCGAGCTCGTCTTTCAAACCAAATTGGCGGAGACCACGAACGTTGCGACGGTGCAGCGTCTGCAGGGTCGCGGGATCTTCTACGTCAAGGTCATCGGGTCCAACAGCCGCAACTTTTGCACGGCCTTCGTCGGCCGCGTCTTCTACACCGGGCCGGGGAGCGACCCGCTCGGGCTGTATCCGCACATCAGCGAGTTGCCACGCGGCGGCGCGCCGTTTCATCCTCGCTGCACCAAGCGCTACGTCCCATTCGTTCCCAGGCTGGCCACGCCCGCGCAGCTGGAGGACGCCCAGCTACGCCCCCACGAGCGTGAGTTGCTCGGGAAACCAACGCCCCAGGCACAAAAGACGTACACCTCAAAAGCGCCAGCAAATCCAGATCCCGCGCCCCCGGTTGATCCACCGCGACCGCCGATGCCTGTCGCTGCCGGCGACGATGACACGGTGGCGGTGAGTGAGCGGGTAAGCGTGCCAAAATCTGGGCAATTGAGGCCGGCATTGCTGGAAGCCGTCGCGGCTATTGATGCCGTTCACCGTGTTCCTTCGGCTATTCGGCAGACGCCGGTGATCGTCGTGCCGCGCGCCAACTTTGAGGGACAGCTAAAAGTTCGCAATTGGCAGGTCCAAATCAATTCCCGGACGGACCTCCCGGCCTCGACGCTTGCGCACGAGTACGGGCACGTTTTCGAGCGTGAGGTTCTGGGTGGCTTCGGCGTCGCAGCCGGAAATCCCGCGTTCGAAGCGTGGAAATCGGCCATTTTGCGGAGCGATACCTATGGTCAGCTGCACATGAAGGCGTTGATCACGCGAAGCCGGTACGACACATATCTGGTCACCCCAGTCGAGTTGTTCGCGCGCAGTTATGCGCAGTGGATCGCACAGGCGTCCGGGAATGCTAAGATGCTCTTCGAGTTGAGAAACATGCGCGACCGCACGCGGCCGCCCATTCAGTGGGACTATGACGAATTTTCCCCGATCGCCGCCGCGTTCGATTCGGCATTCGAAAGGCTGGGGCTGAAACGATGACTGACCAAGAATTCGATCGCCGCGTGAGGGAGCTCGTCGAACGCGACGGCATTCTCGAAATGGAAGCACGGGCTCGCATCAGTCTCGAAGCTGGTGAGAACGGCGACGTGGAGGGCGCTGCTGACCCTCGCGCCACGTTCGAAGCGATGGGTGATGCGTGGAAGCCGCTGACGCCGCCGACCTAAATTTTATTATGGTTAGACATGGCCGTACTTGTTAGGTTCGCGCGATGCGATTCCTGTCGTTGTTCGCCGGCGTCGGTGGTATGGACCTCGGGCTAGAGCGTGCCGGCATGCGTTGCGTTGCCCAGGTGGAACTCGATGACTACTGCCGCTCCATCCTTGCCCGCCGCTGGCCGCGCGTACCGAAATTCAAGGACGTCCGCACGTTCACGCGTCCGCAGCTCCGCGGCCGCGTCGAC
>DASVSS010000397.1:0-6913 GCA_036387945.1 Tepidisphaeraceae bacterium | reverse complement strand
TCGATGACTTTGCCGACTTCGTTGACCGTCATGCTGTACGAGGCGTCCACGCGCTCATCACATAGCACGAGCCGCGTGCCCGCGTCCGTCTGGCTCACTTCGAACCAGACGTTCTGCAAGATCTCGTACCTGCCGACGTTCAGAGCTACTGCGCCGCGCATCATTCGTCCTCCGATTGGTCGGTATCGAGGCGAGGGAAACTGGCGAAGCGGGTGTCGGTGGTGATCAACTGCTTCTGCGGCTTACCTTCAACCAGCTTCGGCTTCGACTCAGTCTGGAAGAGTTGCTCGTATGCCTCGTTGCTCAGCAGTGATCGGACCGATCCGTATTTCCAGGGGTCCGACCGGAGGTGGAGGACGACGCTGTCGAAGTCGCCACGGCAGGCTTCCAGCACCAGTTCCATGCACCGGCTGACGTGTAGGCACTTGACGATCTTCGCGTGCCCCGCGGTGTAGCGGATATCACCGACCTCCACGGGGCCGTTCTGTTCGATCCATCCAATGGCCACCTGCTCCACCCGCTGGCGGATCTGCTTTGCACTCGCCAGAAGAACGGCCGAGAGGTTCAGCCAGTGCAGCAGTTCCGCCTCAGGCTCCTCGACCAGTAGGATCGCAGCCGATTGCTCGATCTGGGCGAGAGTCTGGTTGGACACCATCGGGTGCTTGCTGGGATCGGGGGAGGTGCTTGCTTCTTCAAGATCATCATCATTCATGGGCGCCTTCCTTTGAGGGTCAATCGACACGGGCTGTTACCGTACGTCGAGTGAGCAGGATGTTGGCCGCGGGATTCGCGTTGGCAGACAGCAGGCGGGTCAACTTCGCGACATCGGAGTGGTAGAACGTCGCCTTCAGCCAGGGCCGCAAGTCGGGATCGTCGATGGTGACTGCATCGGGATACATCGGCTCGCCGTTGAGCAGGTGCGGCAGCGTGGCGTTGTAGAGAGCTACTGCGAAACGTTCGCGTAGATCTGGTGGTAGGCCGAAGTCGTCTCGGACGTGGGAGTTGAACTGCGGTTCCTGATAAAAGTCGGTCCGCACCTCAGAAGCAAACTCCACCGCCGTGCCCATCAAGTCGAGGGTGACGCGGAAGTAGAGCACGTCCTCCTTACGGCGTGCGTGTTCCACAAGGATGCTGACGGGGATGGCGATACTCATCGCGATCCTCCTGTCCGCGATGTCGTGTACCGGGGCGCGGCCGGCCGCGGGCCCGCGAACTTTCGCGCCTTGAGCTGCTCGACTTGGATCGCCGCTCGGAAGACCGGATCATCCCGATCCTTCCGCACCAACCACCGTGCCGGCCCCCTTCCAAGGCGAAGCCGCCGCGCTCGCAGGTTCCCCCGGTCAATCTTCCAGATGCGGGCGAGGACGGTGTCCGGCAGTTTCCAGTTGAGTTCGGACCAGAAGGGGTCGAAGCGACTGATGTTACGTCGCCTGCCGCCGGGATCAGGTTCGCCGCAGACTCGGTAGCTGGTGGACACCGAGACGGACCCTGCATGTGCCTTCGACCGCCGAGAGCGCGGCTTGTCGCGTATACCTCGCAAGCTCTTTCGAAACCCATCAAAGATTCCATCAGGCGAGAAGGTCATGGCAGAAACTATACGACGTGTCCAATAGTTTTCAAGTCCAAAGTCTTTCTGCCAAGGATGTCGATAGCAAATACAGATGCCCTTGATCTCGACAGCGGACGCTGCAACCAAGCTGAAGGTCTCGCGGAGTCGCGTACTTGCGATGATCCGTGACGGACGGTTGAGGGCACAGAAGATCGGCCGCGACTGGCTTATTGAAGAGTCTGATTTGCAGTCACCTATGGTGGCTGATCGCAAGCCTGGCCGCCCGCGAAGGAAAAAATGAAGGTCCGCCCCTTCGACCCGCCTCGCCTGCGTCTACATGCGCAGGTGCGACGTGAGAGCGGCCTTCTGCTATCGGCTCTCCCGCCTCCTCGCCGTTAAGACCGGTAGAAGCTGTCGCCCTACCGGCTGAGCGTGATCAAGACGCACAAGCCGTACTACGGGGGAGCTTCAACCATGTGCCGCGAGTCGTCTAGGATTGGTAGTAGACGACCGTCTTCTGGGACGATTAAGTTGAGCACACTGCCTGGCGACCAGTTCGACTTGAAGACGATGCGATAGCCGCACCAGCCGCGCTGCCGTCAATGTGGAGCGCCAAGTTCCTGGTCGATCGCCGCCGCAAATTGCGACGGCGGCCAAGTAACGCGAGAGAGATACGCGCGGGCCACGGAGCGGTAGTCGAGTCGAAAGATCCAGATGTCGCCGGCTAGTGGGAGCGATCGTTGTCGTTCGGTGAGGTTGAGCAAATTATGTTGACCGGTGAGGGCGATCACCTCGCGCGGGTTGGTCGTTGGAAGCAGGAAGACGTTCAGCAACCGCGTGGGGCGGCTCTCGTCCCAGCTCGCCGACGCGAAGTAGCAGTAGGCGAGTTGCTTGAGCACATCGGCGCTGCCGGGAAGCTTGGCGGTTGTGTAATACTTAGCGTCGAAGACGATCGACGTCGTCGGCCCCACGCGGACGATGAAGTCAGGCCGAAGGTCGAGCCCCGAACCAGCCGGCCTGCCGTTCTCTTGATATTCCCCGCGCGCGATTCGAGTCGTGATACCCTCAGGACGGCTGCCGACCAGGACGGTGCGGGTCATCCGTTCCCAGACGTTCTCGAAGCGGTCCGTCCAGAGCAGATCACGAGGACCAGTGTCCACGACGTTGCGCCCCAGCGGCTCGGCCGTCCAATATCGCTCCAGCAGACGCACGACATGGCGATCGCGGTCACGAAACAGATGGCTTCGTTCCCGCCGCAAGACGCCGAGCGCACGCCATGGTTCGATCGCCCCCGATGACGCCCGCCCAACCGACGCGTCGAGTGGAGCACCCAATCCGAGTCGATCCGATATTTCGCGAATCGCGAGGGCGTGCAAAAGGGTCAAGGCATGGTCTTGGTGAGCTTCTAACGAGCGTCGAAAAGGCGCGATGTAAACCGCGTCTTGGCCAGACAGGCAAGGCGTTTCTCGACGGATCGTGGTCCGCCAGTCGATACGCCCGGGTCGGGAGCGGCTGATGACGCGACGGTCGTATCGGAGCAGTCCGTGGTCTCGGTAGTCGTCAAAAAGCTCGAGCGCGCATTCGAGCCAGTGCAGTTCGCCCGCGTCGGCTCCCACGCGGACATCGGCGGGCGTCGCCGAGCCGCGCCGGTCTCGCGCGGTCGTGCTTCGCTCGTTCTCGCGATCGAAACGATACCGGCGCAGAACGCGGAACAGCGATAAGACATCGTCGATGGCGGCCGCGTCGCCCGCGTTCGTAATCGGCTGCAAGCAAGTCGGGAGGGTGACTTGCAGGCGGCCTGCTTCAATGCGGAAGCCGGCGGACTTCGCGCCGTCGTCGCTCGCTTCCTCAGCCGCCATTGGCTGCCTCTCCTGGCTCGCCGGGCACATTCGCCTGTGGCGCGGCCACGGGTACGTCGAGCACGCCCGCTGCAAAGACGGGTTCGTTGCGATCATATCGGCCCATCAACGCTTCGTACGCATACGGCTCGTCGCCGAGGTCGAACAGGTCCCGGGGATTGTGACGAAACACGTCGAACCACAGGTACGAAAGCACCTTGTCGCGGAATGTGTCCCGCGCGATGGTGTCTCCAGGGCGGCCGGGCACGAACCATTGTCCGACCTGCTTGTCGTCAGTTTGTGTGCGCTCGACGATGCGGCGGTTAAGGCCTTGTAGCGTCTCGGCCCAGTTGCGAACACCATACGCCGGAAGGTCGACCGTCCGCTGGCGCGCAGCGGTGTAGTCGATCGGAACGTAAATCATTTCCCAGCGCCGTTTCATCGCGGCGTCCATGGGGTACAGCGACTGGTCACTGGTATTCATGGTGGCCAGCAGGGAGAGGTTCGCTGGGATGAACAGGCCTCGGTCGGTCAGCCGGCGGTAGTTGATTCGCACCGTCTCTGGTGCCGCGTCGTCCAGGCGCGTAGCCGCCTCGAGGTGATGCATCAGGTCTGCCTCAGCCCGCACTTCGTATTCGCTGCTGCCGTCGTCTCCGCCGCGGTCCAAAAGCTGGAAAAGGTCTCCAAAGATCGCGGCGCAGTTTCCGCGGTTGATCTCCTCAATGACCAAGAAGTAGGGGTGCTCAGGATCGCGTAGGGCGGCCTCGACCATGCGGATCAGCGGCCCGGGGACGTAGCGATAGACGACGGCCGGCCTGCCGACGATTGGCAGGTCACGGCCCATCAGGTCATGGTACTGCTCGTCGCCCGAGTAAACGGTGACCGGACGGTAAGCACCGACGAAGTCGGAGTATGCGTACTCCGGGTGAAACGTTACGCGTTGCACTTGGCCGACCAGATTGTCCTGGTCGAGCAGGTCGGAGATGCGCCGGCTTTTTCCCGTGCCCGGCGGGCCGAAATAAATCCGGTTGCGCCCGATGATGGGTGGAACGCCCACGGCCTCATCGTCCCGGGGCGGCGGCGCTGGTGGGATGTTGATCGCGTCATGGTCTCCGGCTCCCCGGGGCGGCACCGGAGCCGGTTCGTCATACAGTCCGGCGTTTCCGTCGGCGATGTGTTGGAGTTCCTCGTCGCTCAGCTCCCATGGTTCGTAATGGGCGGTGATATCGATACTGATTGCCCGATCGGCGGGTGCGTACCACAACCACCTATTTCCGTCCCTCCGGATGTCAACGTTTCGCAAGTTCGGCTCGTCGCCGGTTTCGGAGGGAAGCCGTTCATGCATCTGTGTGACGACGCTGGCCGGAATGTTCCATCGATTTAATTGGCGGGCGTCATCGGACGGAACTCGATGCAGCGCGAGGAGGCCGACAAAGTGTGTTGGATGACGGTCGGCTTCCGTCGCCAGCTCCCGGCAGACGCTAGCAGGGAGCCGGATGTGGTGGTTGGGTGCGTTTGTTGAACAGCGGACATCAAGAACGCACGGTCGCACTTGTCCGCCAATCTCAATTTCGCCGCGAAGGAAGTCATTGCGTCGAACCGCCGCTGCGGGTGCGATGCGTTCGGCGGCAATGTTGGCCAGCGCCCGGCATACTCTCTTCGCTCGGCGGTCGGGCCATACGTTCGGGATCGCCATGTAGGTCGTGCCTCTTGGATAAGGACAGCATTGGGCGCCGCAGTGCGGTGCCATGCCAGCGTGACGGATCATGCATATGCCACCCTCCCTAGACATGATGACGATGAAACCCTAACAGATTCACTCCGGCATGTTAATGCCGTCGTCGTTCGCCCTGCGCGGGGCGGGGGCAGGCGGCGGGGCGTTGCGGGGAAGGACGCGGCGGAGCGAGCGTTTGAAGCGGAGGTTGATGCCACACGTCCCGCCACGATCCGCGTCGGCTTTGAAGGGTCTGGTTGACTCCCTGCCGTCTCCGCCAAATGAATTGAGGTGCTGCTGCAGTGAGGCGGCGTTCCCAAGAACAGAGGTGATACCCGTGATGCCGAGCGTATCGATCGTGCCGACGGGAAATTGCGATCGCATCTGTTTCTTTCTTCCCGGCACGGTTGCTAGGAGATGCGGTTTGCCGTCCTCGCCAATACGTGAATAGCAACGCTTGAACGAACACGGGCTGACGAGTGCGAAGCCTTTTGAGGCGCGTGAACGACAGAGTGTGGGACAAACTTTGCCACCGGCCGATGGCAGCGCTTGCGAAGGTGCGCGGCTTCATCCGTAGACGACTGCCTGCCGAAGAGTCGGACGGTCAACGGATGCCCCTCGGTCACCTTGACCAGCAGTCGGAGGACAGGGGGTAGCTACGGGACGTTCCTTGGTAGATTGCTCGCATATGCAACGATTTCAGACCCTGGAAGATCCGTCAGCTCTTTTTTCCCTGCTGATTATTGCTCGCTGGCTCGTACGAACGGCACTTGTACCAGGCGAAGCAGCCACTTGTGCCCATCGTCTTTTCAGCGACTTGCTCGGCTCAGAGCAGGAGGCCGAGCGCCTTGCAGCCGTTGACGCCATCGCGTGGCAAGGCGACCTGAGTACCGTGACCCAGTGGCTGGCCGAGCAGATCCTGGCCTCGCCGCGACGCACGCTTCCAGCCCGCGCTTGCCTTAAGCATTGCCTGGTGACGGATGATGCCGTGACGCGCCAGGCCGCCGAGGACAGCCTGATCTGGATGATCCTTCATACGCGTCCCAGCAACGTGCTCAAGAGCAGCCAGCGCAAACAGCTGATAAGCAATGCGAGCGCGGCGGGCATGAACTGGGCTACGCGAACTTTCGCCGAGCACGTGGTGCACGACTTGCTCAGGGGGAACATCTGGGCGCGTCGCTGCAGGGTTGCCAAGCGCGGTTACGGATACGATCTGGAGGATGAGGCAGTCAACCACGTGTGGGAGAGGATCGAGAGGTATCGACGCGAAGGCGGCAGGCTAGACGCTTGGCTGCATCGCGTGCTCAACAACCATTGGCTGACGCTCCAGCGTAAGTGGGCGCGGCAGCGCAAGCGTGAGTCTGATCTCGATCCGGAGCGGGACGCCCCGGAATCTCCCGCGACGCCCGCGAAGACCGCCAAACCAGCACTGAAGCCGCTCAGTTCGACGAGAGCGCTCTGCAGCGAGGACGTTGCCATCCTGAAGCAATGGGAGCCGATCGACGGCATGCTCTTGGTAACCGAATTCAGCCTGAAGGACGTGGTGCCCGCGGACCTGATGGAGAACTGGATGAAGCGACTCGGAATCCGGTCTTGGGATCTCAATCGCTCGCTGTGGGTACTGAACGCTGGGGCGCGGCGGCAGGAACTCGCGAGGCTGACCGGCATCAAGGCGAACACGTTGGCCCAGCGGTGGCGGCGTCTCAAGCCTCGGCTGACGGACCTCCACCTGATTCGGTCTCGGGACGCGCAATCGGAGATAACGAGCTGAGACAGAGCGCAAGGGCGTGTCATCGGCTTCGGCCTGTAAAT
>DASVSS010000396.1:0-1763 GCA_036387945.1 Tepidisphaeraceae bacterium | reverse complement strand
CGAAACGTTCGTGCTCAAGCCCTTTGCACGCGATTACCGTGAGTTCGACCCGCATTACGGCTATCTGTTCAACAGCTACTACGTCACGGTCGGCGACCGCCATTGCCGGCAGAACCGCGGGCAACTTAGCCGGCCGACCGTTGAAGAGGTGTATGCGTACCGGGCTCATGTCGATCGTCACATGACCGCGTTCTTGGAATCGCTCACGCCCGCTGACGAGGAGCGCCATCGCGGTTTGCTGCAGATCGGCCTGAATCACGAGCAGCAGCACCAGGAACTGCTCGTCACCGACATCAAGCACGTCTTCTGGGTCAACCCGTTGCGGCCGGCGTATCGACCGGAACCGCAGCGCAAGCCGGCGGCGCTACCGCCGATGGAGTGGCAATCATTCGCGGGCGGATTGCACAAAATCGGCCATGCCGACGACGGGCGTGCCTTCGCGTTTGACAACGAATCGCCGCGGCACACGCAGTATCTCCGGCCGTTTTCAATCGCGTCCCGCCTGGTCACCAACGGCGAGTACAAAGCCTTTCTGGATGACGGCGGCTACGACCGCGCTGACGTGTGGCTTTCGATGGGGGCGGCCCATGCCCGGCAAGAAGCATGGCGCGCACCGTTGTACTGGATCGATCAGGGCGGTGAGTGGGTGCAGCACACGCTTTCGGGCGTGCGCCCTGTCGATGACGACGAGCCGGTTTGTCACGTCAGCTATTTTGAGGCCGACGCCTTCGCGCGGTGGTCGGGGGCGCGGTTGCCCACAGAGGCCGAGTGGGAGGTCGCCGCCGCAGCGATCGCAATCGACGGAACCTTCCTCGAAAGCGAGCGCTTTCATCCCCAGCCCGCGGGGGGGCCGGGGCTGCGACAGATGTTCGGCGACGTTTGGCAGTGGACGAGCAGCGCGTATCTGGGCTACCCCGGCTATCAACCCCCGGCCGGCGCGATCGGCGAGTACAACGGCAAGTTCATGTGCAATCAATTCGTGCTGCGCGGCGGATCAGTCGCTACGCCGCGGTCGCACGTGCGAGCGACGTACCGCAATTTCTTCCCCCCCGACGCGCGCTGGCAATTTATGGGATTGCGCCTGGCCAAAGACGCCCCCGGCCCGGCCGCCGTACGACCACTGTCCGAGGACCGATGACGCTCTCCTTGTTCCCGTCCTGCCCGCGGCCGATCACGCTGACCGACTGTGCGCCCACAGCCGACGACTTTCGTGCGACCGTGCTGTCCGGGCTGCGCCGGTCGCCCAAATCGCTGCCGTGCAAGTTTTTTTATGACACCGCCGGCTCGGTGCTGTTCGACCGCATCTGCGGGTTGCCGGAGTACTACCCGACGCGCACGGAACTGGGGATCATGCGTGCCAACATCGTCGGGATCACCGCTGCAATCGGCCGCGACGGATTCCTTGTTGAATACGGCAGCGGCAGCAGCCTGAAGACGCGGCTTCTGCTGCAAGCGTTGCCCGATCTGGCGGGCTACGCGCCGATCGACATATCGCGCGCGCACCTGCTGCGGGCGGCGCGCGAATTGGCCAGCACCTTTCCGCAACTGGCCCTGCATCCGGTGTGCGCCGATTACACGCAGCCTTTTGACTTGCCCATGCCCGGGACGAGTTGCCGCGTGACGGCGTACTTCCCCGGCTCGACGATCGGCAACTTCGAACCACCGGCGGCTCAGGCGTTCCTCGAAAACGTCCGCCAACTTTGCGGCCGGGGCAGCGGCTTGCTGATCGGTGTCGATTTGAAAAAGAATCCCGCCGACCTGCA
>DASVSS010000395.1:0-37845 GCA_036387945.1 Tepidisphaeraceae bacterium | reverse complement strand
GCTGGTAAAGATCGAGCAGGGCCGTGTCCATGCTCTGCATCTGGAACTTTTTGCCCATCTGGATTTCGTTCACGAGCAGGTGCGAGTCGCCGTCGCGGATGAGTTTGCGGATCGCCGGCGTGGCGATGCACACCTCGCAGGCGAGGACTTGGCCTTTGCCTTCGGCGCGCGGCAGCAGGTTCTGGGCGATGATCGCCTGCAGGGAGTTGGACAGCTGATATACGATGTTGTTCTGCTGCTGCGGCGGGAAGGCGCCGAAGATGCGCTGGATCGTCTGCACCGCGTCTGGCGTGTGCAGCGTGGCGATCACGAGATGACCCGTCTCGGCGGCGGTGAGGGCGGTGGCAATAGTGTCGAGATCGCGCATCTCGCCGACGGCGATCACGTCCGGGTCTTGCCGCAGGACGTGTACGAGCGCTTCGCCGAACGACGGCGTGTCGGTGTGCACTTCCTGCTGGATGACGATGCTGCTGCGGTTTTCGTGGGTGTACTCGACCGGGTCCTCGATGGTGATGATCTTCGCGCGGCGCTCGCGGTTGATGACGTCGACCATGTAGTTGAGCGTCGTCGTCTTTCCCACGCCGGTCGGGCCGGTGATGAGGATCAGGCCGGTGGGCCGTCGCGTCAGTTCCTCGAGCACCGGCGGCAGTGCCAGTTGCTCGCGCGTGCGGATGGTGGTCTCGGACATGCGGATCGCCATCTCCGGGCAACCGCCGTGGAAGTAGATGCTGGCGCGAAACCGCCCGATGCCCGGCCATTGCCGCGAGAAGCAGAGCTGCCATTTCTCGGCGAGGATCTCCTGGTGCTTCTCCGTGAGGAACTCGCTCAGCAGCAAGCGCAAGGCCGCTTCGGTCAGCGGTTCGAGCCGCGCCAGGCGGATGTCGCCGTGCACGCGAAACGCCGGCGCGACGCCGCGCACGAGGTGGATGTCGCTGGCCCCGAGCTCGCGGCCGGCTTTTAAGATCTGGTCGAAGTTCACGCCCATCAACGGTGTCCGATCCGGAAAACCCGCTTGAACCAGTTGCGCAGCCCGCGGCGGTCGTTCGCAAGCTGCAGCAGGTGCCCCCCGGCGACGCGGTGGTGCGGGGATAACTGCACGCACGCGCGGAAGCTCCGCTCGGCGGCGACGAGCAGTCCCATCTCGCGTTCCAACTCCCCCCGCCGGCACCAGACGTGCGGGCTGTCGGGCGCGCGCTCGACGGTGCGCGTCGCCCACACCAGCGCCTTGGCGCGGCGGCCGTAGTGGCGAAACACCTCCGCGATCTCCAGCAGCACGAGCCAGTCGGCGTCGAGCTGCACCGCTTTGTCGAAGCAGTAATCGGCGGTGGATTCGCGGCGGGCGAGCATCAGCTCGCCGCGCGCCAGCCACGGGTAACTCGACATCCCGGGCTGTGAGATCGCCGCGTCGCAGCTGGCCTGGGCGGTCTTGAGATCGCCCGTGCGGCACAGCGCTTGCGCGCGCCCGGCGAGGAGGTCGGCGTTGTTCTTGAACAGCTCCAGCGCCTTGCGGGCCCAGAGATCGGCCTCGGGGTATTCGCCCATCGCAATAAGCATCCGCACCTGCCCCGCCCAGGCGGCGGCGACGGAGCGGTTGGATTCCAGCGCCCGCGAGTAATAGCGCAGCGCCGCTTCGGCATTGCCGGTGCGCCGCTCGTCGAGCGCGGCCTGCATCCAGTGGTGCTCGTCGCGGTCGGGCTCGCGCGTCAGGCTGATCGTCGCATCCTGCGTCGTCGCCGGTTGCAATTCCAGGTGGTCGAAACGTCGCACGGAAACCTCCTCAGCACCCGCCGAACCCGATCAGAACAACCAGGCGCGCCCGATCGGCGCATTCCGCGCCCACACGCGGCCGCGAATGTTCGTCTCGGGGACGGTGCACATGTGCCGCCACCACGCCGCGTCACGCTGTGCGTCGGCGCCGACCATGGTGCTGGGCACGATGAACACCCGTTCCGGCGGGACGACGAAATCGATGTCCCCCGCGAACTCCACCGCCGCCAGCGGGCCGGCCGCGGGCGCAGCGCCGTTGACCAGCAGCGCGCCGCCGCGCCAAGTCACCCGGTCGCCGGCGATGGCAAGGACGCGATCGACCTGATCGCCGCCGAAGACGCGGTAACGGCCGCCTTCGCGCACGGGGATGAGCGGCCCGTACTGCGGCAGCTCGTACAAGGCGATCTTGCCGCGCCCGGCGCCGCTCCAATGGTTGACGAGCATGACGTCGCCTCTCTCCAGCGGCGGCAGTGCGTTTACGATCGTGCGCGGCGACGCAACGCTCGTCAGCAAGTAACCGGCCGGCAGGTAAACCAGCAGGGCCAGCAGGATTGACGTCGCCACGGATACCGCCACCTGCCCCGCCACGCCGCGGCCGGGGCGCACGCGGTTGGTGATGTCGCACGCGGACATCGAATGCACACTGAACGCCGCCCCCAACAGCAGGCTGCCGGTCATCGTGCCGAACCGCAGCAATCCGATGCCCGCAAGGGTGACGAACACCCACAACATCAGATGCCCCTGCCAACGTTCGCCGAGGTAAAGCTGCGGCCACCCCGGCAGCACGAGTCGGCCGAGCAGCGCCGGCGCCGGCACGGACGAAGCGATCATCGCTCGCTCCGCCGCCAGCGCAGCCGCGGCGGCGCGCAGGTTCGACCCGTGGGCGACGACCGGGTTGATCCGCCGCAACCGCTTCCGCCACTTCCCCGCCCGCGGCGGGTGGACGTCGATCGTCGCCGTCGCCAGCACGAGCGACGTGGCGCACCGCCCGCACGCCAGCGTGCCGGGCATGTTGTGAAATTGGCAGTTCGTGCATTGCATGGCGTCTTCGGGCGCAGCGGCTCAGCGCCGCTGCTTTGTCGTGATGCGGTGCTGCGCGGTGATCTCGGTCTCGTAATACTCCGCGGTCTTCTCGCGCGATTCTTCGCGGCCGACGATGTGCGCCAGCAGGTCGGCGTAATCCATGCACGCCGGGCCCTTGATGCCCTTGGTTCGGGCGGTGACTTTGCCGTCGGGGCTGATCTCGATTTCGATTTCCTGCTCGGCCATGGCGGCTCCTCAGTGGGGTGGATGCGTTTAGAGATTTCGCACGCGGATTTTCACCGTCTGGTCGGCGGCGACGTGCTCGTCGACGATCGTCATGTTGCGCGCCCCCAGCTCGCTCACGATGCGGTGGTACACGAACTGCTGCGTCACCCGGCCGAGCACTTCTTCGCCAATGCGCTTGAGCTCGGCCTTGGAATGCTTCTCGCCTTCGACGCACAGCTTCAGCGCCCCGCGCGGGTCGCGAGTGAAGACGATGCGGATGTCGTCGCGCTCGATCACGAGTTCGCCGTTGGCGGGGCCGGCGTCGGCGAGGATTTCGCTGTCTTCGACGTCGATCTCGGCGCGGGCCTTCTGCGACTGCTGATCCTTGATCGCTGACTTCACGCTCGCGTGAGACGCCGCGGCGAGCGAGAAGCCCATCGACCCGATCGCCGCTGTGACGGCGGCGGTGATGACGGGCCAGCCGGCGATGATCAGCGGCGTGACGACGATGACGGAACTCATAACAGCCTCCACACAGTGCAGTGCCGGCGTGGCCTGAACCCGATGCGTCCGGGCCACGCCGGGCTACAGTTCGATCTTGCGCCGCGATTCCACCACCGCCGCGGCCACCCCGCCCGATGCAGGCCGCGCCCGGCCCTGGGCCCAGGTGCGCAGGCGGTTGAGCTCTTCGCTCATCGTGCGCGACAGTGGGACCGTTTCGTCGAGGCTGGTGAGCAGCGTCTGCGTATCGAGCTCGCCGCCGGCGCCAAAGGCGTCGAACAAACCGGAGATGATTGCTTCTTCGATCTCCGCGCCGCTGAAGCCTTCGCTGCGCTGGGCGAGCAGGTCGAGATCGAACAGCGGCGGCACGCGGCGGCGCTTCTCGAGGTGAATCTCGAAGATCACGCGACGCTCGGTCTCGTTGGGGAGATCGACGAAGAAGATCTCGTCGAGCCGGCCTTTGCGCAGCAGTTCGGGCGGGAGCTGGCTGATGTCGTTGGCGGTGGCGATGACGAACACCGGGGCGGTCTTGTCGCTCAGCCATGTCAGGAACGTGCCGAACACGCGCGACGCCGTGCCCCCGTCGCTGCCGCCGGACCCGACCGAGCCGGCAAAGGCTTTGTCGATCTCGTCGACCCACAGGATCGCCGGTGCGACACTCTCGGCCGTCTGGATCGCGCGACGGACGTTCTCTTCGCTCGATCCCACAAGGCTGCCGAACATCCGACCGACGTCGAACCGCAGCAGCGGGAGCTTCCATAAGCTCGACACCGCTTTGGCGCAAAGGCTCTTGCCGCACCCCTGCACGCCCAGCAGCAGCACGCCGCGCGGCGACGGCAGCCCGAACGCCGCGGCTTCTTCCGAGAACGCGGCGCTGCGCTTCACGAGCCAGGCCTTGAGGTTCTCCAGCCCCGCGACGTGGGCGAACTCTTCCTGGCTTGAGAAGTATTCGAGTAGCCCGCTCTTGCGGATGATCTGCTGCTTTTCGCTGAAGACGACGCTCACGTCGTCTGCGTCGAGGGTGCCGTCGAGCACGAGCGTTTTGGCGAAGACGTTTTCCGCCTCCTTCAGCGTCAGCCCGCGCGCCGCCTGCACGAGGCGGGCGCGGCCTTCCTTCGTCAATCGCACGCGCACGTTCGGGTTGTCCTTCACGTCCTCGATGATGCGGTCGAGCAGGCGGTCGAAGTCGGCGGCGTCCGGCGGCTTGAATTCGAGCAGCGTGACGTCCTTATCCAGTTCCGGCGCGATCCGCATGACGGGAGCGACGATCACGATCGTCTTGTAGGTGTCCCGCAGCTCGTGGGCGACGTCTTTCAGGCGGCGGATGATGGCGAGGTTGGCGCGGTTTTCTTCGGTGAAGGGGTGAAAATCCTTGAACAGGTAGATCGCCGGGTCGACGTGCTGCAGTACCGAATCCAGGGCCGAAAGGGGATCGGTGGTGCTGCCGGTGGCGGATCGGGTGCGCTGCGGCTCTGCGCCGTAGCGCACGATGCCCTGTGTGCACGTCCAGACGTACAGTTTTTTGTTGCGCGTCGCCGCGATCTGCGCCAGACGCCGCTCGACGCGCTCTTCTTCGCAGCTCAGAACGTAGATGATCGGGTACCGCGCGCGGATCAGCACTTCCAGTTCCGCGTCGGCCGGCGCGCACGGTTCGGCGGCGGCCGTGGGGGGCGGGGTTTGTCGTAGTGCGGTGGCGTCGGGATCGGCGTTCATGGGGCTGCCCTGGTCTTTCAATTCCCGGCCCCGTTCCTGGCTCCGTTGCCCGCTGCGCGATTGCTGGCGATGCCGGCCGCGGCGGTGGGATCGACGATGCGCCAGACCAATGCGTCGACGCCACCGCCGTGTCCTGCCATGCCCGGCGCCACCGCTTCGCTGCGCTCGGCAGGGACGGCGCGCGGCCACTGCCACAATTGCGGCGCGCGGGTGACGAGGCGCTCGATGAGCAGGGCGCTGCCGATCGTCAGGGCCAGCAGCGCAAGCGTAACCGCCGCGACGGCGCGCACGCCGTCGAAGGTCATCGCCCGGGCGACGGCGTCGGCGAGGCGGGCGGCCTCGGCGTCGGCGGCACAGAGGGCCTTTCCGCTGATCGCGCCGGCGAGCTGCGGCGGCGCGGCGGGCGCGGCGTTGGCGGCGGCAAGGGTGCCCAGCGCCGCGGCCGTCACCGCCACGCCGCGGCTGCGCAGGAAGCCGCGCAGCTTTTCCACCCCGCGGGTGACGCGCATCTGCGCCGCTTCTTCGCTGATGCCCAGTGATTTGCCGACGCGCGCGAAGCTGTGCTGTTGCAGGAAGCGCAGCACGACGGCTTCGCGCTCTCGGGCGCCCAGTCGGGCGATGCCTTCGTCGAGCAACGGCGCCAGCTCGGCCCAGGCGGTGGTGGGCCGGCGTGGATCGACAGCCATCTCAGAGGCCATCTTGGGGGCCATCTTTGCGGCCATCTCTGCGGCCCTCCGTTCGTGCACGCGCCGCCGTGTGGCGGTGCGCAGGGTGTTGAGTGCGGTGTAGCGCGTGACCTTGTGCAGCCACCCTGCCAGCGACACGCCGGCCGTCAGTCGCGGCGCTTTGCGCGCCAGCAGGATGAACACCGCCTGCGTCACGTCCTCGGCCAGATCCGCCCGGCCGGTTTGACGCGACGCGGCCGCGTAGACCAGATCGGTGTACCGCCCGACGAGCTCGGCAAACGCCGGCTCAGACTTCTCGGTCACAAACTCGCGCAGCAGCGCGGCATCGTCGGCGGGCGGACGCATTTACCCCCAGTATGTCCGGCCGGGCGGAAACCCAACAAGATTTTTTTCGCCTGCTCAAACATCGTCTGCGGCGTTCGCGCTGATCGCGCACGACGCGATGCGATCAACCCTGCTTCGCAAATTTTGTCCGCCGGCCATGGCGCCAGGCGCGATACGATGGACGCGGAAACTGGGGACGCGCGTATGTCCGACAGCCTGATCCAACCCCAGCGCCTTGCCGCTGCGCGCTGCCACGACCGCGCGTGCATGCTGTGCGAACACCGCTGCGGCGCGGCGCGAGACAGCGGCGAGCGCGGGCCGTGCAAGGCCGGCACGGAGGCGCGCGTGTTCCGCCACCGTGTCGAGTACGGCGAAGAAGCAGAGCTCGTGCCGTCGCACTTGTTTTATCTCTCCGGGTGCGACCTGCGCTGCGTCTTCTGCATCGCCGGGCTCGACGCTTTCGACCCGTCGCGCGGCGGCGTGCTGACGAGCGAATGGTTCAACGCCTGTGTTGAGTGGGGTCGCGGCCAGGGGGCGCGAAACATCCAATGGGTGGGCGGCGAACCGACGATCCACCTGCCACGCGTGCTGGAGGTGATGGCCCTTTGCCCGAAGCTGCCGCCGGTGGTGTGGAAATCGGATTTCTATGGCACGCCCGAGGCGTTCGATTTGCTTGAAGGGGTGGTCGATGTCTACGTCGCGGACCTGAAGTTCGGCAACGAGGCCTGCGCAAAGCGCCTCAGCGGCGTGGACGGTTACATGCCTATCGTCTGCCGGAACCTGCTGCGCGTGGCGCAGCAGCCGGCGGCGCGGCTGATCGTTCGCCATCTATTGTTGCCCGGCCATGAGGAGTGCTGTTACCGTCCGATCCTGCACTGGCTGCGTGCGCACTTACCGCAGGTGCCGCTGAGCCTGCGCGACAGTTACATGCCGAGCTGGCGGGCGAAGCGGTTCGATGAGCTGTCGGCCCCGCTGTCGCCGCGTGCGGGCAGCGCGGCGCGCGGGCTGGCCGCGGCGTTCAACCTGACGGTGATTCAATGACCGATTCAGAGTCCCGTGCGGACCCATCACCCGACGACGAGACGCACGTCACCGAGATCACGATCCAGCCGGACGGGCGGGTGTACGTCTTCGGCCTCTCGCGGCCGGTGTTGGAACTACTCGCCACGCTGCGGTCCGACGACCCGCGCCTCACCGGCCGCATGGCCCCGGGGCCGGCGTGCGGCGCGGACGGCGGGGACGGCGGCGTGGGATGAGCGTCGCATGACAGCCGCGCGGCCGCCGTTTGGGCGAGGATCTGCGCGGCCACTGCGGCCCTTGTTCCCTCTCCCGAGTATTCACGGGAGAGGGCTAGCGAGGGGGCCTTGTCCGACCTTGCATCTTTTGGTTCAAGCCCTCTCCCTAACCCTTTCCCGGCGTACCGGGCGAGGGGACCAGAGGCGCGGCTCGGCTGAGACCTCGCCCTCTGGACAAGGTGTGGTCGAAAGTTCGTCGAGCGGTGTTATGAATGTCCGCGCGGCGACACGGACGAGGTTCAGGCTTGCTTGCCGCGTGGGCGGCCCAATAATCGGTCGCGCTCGTTCCCAGCCGCTCATCCTTTATGACTCGTCGACTCCCCATCGCCCTTCGCATCCTGCTCGCTTCCGTGCTATGCCTGCCTGTGGGCATTCTGCACGCACAGGAACGACCGGCGACCGACCCTGTCACCGCCACCGCGCCAGTAACGCACCCCGCGTCGGCGCCAACGACGCTGCCTGCGACAAACCCGGCTACCCTGCCAGCTACCTCGCCCGCGACATTGCCCGCGACGGCCCCCGCCCCGACGCTGTCGATGGCGGCGTTGGCGGATGACACCGAGGCGGCGGCGGCGTCCCTGCGCAAGATTGACGCCGACCTTGCCGCCGATCCGGTGGTCGGCGCAACCGACGCGCGCCTGGCGACCTTGACCGGCGAGATCACCGCCGGCCTGGCCGAAGACGCGAACCTGCTCGCCCCCGGGTCGTCGCTCGAAACGCTCAAGGCCCTTGACCGCAAATGGACCGACGTCCGCCGGCAGTTGCTGAAATGGGCGACCGACCTTGCCGCCCGCGGGAATGAGTTGCGGCGCGACGAAGAGCGTTTGATCGAGCTGACGCGCAAGTGGCAGGGATCGCTCGACGCCGCCCGGGCCGCGCGTGCGGAACCCGGCGTGGTCGAGCGCATCACCGGCGTCGTGGGGCAAATCGCGGCCACGCACGGGCGCGTGGCCGCGCGGTTCCAGGAAGTGTGGGCGCTGCAGGGCCGCGTGGCGGCGCAGGACGTGCGCGCGGCGGGGGCGGTGTCGGCGGTGCGCGAGGCGCAGGCACAGGCGGTGAATCGCCTGCTCGATCGGGACAGCCCGCCGTTATGGAACCCCGGCGTGCGGTCGCAGGCGCAGCAGAACCTGGCCGAAGACACGCGCAACTCGTTCGCCACGCAATGGACGGCCATGCGCGCGTACGTACAGCGCGAGGCCGAAGGCTTAGCGCTGCACGGCGGCGTGATCGGCGCGCTGGCGGCGGGGATCATCTGGATGCGCCGCAAGTGGGCAGACGACCTGCGCCGCGCCGCCGAGCCCGCCCGCAGCCTGGCGGTGTTCGACATGCCCATCGCCAGCGCGATCGTGGCCACCGTCCCGATCGTGCCGTGGTTTTACCCGCAGGCGCCGCGTCTGTTCCTGGCGGTGGTTGGCGGCGCGATGCTCGTGCCGTCGGTGCTGGTGCTGCGGCAACTGCTGCGACGGACGGTGATGCCGCTGCTGTATGGGCTGATGGCGTGCTATTTCATCGGCCTGGTCGTGCGCGTGACGGCGGCGATGCCGGCCTTATCCCGCACGCTTCTGGCGGCGGAGATGGCCGGTGGCGTGGTCTTCCTGCTGTGGTTCCTCCGGTTCGCGCCGCGCCAGGCGGGGTTCGATGAATTGGCGCGCTCCGGCCGGTGGAGGCTTGTGCGCTTCGTCGCCCGCGGGGCAGCAGTGGTGATGGGCGTCTCCGCCGCGGCCAACGTGCTGGGCTTCACCAGTCTGGCGCGGCTGCTGGGCAACACCCTGCTCGCCAGCGCGTACACCGGGGTGATCCTTTTGGCGTGCGTGAGCGTCGCCGACGCGCTGCTCGCCGGCGCGGCGCATGCCCGGCCGGTCGCGGCTCTGCACGTCATCCGCCGCCACGGCGCGCTCGTACGTCGCCGCGTGATGGGCGTTGTGTCATTGGCGGCGGCGGCGTGGTGGGCGTGGATCACGCTGGAAATGCTTTCACTCCGGCGGCCGCTGCTCGACCGCGCCGGCCGCGCCCTCACCGCCGAGTGGGGATACGGCGCGGTCAGTCTGTCGCTCGGCGGACTGCTGGCGTTTGCGATCACGATCGCGGCCGCAATCCTGCTCTCGCGCCTGGCGCGGTTCCTGCTCGAAGAAGAAGTGTATCCGCGCGTGCGCCTCGCCCGCGGCATTCCGTACGCGGTTACGACGCTGCTGCGCTACATCATCCTGTTCGTTGGATTCCTGATCGCCGTCGCGGCGATGGGGTACGACATCACGAAGTTCACCATCCTCGCCGGCGCGTTCGGCGTCGGGCTGGGCTTCGGGATGCAGAACATCGTCAATAACTTCGTCAGCGGCCTGATCCTGCTCTTCGAGCGGCCGATCCAGGTGGGCGACGTGATCGAGCTCGATTCAACGACGGTCGGCGCTGTCGCCCGCATCGGCATCCGCGCCAGCGTCGTGCGGCTGGGCTCGGGCGCGGACGTGATCGTGCCCAACGGCATGCTCATCGCCAACCGCGTGACGAACTGGACGCTGACGACGCGCCAGCGCGGCTTCGACATAGGGCTCTCCCTCGCCGCCGGCGCCGAGCCGGGACGCGTGATCGCGCTGCTCAAGCGCGTCGCCGGCGAGCAGGAGCGCATCGCCAAAGCGCCGGCCCCGCAGGCGTACGTGGCGGAGTTCCTCTCCGCGGGCGGGCTGAAGTTCGATCTGCGCGTGTGGACCGAGCGCTACGACGACTGGCCGGAAGTGCGCAGCGACCTCGTCACCGCCATCGACGCGGCGCTGACGGCCGAAGGCATCAAGCGGGCTTAGGCGAACTTCCCCGTTCTTCCGATCGTGGCGTGGGCGTTTCGCCCGCGTTCGCGGCGAAGCGGCGAAGAATCCTTTCGGCTGCGCCGAAACGTGGGCGAGACGCCCACGCCACGAATTCACGCATGCTGCGAGTAAGTATGGCGTCTTGCCTGACGCGATGTACCGCGCCAGGTAGGGCGCGGTGCGGCTGCCCCTGGCCTTGGCCACCTGGGCCGGCGGGCCGCTGGCGACGACGCGCCCGCCGGCGTCGCCGGCGCCGGGGCCGATGTCGATGACCCAGTCGCTGCCGGCAATGACGCGCGTTTCGTGCTCGACCACGACCACTGTATTGCCGCTGGCGACGAGGCCGTTGAGCTGGGTCATCAGCCGTTCGACGTCGCTGGGATGCAAACCCGTCGTGGGCTCGTCGAGCACATAGAGCGTCGCGCCGCGGCTGGGGCGCTGCAACTCGGTCGCGAGCTTGATGCGCTGCGCTTCGCCACCGGAAAGCTCGGTCGCCGGCTGACCGAGGCGCAGGTAGCCCAAGCCCACTTCCTGCAGCACACCCAGGGCCCGGCGGGTGGCCGGGTCTTCGGCCAGGAAGTCGACGGCGGCGTCGACAGTGAGGCCGAGCACCTCGGCGATGTTCTTGCCGCGGTATTGGATCTCCAACGTCTTTGCGTTGTAGCGCGCCCCGTGGCAGGTCGGGCACGGTGCGTAGACGCTGGGCATGAACAGCAGTTCGACGAACACCGATCCTTCGCCCTCGCACGTTTCGCAGCGCCCCTTGGCGACATTGAAGCTGAAGCGCCCCGCGTCGTACCGCCGCGCGCGGGCGGCCTTCGTGGCGGCGAACAGCTTGCGCACGTGGTCGAACAACCCCGTGTACGTCGCCAGGTTCGACCGCGGCGTGCGGCCGATCGGCTTCTGGTCGACGCGCACGAGGCGTTTGATCGTTTCCATCCCGCCGGCGATGTGCCCGGCCGTGGGCGCGGGGGCATCGGTGGTGTCCGGATCGTCTTCCTCGGCCGGCAGCTCGTGGCCGAGACCGGCGGCAACGAGATCGACCAGGGCCTGGCTCACTAGGCTCGACTTGCCCGACCCGGAAACGCCCGTGACCGACGTAAACACCCCGAGCGGGAAGGCGACGTCCAGCCCGTGCAAATTATTGCGCGTCACCCCCTCAAGCCGCAGCCACCCCGCCGGCTGCCGCGGCGGGCGCGGCGGCGGTTTGTTGTTTGCGAATAGATGCCGCCGCGTCTGCGAAGGCCCGATCTTTTCCAGCCCCGCCGCCGGTCCGCTGTAGAGGATTTCGCCGCCCTGTTCTCCCGCGGCCGGGCCGACGTCGACGATCCAGTCGGCGCGGCGGATGACGTCGAGGTCGTGCTCGACGACGAACAGCGAGTTGCCCGCCGCCTTAAGCCGATCGAGCGCCGCCAGCAGCGATTCAGTATCCGCCGGGTGCAGGCCGGCCGAGGGCTCGTCGAGCACGTAGACCACGCCGAACAGATTCGACCGCACCTGCGTGGCAAGGCGAAGGCGCTGCAACTCGCCCGGCGACAGCGTCGGCGTGCTGCGCTCGAGTTGCAGATAGCCCAGGCCCAGATCGAGCAGGATGGCGATGCGGGCACACAAATCCCGGGCGATGCGCTGTGAAACGATGGCCTTCTCCGGGTGCTCGATCTCCAGCCGGGCGAACCCCTTGGCCGTGCCGTCGGCGATCGGGCAGAGGACGTCCTGCAGCTTTGCCAGCGGCAGGCGCGAACATTCGGTGATGTCGAGTCCCGCGAACTTGACCGCTAGCGCCTCGCGCCGCAGTCGTTTGCCGCCGCAGAGCGGGCAGTCAGCGCCGATCATGAACTGCAGCGCCCGCTTGCGCATGAGCGGGCTTTGCGTGTTGGCGAACGAGTGCAGCACGTGCCGCTTGGCGCTGCTGAACGTGCCGGTGTAGTTCGGCGGCTCCTTGCGCTTGAGGGCGCTGCGCGTTTCGGCCGGCGTGTAGCCGGGGTAGACGGGCACTTGCGGCTGCTCGTCGGTGAACAGAATCCAGTCGCGGTCCTTCCTGGGCAGCTCGCGCCACGGCTTGTCGACGTCGTATCCCATTGAGACGAGAATGTCGCGCTGGTTCTGCCCGCCCCACGCCGTCGGCCAGGCGGCGATGGCGCGCTGGCGGATGGTGAGCGAATCGTCAGGCACCATCGAGCGCTCGGTCACTTCGTACACCCGCCCCAGGCCGTGGCACTGCGGGCAGGCGCCTTCGGGCGTATTGGTGCTGAACGATTCGGCATACAGAATGCCCTGGCCCGGCGGGTATACGCCGGCGCGCGAGTAGAGCATGCGCAGCGAGTTGGCAATCGTCGTCACGCTGCCGACGCTCGACCGTGCGCTGGCCGTGCCGCGCTGCTGCTGCAGCGCCACCGCCGGCGGCAGCCCTTCGATCGAATCGACTTCCGGTACGCCCGTCTGCTCGAACAGCCGCCGCGCGTAAGGCGCGACCGATTCGAGATACCGCCGCTGCGCCTCGCCGAACAGCGTGCCGAACGCCAGCGACGACTTGCCCGAGCCGCTGACGCCGGTGAACACCACCAGCGCGTCACGCGGCACATCAACGTCGATGTTTTTGAGATTGTTCTCGCGTGCACCGCGCACGCGGACGAAGCCGGTGAATTCGTTCGAGGCGGCGCGGACAGGATGATCGGGGTTGGATGGCGCCATTTACGTTCACGAGACCGTATTCGCAATCCATCCTATGCACCTTCGCGGTCGCGCGGGGTATCGGCGTCTCGCTGGCACTTGCGTGTGGGCCGTGGGGCGGGCGTCCCGCCTGCATGAACAATAAATTGCTGGCGGGCGAGACGCCCGCCCCACGGTCATCTACCACTGCAAACCTTCCGCCAACGTGTTGAGGTTTTCGCACCCGCCTTCGCGGACGACGTACAAATCCTCGACACGCACGCCGCCGACGCTTCGGCAATAGACGGCGGGCTCGATCGTGACGACGTCGCCGGGCAGCAGAGCCGGGCCTTTGGCGTCGAGCAGCGGCGGCTCTTTGAGATCGAGACCCAGGCCGTGGCCGGTGCCGTGGGGGCAAAAGAGCAGGTCCGCCGGCGCGCCGTCGGGCGCGAAGCCGACGTGAACGCCGTGGGCGCGGTAGACCGCGACGACTGCCGCGTGGACGGCGTCGCCCGTGACGCCGACACGGGCGACGGCAGCAGCTGCGCGCTTGGCTTCGCCGACGATCGCGTGCATACGCGCCACGGTCTCGGGCACTTGACCGTGCACGACGGTGCGCGTGCAGTCGCCGTGGTAGAGCGTGGATTTGTTCTGCGGGAAGACGTCGATCATCACCGGCTCCCCGGTGCGGAGTTCGCCTTCGCCGGGGTGATGGCAGTCGCTGCCCACCGGGCCTCCGGCGACGATGGTGTCGGCGGCGGCGTAGCCGCGGGCGACGATGGCGGCGTCGATGATCCGGCGCAAGCGATCGGCAGTAAGCGGCCGCGAGTCTCCCGGTGCGTGCAGCACGCCGCGTTCGTCGGCGACGGCTCGGGCGACGATCGCGCACGCCTCGGCGACGACGGCTTCGGTGTCGCGCTGTGCCCCGCGAAGCATCTCGATCTCGGCGTCGTCCTTCTGTCGTCGTTCGCGCACGCCGAGGTCGACGTCAAGCGCGATGTCGATACCGGCCTCGCGGGCAAGCTCGACGTAGAGCAGCGGCAGCGAGCGGTCGCCATTGAGCTTGAAGACGCCATGCCGGCGCAGGCATTCGACGGCGGCCTGCGCGGTGGCGATCTCGCGGTCGCCCGACAGGCCGTCGGGCGGGGCGAAATCCCGCGGGGCATACACGCGGTCGGCGCGGGCGAGTCTCTTCGCCCGTTCGAGTTCGACGTCGCGCACGATCAGCAGCGTCAGCAAGCGGTCGCCGCGCGGCAACTCGATCACGACCGCCGGGTCATGGGCGGTAAAGCCAATGCGGTGGTAAACGGCCTTATTGGTCGCCGGCACGCCGGCGCGGATTGTTGCGAACATGTCCGAAGGATAACAGGCGAAGATACGGCGCGCGGCGCATTCACGACGCGCCATGCCATTTCTCCGCCGCAAAAACGCAAATCAGTGGAGGAGGCGTCTCGCCCGCCAGAGATGGGAACGAATCAGGCGGGCGGGACGCCCACCCCACAAGCGTTCTGGCGAACATCTGAAAATGCCATCCAGACGCATGCGTCCGCCCTTGCACAGCAATCACGAACGGACCTCCGCTTTCTCCGCTCTCTCTTCTCTCTGTGCTCTTTGTGACTCTGTGGCAAACGTCTTTTTCGGTCGCGCAAGTGATCGAAGACGTGATCGTGGAAACACAAAGACCCACGCCGCGTGGCGTGGGTCTTGTGATGTATCCTGGCAGGCGACGAACTACTTCGACAGCTTGATCATAAGATCGTTCAGCTCGTCGCGCTCGGGGTCGTTGGGGTTGGTGCGGAGGTAATCGCCGAGCCACATCGACGCAGGCTTGGGCATGTCGATGCGGGCCAGGACCAGGGCGATGTCACGCTTGAGCTGCGCCTGCTTGGGCCACAGCAGCATCTGCATTTCGAGCATCGCGGCCACGTCGGTCCATTGCTGGTGCGTGGTGAAGATGTGCAGCAGGTTCTGCAGCATGCGGCTGAGCCACATGCGGTTGGTGACCGGGTCGAGCATGTCGTCACGCCAGCTGACGCTGTCGCCGAAGATCGATTCGACGCGCTCGCGGCATTCGCCGGCGGTCATGATCCGCCCGGCGGCAAAGCAGTCGATGTACATCGGGCCGCTGTCGGTCTCGACGGCGGCGAGGAAGTGGCCCGGCAGGCCGACGCCGCGGACTTTGAGGCCCAGTTTCTCGGCGACGATTTTGTACACGATCGCGAGCGTGATCGGCAGGCCGCGCTTAGATTCGAGGATTTCGGGCAGGTAGCTGTTGGCGGGGTTGTAGTAGTCGTCGTCGTTGCCGGCGAAGCCTTGTTCTTCGAAAAGGTACTGGTGCAGGTGGGCGAGAATCGCCTGCTGCTGCGGGCCGCGCACGCGGGAGCGGACGAACTTGCCGTACCCGCGCAGGGTGCGCTCGGCCTCGGTCGGATCGATCTCGTCGTGCTGCTGCAGCGCGACCGCCACCGCGGCGCGCAGAAGGCCCTGCGTGGTTTCCACGCACGGAACCTGGCGGGAGAAAAGGGCAAAAGCATCGGGCGTGCAGCAGAGCGGAAGTGACGGGTTCATAACAAGTCTCCGAAATGGGGCGCGAACCTTCTGCGACACTTCATCGACCATCCGACGCGTGGCATTGAATATTATCTGACCTTCCTCGTCCGCTGGCCGGCAGGGCCCCGACAAAATATCGTACGGGCCGCGCGGCTCGCCGATTCGGCGCGGCACGGTATTCTGGTGCGATAACCGGAGGCGCAATGGCAAGGCTGACAAACTGGATCGTCTGCGTGTGCGCGGCGTTAGCCCCGATGGCGACCGCGGCGTCGCTGACGGTGCGGACGGGCGAGACCGAGATCACCGTAGCCACGGCGACCGGCGAAGGCGGCAACCCTGTGGAGGGAAAGATCACCGCCGGACGGGTGGTGTTCACGCCGCTCAAGACCGACGACAGCCTGGACGTAAAGCTTTATCTCAAAGACGGCCGGCAGGTGCGGCTGATCGATACCTCGCCGCCGGGCCCGGCCCGGGCGGCTCCCGCGCCGATGAGCGACGACGACAAATCCGCCATCGCCGACTTCCTGGCCCAAGCCAAGGCGACGGCGCGGCAGGTGCGGTTCGTGAGTTTCAACGGCGACGCGAGCAAGGCCGCGGCGGTTGTCGAGCTCGTTGGCGACAAGTCAGCCGCCCCGCCCGGCGGGAATGACCTGCTCTGGCGCGTCGAGTTGTGGCGGTTCGAGAAAACCGCCGCCGGCTGGGTGCGGCCGGATCACCTGATCCGCCCGCTCGAGAAGGAACGGTTTGACACCGTCGATGCGCTCAAAACCAAGCGCGCCGGGACGTTCTTCATCGGCGTGCCGTCAGGGCTGCGCGTCGAGAAGGGCGAGAACACCCAGCTCGCCTTGCCGCCGGTTCCCGCGAAATGACGGCATTCCGACCGCCGGTGGGTAGTCGTTCAATTTGAACCTGATTCCGGTGCCACGGTCTGGTACTCCAGGCCGCGGTGCCCCTTCGGCTAAGGCTCCGTCACACAATCTGGCTCAATTGTCGTGATCGGAACCGTCGGCGGGGGCGTACAGGTCGGCTTCGCTGAGGATCTGGAAGCGGTGCTTGTGGAGCTGGCGGGCGGCGAAGGTGGCATCGTCGGCATAAATCACGATCGCCGGGCCGGTGGGGCCTTGGATCATCGGGTAGGTGTAGTGCAGGTTCAGCTCGGCCGACAGCAGGCACTGGCAGACGGCCTGCAGGGGGTTCTTCATGTCCCTAGGCATGACCACGCACAGCACCTCGGTCACGCTGAGCGAAAACCCTTTGCTCTTGAGGAACGGCTTGGCGTGGTCCGGGTCGGACACGATTAATCGCACGAGGGCGGCGTCGGCGGATTCTTCTATCGCCAGGGCGTAGAGCCGTTGCTCGGCCTCTTCCAGCGCCCGCAGCAGCGCCATCAGACGCCCGACGCGGTTCTCAAGAAACACCGTAAACTGCCGCACGCGCGTGGCTTCGAATCCCGAACCGTGAGCGGTTTCGGGCGGGAGCACCTGTTCCATGTCCGCGATCATAACGAAGCGGCGGCGCGAGGGCGAACGCATTTCGCTACAAGCCTGCCGCGATCGGGCGGCGGTGGTTTGAGGGATCGGTCGGCGCAACAACAAACCCGCCGGACTTGCGTCCGGCGGGTTTGGGTCGTTGGAACGTGCTTTTCTGTCAGCAAACCTTGCGGTTTGCGGCAAATCAGCTCGCGTTGTCGGTCGGGATCATGACCGCGTCGTTGCCGTCCCACGGCGAAACGGTGGCCTTGTAGACCGGAGCGGTGCCGGTCGCGGTGACCGGGCTGATCGCCGCGCGCGACGTGAAGATGTTGTCCTGCTGGACACCGACGTACGGGCTGGTGACCCAGTCCACGTGGCCGTCGGCGTACAGGACGTTCTGGCCGTCCTTGTCGTGGTTGTTGCTGTTGGCCTTGCGCATCGCGCTGCCGGCCGAACCGAAGGCGATCTGGACGCCGTCCGACGCATCGGTGCTGGTGTCCGTGCCGCCCGGGTTCATGTCAGCCATGAGCGGGTATTCGGCGGTCATCGAATCGTTGAAGCTGAAGCCGTTGCTGATCGCAGCGGCGTTGCCGTACGGATTCGAGATGCTGTAGCTCAGCGCCTTGAGATGGCCGTTGGTGACCGTGCCGGTGGCCCAGTTCGTGTAGTACTGGATCGTGCCGGGCGAACGGATCTCGTAGCGGTCGGCGTTGCTCGACGGGCAGATGAACACGTCCGCGGTGATGTCCTGCGTGCGGAGCACGAGGAACATCGCCGAAGTCACGTCATTCCAGTCCGTCTCGCCGTTGGCCGTGCCGCCGCTGAACGGGCTGGCATTGGCCGAGCCGGTGCCGTCATTGCCCGTGCCGGTGCCCCACGTCGCGCTGCTGGCAGCGCCGTACTTCGTGCGCGGGTAGGCCTGCGTACGGGTCTCTTCGTTGGCGTACATCTTCATCGCCAGACCGATTTGACGCAGGTTGCTCGAGCACTTGATGCGGTTGGCCGCTTCGCGGGCGCGATTGAGCGACGGCAGAAGGATCGAGATCAGCAGCGCAATGATGCCGATGACGACCAGAAGTTCGACAAGGGTGAAACCCTTGCGGAGGGAACGCTTCATATGAAGCTCCTTAGTAACGCGCCCCGCACTGCGTTTCGGACCCGGGGCAATGGACCTTGCTACTGACTTCTGACGACCGCGAGCGTTTCGAGGATGACAATAATAGAAATGATGGCTGTCTTGAGCGTTCGGTGATCGATGCGCTCGGTTCTCGAAAGCGTTCTGCCGCCCGATGCGTTGGCAACAACCATTCTTCCGCCGGCGACATTCGCCAACAGATGGTTGGAATTTCGACTTCCGTCCCGTCTTCAGGTTAAACGTCGCTTTTTTGTTCCCAGGAAGCTGGAAACCCTCGCTCGCTCCGTCTCGCCCGGCCGCGAGCCCCGTGAACCGGGGTGCGGCAATCGGTAGCATACCCCGCTGCCGTTAACTTGGTCAAGTAAAAATCCCTGCACCAATTGTTCCGGCGACGTCCGAGTCCGTCACCCCGGGACGCCGAGAACGAGCTATTCCGCGGGTGTGTCGGCGCCGGCGGCAAAGCCGCCCGCCCGCTGTTTGACCAATAATCGTTCGATGATTGCTTCGGGCACGACCGCCCGCAGTTGCCGCACATCACCACCGAGGGTGACGACCTGGCGGATCAGGCTGCTGCTGGTCAGGGCGTACTGGTCGCCGGTCATGATGAAGACCGTCTCGATCCCCCCGACGGCGCGGTTGGCCATCGCGAGTTGGAACTCGTAGCGGATGTCGGTGGCGTCGCGCAAGCCGCGCAGGATCGTCCGGGCCCCCTGCTGGCGCACCATGTTCATTGTCAGCCCGCTGTACTGCGTCACCCGTACGCCCGGCAGGTCGGTCACCAGGCCGCTGATCATCTCCGCCCGCTCCGCCAGCGTGAACATCTCGCGTTTGTCCGGGTTCACCCCGACGGCGACGATCAACTCGTCGAACAAATGCACGCCGCGGCGGATCACGTCGAGGTGCCCGTTGGTGATCGGATCGAACTGGCCGGGAAATACCGCGCGGCGGATACCGGGTGGCGTGGGCATGGTCGGCCCGTTGTAACGCGCGACAGGTCCATAAGCGACGCGGCTGCGGTCGCCTTCGCCGGCTGCGGGCCTGAGCCTTGCCCCGGGGCCGCGTGATCGGGTGTAATCCGACGCGGTGCTTGAGCGCGTGACGTTTGATAATCAGGTCGTCGCCTACGTCTCGCCGCTGCTGCGCGGCGCGGGCGTGCCGCACGCATTTTCCACGCGCGTCGGCGGCATCAGCCGTGGGCCGTTCGACAGCCTCAATCTCGGCAATCCCGCCGGCTGCGAGCAGCAGGACGCGCCGGACAACATTTCCGCAAACTACGCCCGCCTCCACGCCGCGGTCGGCTGCGCCGGCCGGCGGCGCGTCTTTACGCACCAGGTGCACGGCGCGTGCGTCGTCGACGCCGATTCAGCCACCCGTACGGACGTGATCTACGACGGCGATGAAATCGGGCAGGCGGACGCGATCACCTCGGGCGATCCCACCCTGCTGCTGAGCGTGCGCACCGCCGACTGCGTGCCGGTGCTGCTCGCCGGTGGAGGGCGCGTGGCGGCGGTGCACGCGGGGTGGCGCGGGGTCGTCGCCGGCGTGGTGACCGCGGCGCTTCGGGGGTTCGACCGCCCGGCCGACGTGATCGCCGCGATCGGCCCGTCGATCGGGCCCGATGCGTTTGAAGTCGGCCCCGATGTCGCCGCCGAGTTCCGCCGCGTGTTCGGCCGGCTAGCGCCCGTGCGCCCGGCGGCGGGCGACAAGGCCCTGGTCGATCTAAAAGGCGCCATCGAACTGCAACTCCGCGCCGCCGGCGTCACGCGCCTCGACACCACCGACTGCTGCACCGTGACCGACGAAGCGACATTTTTCTCTCACCGCCGAGAGCGCGGCATCACCGGCAGGATGGCGGCGGTCATCGGGGCGGCGTCTTGAACCGCCTCACCCCCCGGGCCGCCGCGGCGCTGGTCGTCGCGGCGACGGTGCTGGCCTTTAGCTACACGTTAACCTGCGATTTCGCCGGCTGGGACGACGACGTGACGATCGTCTACAACCTGTGGATGACGGAAGTCGGCTGGGCGACCGTCGCGCATTACTGGACGCACACCGCGGCCAATATCTACGTGCCCCTGACGTACACCGCCTGGGCGGCGATCGCGCTGGTGGCAAAAGTCGCGCCCGATCATCGCGGGGTGGCGTTCAATCCACTTTTCTTCCACGCCGCGAGTGTCGCGGCCCATTGCGGCGCGGCTCTGGCGGTCTTTGCGCTACTGCTACGTTTGCAAGACAAGCCGTCACCCGATTTAGGCTTGTCGGCGCCGGGCGCGCTGCCGCCGAATCCGACGCCGCACGTGGGCGTGGCGGCGGCGTGCTTCGGGGCGTTGCTCTTCGCGCTGCACCCGTTGCAGGTCGAATCCGTCGCGTGGGCCAGCGGGCTGAAGGACGTGCTGGCCGGGGGGCTGTCGATCGCGGCGGTGTGGCAGTTCGTCTGCTGGAGAAAGGCCGCCGCGGAGAGACGCCGCAGGCATTACGCGGCGTTCCTCGTGCTGCTGGCGCTGGCGCTGCTTGCCAAGCCATCGGCGATGACGACCCCGGCGGTGGTGCTGGCGATCGACGTCCTGCTGCTGCGCACGCCGGTGCGCCGGTCGGTTCTGGCGTTGCTGCCGACGGCGCTGTTGATCGTGCCGATCATGCTCGTGGCCAAGGCAGCGCAGCCGGCGAGCGAGACCGTTTCGCCGCTGCTATTGCGGCCGCTGGTCGCCCTCGACGCGATCGCGTTCTACATGACAAAGCTCGTGGCGCCACTGCGGCTTTGCATCGATTACGCCCGCAATCCCGAAGACATTCTCGCCAGCGGCGCGGCGTACTACACCTGGGTGCTGCCCGTCGGGGCGCTGCTCGCCGCCGTGGCGGTGTGGCGGCGATGGAATTCGCGCGTGCCGTTGGCGGCGTTGATGGTGTTCGTGCTGGCGCCGCTGCACGTACTGGGGCTGGTGCGGTTCGACTTCCAGCGGTTCAGTACGGTGGCCGATCATTATGCGTACGTCGCGCTGCTGGGCCCGGCGATACTGGGGGCGCATCTGCTGCGGACCGGCCCGCGCTCGCGGACGGCGGTCGCGGCCCTGGTGCTTGTGACGCTATCGGTGCTCACATTCCTTCAGACGCGCCATTGGAAGGACGAGCCGACCGTGATGCGCCATGCCCTGGCGGTCAGCCCGCGCTCCCGCTTCCCGGCCGGCAACCTGGCGGCGTGGCACGTCCGCGAAGGCAATCACGCCGCCGCCCGGCCGTACGTCGAACTCGCGATGCAGCGCGATCCGCGCAACCCGCTGATCTACCTCACCGCCGGGCAGGTGGCGCTGGTTGAGCGCCGGCCCGAGGCGGCGCGAGAGGCGTTCGAGTCGCTTCTGAGCATGTACCGCCACGGACGCCTTGCCGACGCACACCGTCTCTCGCGGGCGCATTTCACAATCGCCAAGATTTACCTCACTTTTGAGTATCCCGCCGAAGCCGCCCCGCACGTCGACGCCCTCGAGCGCATGACGCCCAATGACCCGTCCATCCCGCGGCTGCGCCGGACGATCCAAGAGCAGTCGAAGAAGGCCAGCGCTCGTCCCGGGTAGCAATCCTAAGGACGCTCGTCAGCCCTCACGGGCTCGGGCGGGGCTTCTCGGGGCGTCGACGAAACGACGCTCCCACGCCGGATCGGGCAGCGCGCACGCGTCGGCCCCGGGCAGTCGGTTGCGGTGGCGGGCGACGAAGTAGTACGCCGCGTCGCGCAGCGGCCGCGGCACGAGGAGAAAGGCCCCGCCCAGCCGCCACGGCCAGCGCAGGTATTTCGTGATCCGCAGCGCCCCGGTCGAGCCGGTGTAGGCCCGGCCCTCTTCGACGAGCACGACACTGCGGTCGTAATCCATCGGCAGGCCGAACCGCGCGAGTGTCGCCTGCCCGGCCGGGGACGCCAGCGACGCGAACGTCACCCGTGCGTTGCGCTCGTGACGCAGCACGAAACGGACCGAACGATGGCAGAAGCCGCAGCCGCCGTCGTACAAAATCAGGGGCAAAGACGCAGGCGTCATGAACACAATCTCCTGTGGTTGCCTCGGGCCGGCTCTCCCGTTTAGCGCGACACTCCGTGATCGTACCCACACCTTCGCCGGTGCGTCAGTGACGCCGCGGCCGGCGGTCCGTAATATCGCGGGGATGGACATGCTCGACGAGATCGTCGCACTCGACGACGCGGAACACTTGTTCCTTTCTGCCGCGATCCAGGACTGGCAGCCGATTCTCGACCGCGGCATCAACACCGTGATCGACCTCGAAGGCGACGTCGATCACGGCGTGCCGACGACGCCGGACAAGGGCCTGTACGTCTACCTGCCGATCCACGACGGCGAGATGCCCGACCTCGACCGGTTGCACGCCGTGGCGTCGATGGCGGCCACGCTCGTCAAGCGCGGCGACCGGGTCCTTTGCCACTGCGGCCTCGGGCTCAACCGTTCGGCCTTGATGTCCGGCCTGATCCTGCGCTACCTCGGCATGGAGCCGGCCACCGTCGTCCAGCGGCTGCAGTCGCGTCGGTCGGGGGCGCTATACAACACGATCTTCCGCGACTACCTGCTGAGCGGACTCGTGAAATGAACGTCCTCTGGAACGACATCGCCGGCGGCACGCTCACCGAGGCGCAGCTCGGGCAACTCGACGCCTACCTCGACGCCCTGATCGAAAAGAACAAGCAACTCAACCTCACGCGCATCACCGACCGCGCCGAAGCCGAGATCAAGCACGTCGCCGACGCCCTGACGCTGCTGCCGTTCATCGACATTTCGCTGTCCAAGGCCGATCCGAAGAACGACCACCTGGGGTGGAATCTCGCCGACGTCGGCACGGGCGGGGGCATCCCCGGCGCGATCCTGGCGATCGCACGGCCGCAGGTGCAGGTGACGCTGATCGACTCGACGCGCAAAAAGCTCGACGCCGTGCGTCAGATGTGCGACGCCGTCGGCGTGAAGAACGTGCGCACGCTGCACGCCCGGGTGGAGACGCTGGACGAGCGCTTCGACTGGGTCGTCAGCCGCGCCGTCGCCGACGTCAGGACGCTGCTCGAATGGTGCCTGCCGGTCATGCACGCCGGGACGTGGTTTCTGGCCCTCAAGGGCCCCAAGGCCGCGCACGAAGTGCAGGAGGCCCAAAAGCTCATCAAGCGTCACGACCTGCGCGCCGCCATCGAGCGCCTGCCGTACCCCGGCCTCGAAGGCCATGCCATCGTCATCATGATGAAAGACCACCGGCCGAAATCCGAGCGGTAAATCGGAGCGTGGTAGCGCTCGGCTGACGAAACGTCCGAGGCGACGTAGCATGGGCGCATATGGACCCCTTTCTTCAAGCCGCCATCGACGAAGCGAAGCTCGGGCTCTCTGAGGGCGGACTGCCGATCGGCAGTGTGCTCGTGCGGGGGGACCGGATCATTGGCCGCGGGCACAACCGACGCGTGCAGCACGGCGACCCGATGGCGCACGCGGAGATCGATTGCCTGAAGAACGCCGGGCGGCAAGGGACGTACAAGGACACGGTGTTGTACAGCACGCTCATGCCCTGCTTTTTGTGCACCGGGGCGGCGGTGCAGTTCGGGGTGCCGAAGGTGATCGTCGGCGAATCGGTCACCTTCCCGGGCGGGGAGAGCAAGTGGGGGCTCTCCGGCGATTTCATGAAGGCCTCGGGGATCGAAGTGATCGACCTGCGCGACGAAACGTGCATCGCGATGATGCGCGATTTCATCGCGAAGAACCCGAAGTTGTGGAACGAGGATATCGGGGTCGATTGATGAGTCTGGTCCCCTCTCCCACGGGTACGTGGGAGAGGGGACCAGAGACGCCGATCGTGCGCGTTACGAGACGCAGATCACCAGCACCGTGCGGTCGTCGTTCGGCGGGCCGTGGTTGGTGAACGTGCCGACCGCGGCATTGAGGCGGTCGATCATCTTCTGCGCCCCGGCCTCGGCGGTGTTGATGACTTCGTCGAGCCGCTCGGTGCCGAAGAGTTCGCCGTCGGGGGCGCGGGCCTCGGTGATGCCGTCGGTGTAGAAGACGATCAGATCGTCGGGGCAGAGTTTCTGCACGCTGTCGACGTAGCGCTCGGTCTCGTCGATGCCCAGCGGCAGGTTGCTGTCGCCTTCGATGATGCCGTTGGGCCCGCCGCGGCCGCGCTTGAGGCGCGGCGGGTTATGGCCGGCGTTGGCGAAGAGCAGCTCGCGGCGCGCGGGGTCGTAGATGCCATAGAACGCCGTGACGAACGTGCCCGTGCCGTTGGTGTAGCGCGCGGATAAATGGCGGTTGATGAAGTTGAGCAGCTTGCTGGGCGGGGTCGGCTCGTCGTGCAGGGTGTGGGCGATCGAGTGGGTGACGGCCATCATCACCGCCGCGGGCGTGCCGTGGCCGCTGACGTCGGCGATCAGGATGCCGAGCTTCCCGCCGGGGAGGGGGAAGAAGTCGTAATAATCCCCGCCGGCCCATTGCGAGGTCTGGTAGCTCGCGGCGATGTCCATGCCCTCGATGCGCGGCAACTCCGTCGGCAGCAATGACCGCTGGATGTCGGCGACGACCTTGAGCTCCTTATCCAGCGACGCATACGCCACGCCGAGTTCTTCCTTCAATACAAGGTGCGCCGTCGCGCGGCCGAAAAGGTTGCTGAGCCAGACGTGCTCGGGGAAGTGCTCGGGGGCGTAGCCGTTGGTGTCGCGCCGCGCGAAGACGACCATGTTCACCGCGCTGCCGCCGTCGTACAGCGGGATCGCCGCGAGACTGCGCATCCCCTCGAAGTACGCCGCCGCCGGGTCGGAGGCATCGACGCGCAGGTCGTTGATGAGGACCGGCTTGTCGCCGTAGATCAGTTCGCTGAGGATTCCCCCCTCGATCAGCGGCAGCATGTGCTTTTGCTTCCACGGGCTGTACGGCTGATCGAACGCGTTCGACCGCGTGATGCGCACCTGCGGGTGCCTCAGATCCCGGCGGCTGAGCGAAAGGTTGCGGTGGCTGCGCACGACCGACTGCATGCGCTCGCTGTAGGTGTTGACGAGGCCTTCGGGCTCGGTCTCATTCGAGACTTTGCGCATCGTGTCGAGCACGAACGCCATGCGGTCTTCCCACGGCCTTTTGAAGAACTCGGCAATCGGCGGGGATGGCGCGGCGTCGAACATGGCGGGCATGATACGTCCTTCGGCGCGGGAGGCTAAGCCTCGAGCGGCTTTTGGGGCGCTTCGTCGTGCCGAACTAGAGCGCCGCGGCGGCCTGGTCTCCGCGGCGGGAGCGGACGAGCATCCGCGCGGCCTCGATCGCGACGTAAACCGCCAGCAGCAGCAGCGCGACGGCGATGGCGGCGTTCGTCCAGTCCATCGTGCTCGGGGCGACGCGGCGCAGGACGCCATCGACGCGGACCTCCTTCGATCGCAGGAAATGGTTCACGTTCAGCACCAGCGCCGTCGCCGTCGTGGCCAGCATCAGCACAGCGGGCACGAGCGCGAACCACACCGGGCGGCCCGTGCGCCACAGCCACACACTGATGCCCACGAGGGTGAGGGCCGCGAGAAGCTGGTTACTCGTGCCGAAGATGGTCCAGAAGGTTTTGAAGCTGCCCGGCTCGCTTTTCCAAAGGTACAGCGCCGGCGGGCAAAGGGTGATGAGCGTCGCCGCCGCCCCACCGCCGAGGCCGCGCAGGCCGGTGAGCTCCTGCAGGACGTAGCGGCCGAGGCGCGTGCAGACGTCGAGCGTGTCGAACACGAAGCTGCTGAACGCCAGCAGCCCGAAACCCAGGGCGAACTGCAACGGTATGCCGCACACGTTCTGAAACACCGCCATCCCCTTGGCGTACACCACGTCGGGCGTGCCGCCGGCCGAATTGGCCGGCAGCATCATCACACAGGCGACGCTGAAGACGGCGACCATCGCCTCGAGCAGCATCGCCCCGAAGGCGATCGGCTTGACGTCACCTTCGCTGCGCACCTGCTTGCACGTCGTGCCGCTGGCGACGATCGAATGAAACCCGCTGCACGCGCCGCAGGCGATGGTGATGAAGAGCATTGGGAACAAATAGCCGAGCTTCTCGGCCTGGAATCCCTTGAACATCGGGTACTCAATCGCGAGCTCACCGCCCGGGTTCCATCCCCCCAGCAACGTGCCGAGCACGCCGAAGAACAGGGCAGCATAAAGGAACGTCGCCCCGATCACGCCGCGCGGCTGCAGCAGCAGCCACATCGGCGTCACGCTGGCGATGAAGCAGTAGACGAGCAGCGCCATGTCCCACCCGCGCTGCAGGGAAGCGCCTTTGCCCTTCGTCGACAGAAACGACCACCCTTGCCCCGCCAGGTAATCCGCCGCCGCCGGCGCCAGCGCGATCGTCGCCGCCAAGCCCAGGGCGCAGACGATCAGCCCGGCCCACCACGGCGTGCGGGTGAACCGCAGCAGGAGGCCCAGGGCGACGCTCAGCACGAGATACGCCGTCGCGCCGATCGCCACCGCCCCGCCGTTGAGCGAATAATCGCGCCCGCTTTCGATCACCGGCGTGAACGCCGCGAACGTGCCGGCCGTGACGTCGGTGAAGGCGATGATGACGTAGATGAGGCACATCCACACGAATACCAGGAACGTGTAGTACGCCCCGCGCGACATGTGCTCGCGGACGACCTGGGTGATGCTGCCGGCGTTGTGGCGGAGGCTGGCCATGAGCGTGCCGGCGTCGTGGACGCTGCCGATGAAGATCGACCCGAGCAGGATCCACACCAGCGCCGGCCCCCACCCGAACGCCAGCGCCGCCAGGATCGGCCCCACGACCGGGCCGGCGGCGGCGATGGCGGTGAAGTGCCCGCCGAGCACCACGCCCGCGGGGGCGGGGACGAAGTCCAGCCCGTCGTCGCGCGTCACCGCCGGCGTCGGGCGACGCGGGTCGGCGCCGAGCCATTTCATCACCAGGGGGGCGTACCATCGATAGGCCAGGGCCAGCACCACGGCACTGGCGACGACGATCGGGAGCACGGTCATGTCGCCGAGTGTAACGCGGCGACGACGCAGCGGCAGCGGCGGGCGGGATCGCCAGGAGCGCCCGGATGCCGCTGGCGTGACTTTCACCCTTTTTCGCCCCGCCCCCTCTGCCGAAACGCCGCCCTCGCATATACTCTCCGCACGCATATGGCCGTACTCGAGCACATCCGATCGCCCGCCGACCTGAAAGACCTTTCGATCGAGGCGCTCGAAACGCTCGCGAAGGAGATCCGCGAGCGGATCTTTTCCGCCGTCAGCACCAACGGCGGGCACCTGGCGAGCAACCTCGGCGTGGTCGAGCTGACGATCGCCCTGCACCGCGTTTACGACTTCGGCCCCTACCCCGACGGCCCCGACCGGCTGCTGCTGGACGTCGGGCATCAGTGCTACCCGCACAAGATGCTCACCGGCCGGGCCGGAGGGTTTGACACGCTGCGCAAGAAGGGCAGCGTCAGCGGGTTCCCCACGCCCGAGGAATCGCCGTACGACTTGTTCGCCGTCGGCCACGCCGGCACGGCCATCAGCACCGCCGTCGGCATGGCGCGCGGCGACGCGGCGATGGGCCGCAGCAGCCACGTCGTCGCCGTCGTCGGCGACGCCAGCATCGTCAACGGCTTGGCGTTCGAAGGCATCAACAACGCCGGCACGCTCAAGCGGCAGATGCTCATCATCCTCAACGACAACGGCATGAGCATCAGCTCGCCTCAGGGGGCCTTGGCCGAATACCTCGAGCGCGTGCGCGTCAGCACGACGTACGAGCAGTTCAAGCGCTACAGCAAAGACCTCGTCCACACCCTGCCCAGCATCGCCAGCCACGCGATCGAAGACGCATGGAAAGCCTTCAGCCGCAGTGTCAAAGGCGCGATGTGGGACGACGGGGCGCTGTTCGAGAACATGGGCATCAAGTACATGGGCCCCGTCGACGGCCACGACCTGCCCGGGCTGGTGAACTTTCTTGGCGAGATCAAGCACGTCGACCGCCCCGTGCTGCTGCACGTCAAGACGCGCAAGGGCGAAGGGTACGAGATCACCCGGAACGAGCCGACGAAAATGCACTCGCCGGCGGCGTTCGTGGTCAACGGCTGCCGCGTCGAGCACACGTCCGGCAACCGCAACTGGACGACCGCCTTCGCCGCCGCCCTGATCGACATCGCCCGCGCCGACGAGAAAGTCTTCGCCCTCACCGCCGCCATGCCCGACGGCACCGGGCTGTCGACGTTCGAAAAAGCGCTGCCGAAGCAGTACATCGACACCGGCATCTGCGAGAGCCACCTCGTGGCGATGGCCGCTGGCATGAACAAGAGCGGCCTGAAGCCTGTCGCGGCGATTTACAGCACGTTTCTGCAGCGGGCGTTCGACCAGGTGTGGCAGGAAGTGGTGCTCAACGGCCTTAAGGTGGTCTTCGCCCTCGACCGCGCCGGGTACGTCGGCGACGACGGCGCGGTGCACCACGGCTTCATGGACGTGGCGTTCCTGCGCCCCCTCCCCGGCATAGTGCTGATGGCCCCGAGCGACGAAAGCGAACTGCGCCGCTGCCTCGATTTGTCAATGAAGCTCGATGCCCCGGCCGCCCTGCGTTACCCGCGTGACAGCGTGCCCGCCTGCGACTTCCACAACCTCATCGCCGAGCCGCTTCGCCACTTGGCATCGGCCCCGTGGAAGCTGGCCCAGTCGCGCACCCTGCGCGACGGCGTCGACGCCACGATCATCAGCTACGGCGCGCTGACCGAGCAGGCATTCGTCGCCGCCGAGCAGCTCGCGGGTGAAGGAATCGACGTCGAGCTCATCGACGCCCGCTTCGCCCAGCCGCTCGACGCCGCGATGCTCTTGCGCGTGCTGCGGCGCGGCCGCCCGGTGCTGACACTCGAAGACCACGCCCTGACCGCCGGCTTCGGCGCCGCCGTCGTCGAGTACGCCCAGGCGCACGGCCTGGCGACGCAGCAGATCACCCGTCTGGGCCATCCGAACCGCCTGATCGCCCACGCCAAGCGGGAAGAACAGCTTGCCGAAACCGGACTGGACGCGGCAGGGATCGCCGCGAGCGTCCGCGACGCCGTCCGCCGGGCGGTGGAAGTGGAAGTGACGAAGTGACCTCGTGCGGGGGCTGTGACGGGGCGGGGAAAAGGCGCGACAGGCCGCCGTTCGGTTGCCTCATCGCCCCCGCGGCACCGGGTCACCGCGTCGTTTCATTGCCGCAAGCGGCGGTCACGAGCCGATAAGGAAGACCACGTCATGGATGACAAAGACCTGTCGAATCTCATCACGCTCGCCGCGGCGGTTGTGTTCGTCATCAGCGGGTGGGCGGCGCTGTGGATCTGGCGTGCCCGCCGCAGTGGCTGGGCGCGGCTGGCGGTGGTCTACGGCGCGAAGGTGAGTGAAGGCCGGGCGCGGCGGTTTCAGTCCGTCCGGCTGCTGCCGTCGCAGGTGAAGTACGCCAGGATCATCAACGTCAAAACAACGATGGACGGCCTGCAGCTTTACCCCGTACTGCTCACGCGCTTCGGCCACGAGCCGCTGCTGATTCCGTGGGGCGACATCGAGATATTCGCCGTCGAAACCTACCCCGCCGACCGCCTGTACGATCTGCGCTTCGCCGCCGAGCCGCAGATGCGGATGCGTGTTGGCGTGCCGGTCGCCCAGGCCATCCGCCGCGCCGCCGACAACGCCCAGTATTTCGCCGAGCCCATCCCCGTAAAACCCCCGGCCGCACAGGCCATTGCGCCAAAGCAGTCGCCCGTGCCGCACGAGACCACCGCGGCGTGATCTGCGAATCAGCGCCCGCACCGAACGCCGGCCGCTTTACGCCTGTTGCGTCGCCGCGATCACGCGCTGCAGCCGCGTTACAATAATCCGGCCAATTCGCGCACATACGCGCGGACGCCCTCGGTGCCACGGCGCAGGGCCTGGCCATTGCCGTGGCGGTCAAAGAACGCGATCGCCTTGGCGCAATCGAATTCATTCTTCGGCCCCGACCCGCGACGGTCGTTGACGCGCGACGACGAGTCGGCCACGTCGCGGGCGATCTCCGCCACGTCCTGCCAGTACAGGTAGCGGTCGACCAGGTTGTAGAACTGCCCGGCGGTCGATGCGTCGCCGACGGCCAGGGCGAGTGCGTCGGCGACGTCCTGCACATGGGTGATCTTGCCGCCTTGCGGGGTATCGATCGGCTTATTCTGTTTCACGTCGCGGATCAGGCCCAGCCATTGCGAGCGATCAAGGTTGGGATCGACGCCGTACACCGCCGCCGGGCGCCACGCGCTGGTATTGAGCCCGTGGGCGTGGTGATACGCCTTGAGGTGCGACTCGACCGCCGCCTTGGCCGCGCCGTACAGCGATCCCGGCCAGGTCGGGTGCGTCTCGGTGATCTCACCGCCCCATTCGTCGCTGATCTCGCTCAGCGCCGCCACCGAGGAGACGAAGACGAACTGCTGCGCCCCCGCCGCCCGCGCGGCTTCGAGCAATCGCAGCGAGCCGAGCACGTTGACCTCGAAATTGCGGACCGCATCGCGCGCGTCCCACGCGACGGCGTTGTGAATCACCGCCCCAGCGCCGGCGACGAGTTGCCGCTGTGCGGCCGGGTCGTCGAACTCCCCCACAACGAACTCCGCGACGACGCCCTCGATGTGCTGGCGCTTCGACGAGCTGCGCACGAGCCCGCGCACCTGGTGCCCGCGGCCCTGGAGCGCCTTGGCCGTGTACGCGCCGATGAACCCTGAAACGCCGGTGAGTGCGACAAGCATGGCCAATGATATGCCCCGCGCCGCGATGCCGGAGGCCTCTCCCTTTACGCCGGGTTTGCCCCTAAGCTAACCCGCCCCCATGTCATTGCCCGCCGAGCAGACTGAAGAACAGCTCCCGCCGCTGGGCGCGTTGCCGCCGGCGAATACGCGTCATGATCCGTACGCGGCGTTTCGGTCGGTGCCGTACGCCCGGTTCGCGGCGTCGTTCGTCCTGGCGGCGCTGGCGAACCAGGCGATTGCCACCACGGTGGCGTGGCAGTTCACCAAGCACCTCACGAACGAAGGCGACAAGGCCCTGGCCTTGGGCGGCATCGGGTTGATCCAGGCGATCCCGATCCTGCTGCTGGCCCTGCCGGCCGGGCATGTGGCCGATTCGCAACCCCGACGGACGATCCTCTGGATCACCCAGGCCCTGCTCGTGGCCAGCGCATGCCTGCTGGGGCTGATGCTGCTGACCGATCAATTCCAGATCGGCCTGGCGTACGGGTTGCTGCTGGTCAACGCGATCGCGTTCACGTTCCAGCGGCCGGCGCGCGCGTCGATGATGCCGACGCTCGTGCCCGCGAAGGACATTTCCAACGCCGTCACCTGGAACGCAACGATCTTCGAAACCTGCAGCGTCGCCGGGCCGGCGGTCGCCGGGCCGCTGATCCAGTACTTCAGCCCGGCAGTGGCGATGTTCGCCTCAGCCGCCATGGCCGCGGCAGGGCTGGTGCTGATCGTGCAACTGCCCCGCGCCGCGGCCGCGGCGGCGAAGGAGCGGCCGAACTTCGCGTCGCTCATGGCCGGGCTGCGGTTCGTCTTCCGCACGCGGCTGCTGCTGGCGGTGATGAGCCTCGACCTGTTCGCCGTGCTGCTGGGCGGGGCCGTCTACCTGCTGCCGATCTTCGCCGAACGGCTGCACCTGGGCGCGGTAGGATTCAGTTGGTTGCTGGCCGCGCCGTCGATCGGGGCGATCGGCATGGCGCTGGTGATCGCCCACCTGCCGCCGATGAAACGCGCCGGGCCAGCGATGCTGGCGGCGGTCGCGCTCTTCGGCGTCGCGACGATCGTGTTCGGACTGAGCACCTCGTTCTGGCTGAGCTTCGCGATGCTCGTCGTCTGCGGGATCGCCGACAACATCAGCGTCGTCGTCCGCCATTCGCTCGTGCAGATGCTCACGCCCGACGCGATGCGCGGCCGCGTCGGGGCAGCGAACCAGATCTTCATCGGCAGCAGCAACGAACTCGGGGGCCTTGAAAGCGGTTTGACCGCGCGCTGGATGGGCCCGGTCGCCAGCGTCGTCACCGGCGGCATTGGCGTGCTGGTCGTGGTCGTGATCGTCGCGCTGCGCTTCCCCGAAGTACGGCGGTTGCGGAAGCTGTCGGACGTGAGCCCGGTCGACGCCGAAGGCGGCGGGCGCGACGTGCCGGTCAAGCCGATCGAAGCTGCCGCCGGTCCCTCTCCCGCCGGGGGAGGTTAGGTGGGGACGGCGTGCGGCATGCAATGGCGGGTTGCCGATGCCGGTGAAGCAAATCCCTCGCCCGGTACCCCGGGAGAAGGCCAAGCGTAGAAGCGCTTTGTTGCGATGAGGCGTCCGCCCGCCCCCACCTAGCCTCTCCCGAAGGGGAGGGTCCGGAGCGGCGCTTTGTTGCGGTGGGGCGGTCACCCGCAACCTACCTCCCCGGTGGGGAGCGACCGGACGGGGCGCGATGCTGATCCGCGCTATAGGTCTTTTTCGTCCGCCCCGCCGGGCTTGGTGACGCTGAGCATGTAGCCGCGGTTGACGATCGTGTGGATGAGCGACACCGCGAACGGCCGGTCGATTTTGCGGCGCAGGCGGGCGATGAACACGTCGACCACGTTGCTCTCCGGCGGGACGGCGCGGTCCCAGACGGCGTCGACGAGTTCCGTCCGCGTGATGACACGCTCGGGGTGCCGCAACAGGTATTCCAGCACCGCCAGTTCGCGGCTGGTGGCGGGAATGATCTGCTGGCAGCGGCGGATCTGCAGGGAGCGCAGATTCATCTCGAGATCCTCGTACCGCAACATCGCGCTCTCGCCGGGCTCGCACCGCCGCAGAAGCGTGCGCACCTTGGCCAGCAGCAGTTCCTGCTCGATCGGAAAGCGCACGACGTCGTCGGCCCCGCCATCGAGGGCGTCGATCTCTTCCTGCACATGTCCGTTGCGGGCGATCACCATCGCCGGCGTGGCGTGGCCGGCGGTGCGAAGCTGCTGCACGAGCGACGTGCCGTGTCCGTCGGTCTGGGCGTTGTCGAGGATGATGAGCGAGTAGCTCGCTTCTTCGATGCGCGTCAAGGCATCGGCGATCGACCCGACGGCCTGCGTTCGCAGGTTCTGCCGGTCGAGCCATGCGGCGACCTGCTGCGTCCGCGATAAGTCGGCCGACACGATTAAAACACGCACGGGCCCACCTTTCGTGGAACCGTTATCCCGCGCCAATCGCGTGTCAGGTCAGACGATTTACAGTAACCCCGCGCCGATGCCATAGATAAAACCTAAGCGATCGACGTGAATATAATATGAACGAACGTTCATCTGGCACAGAAATCCCTACCTCAGGTTTTTCAGAAGAAAACGTACAGAACAATGACCGTCCGCGTGTCCAAAACCGCTGACCACCCCAAAAACAGCAGTCCCCCCACTCCCCCCACCGGGCTTCCCGCTTCAGCGGCAAGCGCTCCCGCGCCCCATCCCAACGATAAACAAATCAAAACCCACCCCCTCAAACCCACCCCATCGGCGGATTCGGGCAACCCGGGGCGACTTTGCCCCCGTCAACCGGCGCACACCACCGCACGCCATTGGCGATCACACGGCGGACCGTCGCGTTCTTGTACGTCGGGTACGTCTCGTGCCCGGGCCGGAAGTAAAAGACCTTGCCGGCCCCGCGTTGCCAGGTCATCCCGCTGCGGAAGACTTCGCCGCCCGTGAAGCTGCTGATGAGCAGCAACTCGTCGGGCTCGGGCACGTCAAAGTGTTCGCCGTACATCTCTTCTTCCGGCAGCACGAAATGATCGTCCACGCCGGCGAGGATAGGGTGGCCGGGCTTGACCACCCATAGCACTTCCTTCTGCTCGGTACCGCGCGCGACGCGCCATTTGAGGTTGCCGCTCGTGCCCATGAGCTTGCGGAAGATCTTCGAGTGATGCCCCGAGTGCAGCACGACCAGCCCCATGCCCGCGTGCACGCGGTCGTAAACCTTGCTGACGATCGCGTCGTCGACGTCGGCGTGGTGGCCGTGGCCCCACCAGGTCAGGACGTCGGTGCTGGCGAGCACCTCATCGGTCAGGCCGTGTTCGGGGTCGTCCTGGGCGGCGAGGCGCACGTCGGAGAGGCCGTTTTCGTGCAGGCCGCGGGCGAGCTCAGCGTGCATGCCGTCGGGGTAGATCGCGCGCACTTCCTCGTAATGCTTTTCGTGACGGAACTCGTGCCAGATCGTAACGCGCGTGGTCATAGACTCTCTCCCGAAATCGGCGGCGATCATAGACGGCGGTGACGGCGATTCAACCACGGCCGACGTGCCGACCGCCGCCCCGGCCGACGCAAGACCGCCCCCACAATCATGCGCGCTCCAGACGCGGCGCGTGGTAAACTGCCCCCGTGACCCGCATACGCCCCAGTACCCGCAAGTCGGTCGTGGCACTGGTGCTGTTGGGTTATTTCGTCGTATTGTGGGGCATGGGCTGTGCCGACGCACTCGTGCTGCATCCGTCCCGCCAGCCGCTGGAAACACGCGGCGCGCGACGCGATTGGCTCGACACGCCGATGGGGCGGATCGAGACTTTCACGATGCCGTCGCGCGCAGCAGTCGAAGGCAACGGGCCGCGGGCGGTCGTGCTGGAGATGATCCCCAACGCCGGACGCGCCGAATACGCCTGGGCCGGGGCGGCGCACTGGGCACACTGGCCGGTGGAGTTCGTGGCCGTCAACTACCCCGGCTACGGCGGCACGGCCGGCGCGGCGACGCTCGACGGCGTGCAGCGCTCGGCACTGGCGGCGTACGACGCGGTCGCGGCGCGCGACCCCAGTAAGCCGATTTTCCTCAGCGGCATGTCGCTGGGCACCGCCGCGGCACTGCACGTCGCGGCCAACCGCCCCGCCGCGGGCGTGATGCTGCAAAACCCCGTGCCGCTGCGGCAACTGATCCTGGGCAGGTTCGGCTGGTGGAATCTGTGGCTCGTCGCCGCGCCGGTGGCTTGGCACATCCCGCCTGAACTCGACGCCCTTAAAAATGCCGCCGCCGTCAAAGCACCGGCCGTGTTTGTGCTGGCGGAGGACGATACGCTCGTCCCGCCGGCGTATCAGCGGCGCGTCGTCAGTGCCTACGCGGGAGAGAAGCGCGAAGTCGCCTTCCCCGGCGGCCACAACGACCCGCCGGAAGGCGCCGCCGCCGTCGCCGTGCGGGCGGCGCAGGACTGGCTATGGCAACAGCAATTCGGCCCGCGGCAGGGTCCCTGAGGCGGCGGCTCGAACGTGTTTGGCCCGTATCGAAGGAGATCACCATGCGGCAGTCAATTTTGCTCGCAACGGCCTGCGCCCTGGTCTGTGCCGCGTGCGCCGCGGCCGGCGAACGCGAGTCGGTCCCGACCGAAGAATTCGAACGTCGCTTGCGACAACGCCTGGACGCAGCCGAGCGGCAGGCGCAACGCCCGGTGCAGCGCGACACCGGGCCGGTGATATTGCTCGGCGAGCCGCGGCGGTCGAAATCGCCCTTGTTGACGCCGGGATCGCGGCCGCAATCGATCAACGGATTTCAGTTCTACCTCGTTCCGCTGAATAACCTCGCCGCGCACGAAGTCCGGCCGCTGTTGCACACATCGCGATAACGAAAAAGGTCTGAACGCCGGCGGCGCTAGAGCGTGTTATGCACTTTAGAGCCGACGTGCCCTCTGCGCTGCTCCGGTTGCCACGGTCTGGTACCCCGAGCCGTGTTCTTGCGGTCCCAAACACGGCTCGGAGTACCAGACCGTGGCAACCGGCGGGCATCGCGGCACGTCGGCTCTGAAGTGCTAATGCCCTGTAAGCCAGGCACCCGTGCGCCCCGCGCGGACGCACCGCCGTATGCTTGGTCAGGAGTGCTGCGGTTGTCCTGGCGATTCATCACCGATTACGCGAAGCGGCGCGACTGGCCGCTCAAGGTCGCCGACCGACTCGGCCGGGGGCGGGGGCGGCTGCGCGTGCTCGACGACCTGATCGGGCCCCCGCCGGCGAAGCCGCCGCGCGTGCCGGATCTGGCGGGCTGGGAATCGCGCGCGTTCTCCGCCGCCTGGGTCGGGCACGCGACGACGCTGTTGCGGCTGGGCGGGCTGACGTTTCTGACCGACCCAGTGTTTTCCACCCGTGTGGGCCTGGGCTTTGGCCTCATCACCGGCGGGCCCCGGCGGCTGGTGGCGCCGGCCCTGGCGATGCCGTCGTTGCCGAGGATCGATGTCGTGCTGCTGAGCCACGCCCACTTCGATCATCTCGATCGCCCCACCCTCGCGCGGCTGCCGCGCGCGACAAAGATTATTGCGGCGCGGGGTCTGCGCGATCTGATCGACGATCTGCACTTCGCGCGGGTGACTGAGTTATCCTGGGGCGAGTCGACGCGCGTTGGCGACGTCGTCGTCACCGCCCGGCCGGCGCGGCACTGGGGGGCGCGGACGTTCCTCGACACGCACCGCGGCTACGCGGCGCTCGAGCTACAGGCCGGCCGCCAGCGCGTACTGTACGGCGGCGACAGCGCGTATCACACCGAATGGCGCGACATGCCGGCGGTCGATCTGGCGATCCTGGGTATCGGCGCGTACGACCCTTACGTCGCCTCGCACGCCACGCCCGAGCAGGCGCTGGAGATGGCCGATCACCTGCGGGCGGCGAACGTGCTGCCAATGCACCATGCGACGTTCCGGCTCAGCCACGAACCGGTAGGGGAGCCGATCGAGCGCCTTCTCACGGCCACGGGCCGGGACGAACGACGCATCATAATTCGCGCCATTGGTGGAGAGTGGACGCCGTAAACAGCATCGGCGCGCCGCCACCGACGTCGCAGCTGGCGCGGCCGAGTCGCCCTCACGATGAAGCGCTGACCTCGCAGGTGCCGGCCGCGACCGTGGCGATCTGGTCAGGTCACGCCGACCGACGGCGTCGACGTCAGCCGCTCGGACCGCGGCTCGGTTTGCGTCAGGAGGGTGAGAATGAACACGCCGATCCCGACGACGACGTGCGGCAGCCACACGTTGCGTGGCGCGTCGTAAAACCCGAACAGAAACGGCGATACCGCCAAGAAGATCGCGGCGATGTAGTCGTTCATCAGGTGCGCCTTCATCGGCAGCACTTTCAGCAGTCCGAGCTCGTAGCGCGTGGCGATGCTTTGCAGCAACACGATCACGCCGAGAACGCGCGGGATCCACACCGCCGCCCCGCCGTGATCGGCGAAGCCGAAAATGTTGGGCGCCAGGAGCAGCACGGCACCGCCGAGATAGTCGGCGATGCCATGAACGAACGTGGGGATGGGTTTGGCCATGGGTGTTTCTCCGAAAAAGGACCGACGCCACGGGTCGGCCGATGGAGTGTAGAAGGCTTAGGCGGATAAAGGAGACGGTCGAAAAACCTGAGCGGGAGCGGCGATTTAGCGCGGCCGGGAGGGTTAAGCACGTCTGAGCGCCCAGTTCCGGCCCTTCCCCTGCGGGGGAGGTTAGATGGGGGCGGGGGATGCCGCATTGCAATCAAGTGCCAACGCCTGGTTGCTCCCCTGCGGGGAGGTACCGGACATCGGCGTTGGCGCGACGCGGCGTCCGCACGTCTCAGGTGCGTAAGGCGTCGAGCAACTGCTGCCCGTACATCCGCGCCTTGTGCGGGCCGATGCCTTTGACCATTTCCAAGTCTTCGAGGTTGCTCGGCTGCAGGCGGGCGATCTCTGCCAAGGTGCGGTCGTGGCAAATGATGTACGCCGGCAGGGCGTGCTCGCGGGCGAGGTTGCCCCGGGCGGCGCGCAGGCGCTCGAAGCG
>DASVSS010000394.1:0-12581 GCA_036387945.1 Tepidisphaeraceae bacterium | reverse complement strand
GCGTCCGCCCCCTCCCTGCCCTCCCCCGGGTACGGGGGAGGAGACAAACGCAGTTTCAATCCACCGGCCAGATGCGCAGCGCGCAGCGCCTGTGTTTGAAAAACAAAAAACTTTTGTCGCGCCTGCCGACGTTTTCGATAGCGCGCTGCGCAGGAGCGACGTCGATTGCGCAGCGCGACCTGTCTTAGTGAGAGGCCAACACCATGCAAAACGATCTCGCAAAATTAAACCTCGATCACCCGATGCTCGCGTCCGTCGCGGCGCTCCGCGCGGCCGTGGAACGGCTGCTGGGGCCGGAGCGGCGGCGGTGTGAGCGGCTGTGGGCGTACTACCGCAACCCCACGCGGCTCGACGCCATGCTCGACGCCGGCAACAACGCCCGCCCGTACCGCCAGGCCCAGGAATGGGGCCTGCCCGCCCGCGTGACCGGGTCGGTCGCGGGGGCCGACGTGTTCGATGCCTCGCTGGCGGCGGGCGTGAACCGCAAGGAAGTCGTGATCGAAAACGACATCGGCTGGCGCGTCGATTCGATCGTCGACTTCCTCTTCGGCCGCGCGATCGTGCTCAACAGCACCGCTGCCGACCCGGCGCGCCGCACACAGATCGAAGCCGTGCTGCGGGCGGTGCTCGCGGCCAACGGCGGGCTGATCTTCCTGCAGCAGCTGGCGCTGCTGGGCGCGGTGTACGGCAGCGTCGACGTGCTCGTGAAATTCGTCCCTGATCTCGCCGCCACGCCAGCGCCAACGGCGGCGTCCAACACCGTTCAATCACTCGGCGGAACGTGCCCCAGCGCGGCCGCCATCACAGTCCCTTCCCCTGCAGAGTCCGCGTCCGACGAGAGTGTACTCGTCACCGACGATGGCGCGACACCGCCGGCGGATTCGGTTCTCCCCGCCCCGGGTGCGAGTCACCCCTCGCCGCGCGACATCGATCGCCTGGCCCGGTGCGTGCGGCTGGAGATCGTCGAACCGACGCGGGCTCTGCCACTTCTATCCCCGTGCGATTGCCGTGTCGCGGACGCATTCGCAACGGTCTACACGCGGGCCCGCACGCCGTCGGAAGCGCCGGCGCTGGCGGCGCGGCAGCGGCGGGGCCTGCGCCTTCCCTGGGCCAGGCCGCCGCTCGACCCGCCGTCGCCGCAACGTGTGGTCGTGATCGAGCTGGTGACGCCCACGCAGTGGCAACGGTATGAGGACGACATGCTCGTCGCCGAAGGCCCGCTCTCGCTCGGACGGCTGCCGCTTGTGCACGTGCAGAACACGCCCGACCCGTTGAGTTACGTCGGCGCCAGCGACGTCGAGCCGCTGTTGCCGCTGCAGGACGAGCTGAACACGCGCCTGAGCGACCGCGCCCACCGCATCGCGATGACGAGTTTCCGCATGTACCTGGGCAAAGGCATCGAGAACTTCACCGACGTGCCGATCACGCCCGGGCAGATGTGGCAGACCGACAACCCCGCCGCCGACGTGGTGGAGTTCGGCGGCGACGCTTCGTGCCCGAGCGAAGAGAGCCACATCAGCAACGTGCGCGAAGCGATCGACAAGCTCAGCGGCGTCAGCCCCGTCGCCGCCGGCGCGATCAAGGGCAAGATCGGCAATCTCACCAGCGCCGCGGCCCTGCGGGTGACGATGATGGCGCTGCTGAGCCGCACCGAGCGCAAACGCGGCACCTACGGCATCGCCATCGCGCAGATGTGCGAGCTGGCCTTGGCTTGGCTCGACCACGCGGGGCTGTTCCCCACAACCCCCGACGAGCGCGGCATCGACATCTACTGGAGCAACCCGCTGCCGACGAACGAGATCGAACGGCTCGAAGAAGCCAAGGCAAAAGTCGCCCTCGGCGTCCCGGTCGACGTGGTCCTCCGCGAACTCGGATACGGCGATCAGGCGTGAAAGCACGCGGATGAAATCCTCCCCCGTACGCGGGGGAGGGCAGGGAGGGGGCGCTTGCGGTCACCACATCGCATGGAAGCGCCAATGTCCGGTTCCTCCCCCTCCGGGGGAGGTTAGGGGGGGCGGCGGGCCTGTCATCGCGATCAAGTGCCTGGCGACACAAAGCTAAGCCGCCAGCGATCCCGCCGGTCTCACCGCGTCCGCCGCTCGAACGCCCCGAAGCAACGGCGCTGCCTCCCCGGACGAGCCTTCCAGAACCAAAGAGTCGTCACGTCTTAAATATTCACACTGCAAAGAAAGGAGGTACCCATGTCCCAGGAAAGCATCTCATCCCCGCCGCCCGCCGGGCGGCCGGCGACGCCGCCCGCGCCCGACGCGCGGGAGCGGCTGCACCTGCTCGCCGCGACCCTCACCGGCCGCTGCGACGCGCGCCTGCTGCGCGACTACCTGCGGCTCCGCGCCGCCGTCATGCGCTGAAGTACCCAACTCCAAACCCCAAACTTTAAGGAACCTCCCAATGGCATTCACAGGCAAAGCAACCTACACCGCCGGCGCGTCCCTTCCCGAGATCGCCGAAGACGTCAGCGATCTGGTCACGATCAACAGCCCGCACGAGACGCCGCTGCTCGACGCCATCGGCGACGCGCCGCGCGTGGCGCGGTCGACCGTGCACGAATGGCTCGAGGATTCGCTGCTGCCCAACAGCGACGTCGTCACCGCCGCTGGCGACGCCGACACCTTCACCCCCGGCGACGCCGGCCGGTTCCGGGTCGGCGATCTGCTGCGGTTCGAAGGCAACACCGAGGTGGCGCTGGTCACCGCCGTCGCCGGCGGAACGGTGGACGTCGTGCGCGGGTACGGCAACACCGACGTCGCCACGATCGAGGCCGACCAGGCCGTGCACATCATCGGCAACGCCGCCCTCGAAGGCGGCGACGCCGGGCTGGCGCGGTTCACCGTGCGCACGCGGCAGCAGAACTACACGCAGATCTTCAGCAGCACCGTCAGCGTCAGCGGGTCGGAACTGGCCGTCAACCAGATCGGCGTGCGCGACGAACTGGCGTGGCAGAAGAACCTGCGCACGCGCGAGCTGCTGCGCGACCTGGAGAACAGCGTCATCAACGGCGTGGGCTCGAACACCCCCGGCAACGCCACCACGCGCCGGACGATGCGCGGGCTGCTGTCGATGATCGAGGGCAACCAGTTCACCGTCGGCGTCGACGACTTCCCCGGCGGCCCGGCGCTGACCGAGGCGCAGCTCAACCTGGCCCTGCGCGAGATCTGGAAGCAGAGCAGCGGCAGCGTCGACCTGATCGTCGTCGGCGGACGCGAGAAGCGCGCGATCAACGGCTTTGTCGCCACTAACCGCCGCTTCTTCACCGCCAACGAGACGTACAAGGACATGGTCGCGGTGTACGAAAGTGATTTCGGCACCTGCCGTGTGCTGCTCAGCCGCTATGTGCCCACCGGCACGGTGCTGCTGCTCGACAGCAGCCGCGTGGCGGTGATGCCGCTGGCGGGCCGCAGCTTCGGGTACGTCCCGCTGGCCCGCACGGGCGACGCCGAGACCGGCCAGATGCTCGGCGAATACACGCTCGAACTCCGCAACCCGTCGGCGCACGGGGTGATCCGCGGGTTCATGGCGTGAGCGGGAGGAGGAGTTAGGAGTTAGTGGTTAGGAGTTAGGGAAGAACGTCTTCCCGCCTTCCGCTAACTCCTAATTCCTAATTCCTAACTTCTCTCCAAAGGACAACCATGCTTGCAGAAACATTCCCCGATCTCGCCAGCTTCGGCGTGGCCGGGCTGATGGGGGCGATGTGGCTGTGGGAACGCCGCACGTCCGCCGAGCGGGAGACGCAGATCAGCAACGCCCACGAACGCATCCTCGCCGACGGCGTGAAGCTAGAGGCGCTGATGGACCTCGTGGAAAAAAACACCGACGCGCTGTCGCGGCTTCTGGCGGCCAACGACCAAGTGCTGCGGAAGCTCGAAGACAAGTGACGACAAGCACGTCAAGCCCGTCCGATCCCTCCCCTGCGGGGGAGGCTAGGTGGGGGCGGCGGACGCATCATCACAACCAACCGCCTGACGCCCCGCCGCAAAGCCGCAAGCCATTCCCCTGATGCGTGCCCGCGTCCCACCGCTCTGACGTTTCGAGATGCGAAGCACCGACTTTGCCTTCGAGCGTTCGCGTTTGCCCCTCCGTGCCCTCCCCCGGGTACGGGGGAGGACGTGCGCCGGCTTGCGTTGTGCGTACCCGTTCAGACATCCCAACCTTCTATCACGAAAGGATCAAATGCAACTACTTTACCTTCTCCTGTTCATGGCCGTCGCTGGGTGCGCGGTCTACGACGCGCAGCTCGGGCTGATCGGGCAGTCGCACGAAGGCGTGCGGCTTGTGCGGGAATCGCTCGTGGGGCGGGCGCGGGTCGACGTGGCCCGCAATGCCGCCGATCGCAAGCGGCTGGACGAGGCGTTCGACGACGACCTCGCCGCCCGGACGGGGCCGATCCCCGCCGAGTGGGTGCTCGACGCGCGGCGGGCGTATGCCGCGGCGGTCGACGCACTGCACGGCCGCGACGAAGCCTCGCTCGCCGCCCGTGACGCGGATTTGCAGAACCTTGACGCCGTAGACACCGCCCTGAGCGAGCTCGCCCGGCTTGTCCGCGGGCAGCAGCGACTGTTTCTGATCCCGGAGGAACGATGACCGACCCATTGCACGACATCGATCTCAAGACCGAAATCTCCGCCGTCGTCGCCCTGCGGTGGGACGCCTTCGCCGCCGAGCACCCGCGGCTGGCGCGGGTGGTCGACCAGCACCTGCTCGTGGAATCGGCGGCGCGGGCGCTCAACCTGGACATGGATTACCAGCGCAGCATCACCAACGCCCGGGCCGTCAACGCGGGGCAGGAGGTGATGTTGAAGTTGATCGACCGCTACGTCAGCAAGTTCATCGCCACGCTGATCTGAAACAGGGCCAGATCGAAGGATGAACGCCGGGTAGCCCAGGTGAGAAAGAAGCAATGAACGCCGAGGCTGCGGAGAGTCGCTGAGAAAAAAGAGCAGACGAGCCACAGATGGCATACATGAACACGGATGAAGAGATTGGCTTCGCTTCATCCGTGTTCATGTATGCCATCTGTGGCTCACTTCTGGTCTTTCGTTTATCGCGGCGGTCTCCGCAGCCTTGGCGTTTTGGCGTTCGAGCGAATCGTTTTCTTTCAGCCGTTGCGACGACCGGTTCGCCTCTATTCCTTTTCGTCTTCGCGGTGTTCAAGCGCTCCCACGCCGTCGGGACGGGGGTGGCGTTTCTGGCGGGGGTCGTCGATCGCCTGCGGCGCCAGGTCCCAGCCCGTCGGCTCTTCGGTCTTCATCGAGCCTTCGATGTCCGATTCGTCCACGAGCGGCTTTTTCGCCGGCCCGCTGGGGCCGGGCGTTTTGCGGTCCGGCTCGGGGATGTCTCGGTCCGGCAGCTTTCCGACGTGCGGCATCGTGATCTCCTGATGAATGCACCCAAAGCATAGGCGCGTTCGCCCGCCACCCGACGGCGCGGTCGTCGGCGCTTAGGTGACGGGCTTGAGCTTCTGCTTCAGGCCCTTGAGCGTGGAGAGGTGGGTGTCGATGATGCCCATCGCTTCCTGCAGCAACGGCTTCATGTCCGACGAAGCGTGCTTCATCGCCACGGTGACAGTGTCCTTCAAATCCATGTGCGCGTGCAGCTGGCCGCTGACGTACGCCATGTCGTACTCGGCGCCGCTCTTTTCGGACATCTCGGCATTGATGCTCTTGATACACTGCAGCGCCAGCTCGTTCTTGAAGCCCAGCAGCGACGTCGCGGTGCCGGCCTTCATTTCCATGTCCTTGTCTTCGCCGACCATCACCAGCGGCTTAACGCCTTTGGCCATCATCTTGGCCTTGAGGTTCTGGTGCTCCTGCATCTCGGCTTCGGCGAAGGCCTTGACCTCGGGGGTGGTGGCCTTTTCGGCGGCGGGCTTGCTCACCCAGATCTGCTTGTGCCCGTCGGTGAGCATCCACGTGGCGATCTGTGCGTCCAGGGCCGTCGCGCTGTCGTCGGCGGCGAGCACGAGCGACGGCATTGTCAGAACGGCGGGGATCGCGGCCACGGCACCGGCGGCCAACATTGCGCGGCGTGAAATCGACATGACAAACTCCTTTATCGCATTCCTGTTCCCGCCGATGGCGCGGCCGAACGGCCCACGCGATCGCATCGACGACGGCCGATATTAGGCGGCGTCACGAGCGGCTTGCCCCGCGCCAGCGCATCGGGGAATCGACCAAGCCCCCATGACCAACGGGACTCCAGCATCGATCTCCTCTCCCGGTACTCCGGGAGAGGGTTAGGGTGAGGGCTTGAACTGGGATGGATTCAAAGTCCCCACACGCACCGGCCCTCACCCTAACCCCAGAGCCTGTAGCTCCTCCCACGCGTATGCGGGAGGGAACCAGACGGCCCCGCCACCCACTCAACGCGCACGACTTTTGCCCTTACACTCCCGCCCATGCCCGACCCCGCCCCGCAAACCCCGCAAAAATCCTGGCAGGCCCGCATCGGCGAGGCCACCGACGCCATCGCCCAGACGTTCGTCGAATCGATGAGCTACGACTGGCGGCTGTACAAGGTCGACGTCACCGGATCGATCGCGCACGCAACGATGCTGGCGAAAGTCGGCCTCATCACCGACGCCGACCGCGACGCGATCACGGCGAGCCTGAAGGAGATCGAAGCCGAAATCGACCGCGACGGGCCGAAGTGGGCCGGCTTCAAACCGGAACTAGAAGACATCCACATGTGTGTGGAGAGCGCCCTGACCGAACGCATCGGCGAGCCGGGGCGGAAGCTGCACACGGGGCGAAGCCGGAATGATCAGGTGGCGACAGACGTCATTATGTGGATTCACGGCGCATGTCGCTCGGTGTGGTCAAAGCTTGAAGACCTGATCCGTGCGTATGTTGAACTTGCCGATCGCAGTCGCAATATCGTCATGCCTTCTTTCACACATATGCAACGTGCTCAGCCGATCTCAGCTGGAGCCGAGGCATTGGCATGGGCAGCGATGTTTGAACAGGACATAACCCGAATTGTCGTAGTAGAAGGTAATGCGGATCAATCTCCGCTGGGGAGCGGCGCGATTGCCGGAAGTTCACTTCCGATCGACCCGAGCGAAACGATTAAGCACCTCCAAGAAATGCTCTACAACCCGCTCGCGCGCGAAAGCCGCAAGGAGAAGCACTTTAGCTTTCCTCCGGCGAGCAGCATCGAACGAACGGCGACGCGGGACGAAGCGTTGGATTTTCTCTACTCGCTTACCCGCGTCTCTATGCACCTCTCCCGCTGGGCCGAGCAGTGGATCATTTACATGACGACCGAGTTCGGGTTCATCAAGATCGCCGACCGGTACACGACGAGCAGTTCGATGATGCCGCAGAAGCGGAACCCGGACATGCTCGAGTTGATCCGCGGCCGGTGCGGCAACGTCTACGGCGACTTGTTCGCGCTGATGACGATCCTCAAGGGCCTGCCCATCGGCTACAACCGCGACCTGCAGGAGGACAAGCGGATCGTCTTCCGCGCCTACGACACCGTCAGCGGGTGCCTGACGATGGCCGCCGCGATCGTCAATAGCGCCGAGTACGACAAGGCCCGCATCGAGCCGACGCTCGACCGCGGCTTCCTCGACGCCACGAGCCTGGCGGAATACCTGGTGACGCAGGGCATCCCCTTCCGCACCGCCCACCACATCGTCGGCACCCTCGTCGCGCGCTGCGAGCGCGAGGGCAAGCACGCGCTGGCGCAACTGAACGTCGAGGCGTTCAACGAGGTGATCGAAGCGTCCACGAGCGGCGCTGGTGCCCCGAACACCCCCCAAGCCCACGGCTCAGCCGTGGGCGTACAAGGCGCGCCATCCCCGGGCCCCGTCCGCGTCACCGACGACGTCTACACCTGCCTCGGCGCCGCCAACGTCGTCAAACGCTACCAAAGCGCCGGCGCCGCCGGCGGCAAGCCGTTCGAAGAGCAACTCAAAGCATGGAAAGAGCGGCTCGGCGTCTGATCGTCATTTCCGCGGGCTCTTTCCGCGGGCCGCTAATCGGTTTTGGAACGACGGGCAACCGTGCGGCATGTGCGATCCGCTGCCGTCATTCGCGCACGGGTTGCTTCATCATCGCGTCCAGCACCGGCTTCACCGCGGTCGCCCAGATCTTGTAGCCGGCGCGGGTGAGGTGCAGGGCGTCGTGGCTGACGGACTTGCTCAGCACGGAATCGGCGTCGAGGAATTTTTCGCCGATGTCGAGGAACTTCACCCGTCGCCCGTCGTCGAGGCCGGCGAGGACGGCGTTGATGTCGGCGATTTTCCGGCGCAGCGCCGCGACCTTCGGATCGGCCGGATCGCTGCCGCGCGGGAAGATGCCCAGCAGCAGGATTTTGCTCTCCGGCAGCTTCTCGCGGATCGCGTCGACCACCGCCGTCACGCCGCGGGCGACGTGCTCGGGGCGGGGGTTGCTGATGTTGTTCGTGCCGATCATCAGCATCACGACCCGGGGCCGGATGTGGTCGAGCTCGCCGTTGGCGATGCGCCACAGGACGTGCTCGGTGCGGTCGCCGCCGACGCCGAAGTTCGCGGGGCGGTGGGCGTCGAAGGCCTCGTCGTAGTCGTCGCGGGCGCTGTCCCAGCCGGCGGTGATCGAGTCGCCCAGCAGCAGCAGGCCGACGTCGCCGCCGTCGGCGCGGTCGAGAAATTTACGGTGCGTTTTCAGGAAGCCGGCGTCGATGTCGCCGTCCTTGTTGCGCTTGGGCGCCGGCTCCCACGGGTCGGCCTGTGCGTGCTTGGCGTCGGTCTGCGCGTGGCAATGCGCCGTCGGCATCGAAGCCGCGGCGAGCGTGAGGGTGAGGGTGAGCAAGGCAAGACGCATGAAATCCTTCGGCCGGGTGATGCCATACTAGGCGGCGTCCGACGGACCGTGACGAAACCCGCGCCACGAAGGCGCGATGATCTGTCAGGCCAAGCCCGGCCTGCAAACGCAGCGCGGACGAAACGGCTATTCATCAAGACCGCGTGTTGTGGGTATGCTGTCGGGGCAACCCATTGCCGAGGAAAATGACATGAACATCGAGAAGCGCATCATTCGTTGGATGACCGTTGCCGCACTGCTGACGGCGTCCGGATTCGCGCCCGCCGCGCCGCCGGCGACGCAGACGCGGCCCGGACCGGCGACGCGGCCGGCGATCGTGCTCGAGGCCGAGGACGCCGAGCCGCACGGCACGCTCTACGCCACGGCGCGCCCCGGCTTCACCGGCGACGGCTACGTCACCGGGTTCGACGGCGGCGACGACCGCCTAATCTTCCGCATCCCGTCGGCGGCCGGCGGGTTGTACGCGGTCGACGTGCGCTACAGCGCCCAGCAGATCAAGGGGTTCAACCTCCACGTCAACGGCGTCGGGCGTGAAGACTTCTTCCAGCCCAGCGGTGATCGATTCGCCACGCACACGAGCGGCAAGATCGAGCTGCGGCCCGGCGAGAACGTGGTCGAGCTGCGCAAGGGATGGGGCGCGTACGATATCGATCGCATGGAACTGATCCCCACCGAACCGTCGACGCTCAAAAAACCTCCCGCCACGCTCGTCAATCCCGCCGCGGGCGAGCCGGCGAAGAGGCTGATGCGCAAGCTCGTCGACGGCTACGGCGGGGGCATGCTCTCGGGCGTGCAGGGCCGACGCGAGGCGCAGAAAGTCTTCGACCGCACGGGCGTGTGGCCGGCGATCATGGGCGGCGATCTGATCGAGTATTCGCCGTCGCGCGTAGCGCGCGGCGCCAAGCCCGCGGGCACGGTCGAGCGGTGGATCGAAGACGCCGCGGCGGGGTACGTCGTCGTGGTGATGTGGCACTGGAACGCGCCGTCGGGCCTGATCGACCAGCGCCAGCACCGCGTGAACAACAAGACCGTCGACGCGAGCTGGTACCGCGGTTTCTACACCGAAGCGACGACGTTCGACGTCGCCGCCGCCCTGGCCGATCCGAAGGGCGAAGCGTACGGCCTGCTGCTACGCGACATCGACGTGATGGCCGGCGAATTGAAAAAGCTCGACGCCGCCGGCACGCCCGTGCTGTGGCGGCCGCTGCACGAGGCCGACGGCGGGTGGTTCTGGTGGGGCGCCAAAGGCCCCGATGCGTTCAAGCAGTTGTGGGCCCTCATGTACGACCGGCTGACGAATCATCACAAGCTCAACAACCTCATCTGGATGTACACCGGGACAGCGCGCATGGACTGGTACCCGCCGGACGACCAGTTCGACATGATCGGCGTCGACGCCTACCCGCCGGACGTGCGCGACCCGCTGAGCGCGACGTGGGAAGCGATCCAGGCCCGCTACGGCGGGCGAAAAGTCGTGGCGCTAAGCGAGTTCGGCGGCGTGCCGGACGTCGAGGCCATGCACCGCGCGGGCGTGCGGTACGCGTACTTCATGTCGTGGGACGGCAAGCAGGGGCCGGACAAGATGAGCGTCGAGGATTTGCGGCGGATTTACCTGTCGCCGGGGACGGTGAATCGAGGGGCGAAGTAGCCGGGATGCTTTCTGCGGGGGATGTGAGGAACCTTGCCGCTGAAGCGGCAAGGCCGGGTGGATTACTTTTGGGCGTCGACGCGGATTGCGTCGTGCAATTCGCGGAACAACGCGCCGAGGGCTTTGGGCGTGTAGTGGGCGTTGAGGCCGCTGGGGTTGGGCAGGATCCATAGGCGCGTGTCGCCGATGGTGTCGGGCTGGGGGCCGAGCTTGGCGGTCTTGCGGGCAAAGCCGGTGCGGTAGGCGCCGACGCCGAGCACGGCCAGGACGCGCGGGCGGTAGCGGAGGATTTTTTCTTCGAGATCTTTTGCGCCGCGGCGCAGCTCGTCGTCGGACAACTCCGCGGCGGTGGCGGTCGTGCGGGTGACGAAGTTGGTGATGCCCAAGCCGTAGGCGAGCAGCTCGGATTCTTCCCACGGATGCACCAGTCGCGGCGTAAACCCGCCGGCATGCAGGGCGGGCCAGAAGCGGTTGCCCGGGCGGGCGAAATGATGGCCCGTGGCGCCGGAGTAGAGGCCAGGGTTGATCCCGCAGAACAGCACCCGCAAATCCGGGGCGATGAGATCGGCGATCGTCTTATCCGCCGCGGCCAGCAACTCGGCAGGGGTGGGTTTGTGGGGCGAGGATCGCGCGGCAGGCGGGGGCATGGGAATCGACTATAGCGGCGCTTCGTCGACGCGGATGATGCACGCCGACGCTTCCGTGGTGTCTTACTCGCAAGCCAGGTCGCCGGATTCTAAGACACGGTTTCGTGTACTGAGCCGTTGCGCCCAGCGCATCCGGTCCCCTCTCCCGCGTACTCGTGGGAGAGGGTTAGGGTGAGGGCCGGAGCGTGATTGCGTTTGAATCGCCTACAAACTTAAGCCCTCACCCTAACCCTCTCCCGGCGTACCGGGAGAGGGGACCAGAGGTCGTCGACCAGTACGCCAAGGCGCGGAACACCGCTTCGGGCGTTTACTTGCCCGGCTGCGTGCTCGGGCCGCCGGCGGCTTTTTGCACGCTGATGAGCTCGACGTCGAACACGAGCGTGGCGTTGGGCGGGATGCGCGGCGGGGCGCCGCGTGGGCCGTAGCCGAGTTCCGGGGGGATCACCAGGCGTGCCTTGCCGCCGGGCTTGAGCAGTTGAAGGCCTTCGGTCCACCCTTTGATGACGCCGTTGAGGGGGAATTCGGCCGGTTCGCCGCGGTCGACGCTGGAGTCGAATTTCGTGCCGTCGATGAGCGTGCCGGTGTAATGCACTTTGACGGTGTCTTCGGCGCTGGGGTTTTCGCCCGCGCCTTCGGCGGTGGTTTCGATCTGCAGGCCCGAGGGCAGGGATTTGACGCCCGTCTTCTTGCCGTTCTCGGCGCGGTAAGCCGTGCCGGCTTCGCCGGCCTTAGCGCCGGCCTGGGCCATGTCGGCCTCCTGGCGTGCGGCCATTTCCTGCTGGATCTGCATCACCGCGGCCTGGAAGGCCTCGGGCGGAACTTGGTTGGGCTTGTCGGCCAGGGCGTCCTGCAGGCCTTGCATCAGCTTGGCCGAATCGATCGGCGCTTTGCTGTCTTTCATCTGCCGGCCGATGTCATAGCCGAAGCCGTAGCTGGCGTTCTCGCCCGGCGTGGCGAATCCGCCGGCCTGGGCGGCGGGAGCCGTGGTGGGGTTCCCACCGGGTTGGGCCGAAGTATTCATCTGGTACACCGTCATTCCTGCGGCGATGGCGACTGCCAGGGCCAACGTACGTTTAGTCATCGAGGCGCGTCCTTTCATGTCTGGCTCGAAAGCTACTCGGATTATAGACGCGGTGCCAGTGGGGAAACTCACGGTGGTTCAGGAACCCGCCAAACGCCGCATCTTTGGTCCCTCCCCTGCGGCGGAGGCCAGGCGAGGCGGCCCCCACCTGCAACAGCGGCTTGCTGGTGCCAGAGAATCAAACCCCTCGCCCGGTACTCCGGGAGAGGGTAGGGAGAGGGCCGAGCGTGGTTGCGCTTTGTTGCGATGAGGCGGCCGCCCGCCCCCACCTAACCTCCCCCGGAGGGGGAGGGACCGGAATCACGACGCGCTGGACCGACATTGATCCACGGGCGCAGGATTTCGTCCACCGCGTCGATCTTGTCTTCCACGGAAACGAACGC
>DASVSS010000393.1:0-18228 GCA_036387945.1 Tepidisphaeraceae bacterium | reverse complement strand
TCCCGGAGTACCGGGCGAGGGGTTTGTTTTTAGGGCATCAGCGGGCCGCTATTGCAGGTTAGCGGCCGCCCCCACCTAACCTCCTCGGGATGGGAGAAACCAGAAAGCCGCGTTCTTCCGACGCGGCATTGGCACTCGGCTATTGATGTTCGCCCGGCCGGGTGCTGGGCTGCGTGCCGACGGGTTGTGTCGTAACGTCTTCCTGCGGCAGGGCGGCGCGCATCAACACGCGGGATTGCAGCGCCTGCGTGATCGCTTCGTAAGTCGAAAACTTCCCGCCAGCGATGTCGGGCAGCATGCCGTCCATCACTTCGGCCACGGCCGTGCGGAACTTGGCGACGTTGGCGATGTCGTCTTCGTTGTAGAGCGTGTTGAGATCGAGCTTCCACGCGTCACCGACTTTCGCCAGCTCCACTGGCACGTCGTCGACGCTCGTGCGGAGCATGGCGCGGTTGGCCTCGATCTTCGCGTCCGCCTTCTCGATGGCCGCGAGCGTGAGGGCCGCCTGGTCGGGAAGCTGCTTGTCGGCGGCGGGGAAGGCCTTCAGCACCGCGTCGCGGAACCGTCGCTCGGTCTTGTTGTAAGCGATTTGCGCGACGACCAGGCCCAGCCGCTTTTCGTCGGCGATGACGCAGGCCTTGATCGCTTCGACATCGCCGGCCTGCAGCGCCTGGTGGTAGTTCCGGTACGCCGCCTTCGGCGACGACAAGTCCGGCGCGGCCTGCGCTTCGGCGCACAACACGAGGAGGACGATCGACGTCGCGTGGATTCGCATGAACGCTTTCTGCCTGCCAAGTTCTGTCGGCCTGTGCCTTGCCGCGGCGCGAGCACGGTTGAGGTGCCCGCGGAATGCTCACATTCCCGCAATGATCTGGTCGCCAAAGGCGCTGCACTTGACCTCTTTGGCGCCGGTCATCAGCCGGGCGAAGTCGTAAGTGACGACCTTCTGCCCGATCGATTTTTCCAGGCCTTTGACGATCATGTCCGCCGCTTCCTGCCAGCCGAGGTGCTCGAGCATCATCACGCCGCTGAGGATCACGCTGCCGGGGTTGACCTTGTCCTGGTCGGCGTACTTCGGGGCCGTGCCGTGGGTGGCCTCGAAGATGGCATGGCCGGTGACGTAGTTGATGTTCGCTCCGGGCGCGATGCCGATGCCACCCACCTGCGCTGCCAGAGCGTCGCTGAGGTAATCGCCGTTGAGGTTGAGGGTGGCGATGACGTCAAATTCTTCGGGCCGCGTCAGCACCTGCTGCAGGGTGATGTCGGCGATCGAATCCTTGATGACGATGCCCGCGCCGGGCTTGCCTTCGGGGATGCGGCACCACGGCCCGCCGTCGATCTCGACGGCGCCGAACACTTCCCGGGCGATCTGGTAGCCCCAGTCGCGGAAAGCGCCTTCGGTGAACTTCATGATGTTGCCCTTGTGGACAAGGTTCACACTCTTGCGCTTGTGCTTGATGGCGTACTGGATCGCCGCGTATACGAGCCGGCCGGTGCCCTGATAGCTCACGGGCTTGATGCCGATGCCGACGTTGATCGTCGGCTCGCCTTGCTGCTGCGTCGCCTTCATGTAGTCGGCGGTCTTCTCGCGCGTGCCGAAGCGGATTTTGTTGAACGCCTTCGGATCGGTCTGTTGCAGGAAGTCGAGGAACTTCTGCGCCTCCGGCGTGCCGGCGGCATACTCGATGCCGGCGTAGATGTCTTCGGTGTTCTCTCGGAAGATCACCATGTCCACTTTTTCCGGCGTCTTCACCGGCGAGGGCACGCCCGTGAAGTACCGCACCGGGCGCAAGCAGACGTACAGGTCGAGCATCTGCCGCAGCGCGACATTGAGCGACCGGATGCCGCCGCCGACGGGCGTGGTGAGCGGGCCCTTGATGCCCACGAGGTAGTCATTGAACGCCGCCACCGTCTCGTCCGGCAGCCAGTTTTTCGTCTGGTTGAACGCCTTCTCGCCCGCCAGCACTTCCATCCAGGCGATCTTGCGCTTCCCGCCGTAGGCTTTCTCGACCGCGGCGTCGAACACGCGCACGCTCGCGCGCCAGATATCGCGTCCGGTGCCGTCCCCTTCGATGAACGGGATGATCGGTTCGTCGGGCACGTTGAGGGTGCCGTTGGACATGGTGATGGTGGCGCCGGCCATAAGGTTCTCCGCGGTTGGGGTGAAGTCGGACCGGTGATTATGCGGATTGACCGCCAAAGCTCAATCGACCGCGCGGGCGGTCGCCGGCCGGTCGTGCCTGCATGCGCTAGATGGGGTGGACGGCGGACGTGGATACGGCATCACAACAAAGCGCCGATGTCCGGTCCCTCCCCTGCGGGGGAGGTTAGGTGGGGGCGGGCGGACGCCTCGTCACAACAAAGCGCCTTGCGACCTTCCGCCAAGTAACCCGCCGCCCCGTGCCGCGGCCGTCACGCGGTCCCGCCGACTGTGCGGCGCTTTCATTAAGTTGTGCGTCGGCGCATACCCCCTTCGCGCGGCGGAGGGATTCGTGCCGCCCTGGGCGTCAGCGCACTAGAATTACGTCATGCTCCTCCTCCCTCGCACGGCCGGGTGTCTCGTCTGCGGACGCGACAACCCGATCGGATTTCGCGTCGAACACAGCGTCGACGCCAGCGGCGTCGTTCGCGGCACGTTCGCACCGGCGGCGACGCACATCGGTTTCCACGGCGTGATCCACGGCGGCATCCTGGCGACGCTGCTCGACGAGGCGATGGTGTGGGCCGCGACGTGGTCGGGGTTGCGGTTCTGCCTGGCGGCGGAACTGAATGTGCGCTACCGCACGGCCGCCGCGGTAGGGCGACCGCTGGCGATCGCGGCCACGGTGGCCGTCTCGCGTGGGCGACTGATCACCACGACAGGCACCCTGCATGACGGCGACACGCTCGTCGCCGAGGGCACGGGCAAATACATCCGCATCGGCGACGCCGAGAACCGCGCGTTCGTCGACACGCTCGTCGACGACGAATCGACGCGGATCGCGGGGGATCGTCTGCGCGCCGCCGCCCGGTGATCCGTGGCGTGGGCGGGACGCCCACGCCGCGATACATTGGCGCCTCTATGCTCGACGACGTCCTCAACACCATCGCCGGCCGCGACGCGCAGGCCCTCGCGATGCTCGGCGAATTTCTCTCGATCCCCAGCGTCAGCGCCCAGCCCGATCGGGCGGACGACTGCCGGCGCTGCGCGCATTGGGTCGCCGACCAGCTCCGCTTCGCCATGCTGGAAACGAGCGTGATGGAGACCGGCGGACACCCGGTCGTCGTCGCCAAGAACAAGCACGTCGCCGGTCGTCCGACGGTCCTGCTCTACGGCCACTACGACGTGCAGCCGCCCGAGCCGCTGGAGCTGTGGCAGTCGCCGCCGTTCGAGATGACGATCCGTGCGGTGGAAAAGAACGCCCCGCCCGGCACGCAGGCGGCCTACGCGCGCGGGGCCGTCGACGACAAGGGCCAGGTCTGCTGCCACCTCGACGCGATCTTCGCCTGGCAGGCGCACGGCGGGCTGCCGGTGAACCTGACCGTTTTAATCGAGGGCGAAGAGGAGATCGGCTCGGTCCACCTCGAACGATTTGTCGCCGCCCACAAGAACGCGCTGGCCGCCGACGTGTGCGTCATCAGCGACACCAACCAGTTCGCCCGCGGCTATCCGGCGGTCACCGTCGGCACGCGCGGGCTGGTGTACCAGGAGATCATCGTCAAAGGCCCCAACCGCGATCTGCACTCGGGCCTGTTCGGCGGCGCGGCGCCTAACCCGGCGAACGTGCTGGCGATGCTGCTCGCGTCGCTGCACGACGACGGCGGCCGGATTAACTTGCCCGGCTTTTATGACGACGTGATCGAACTCACCCCCGACGAGCGCGCCGCGTGGCGCACGCTGCCGTTCAGTGAAGACGACTTTCGCCGCGATCTCGGCGTCGACGCCACGCTCGGCGAGAGGGGCTTTGGCACGTTGGAACAGACCTGGGCGCGCCCCACCTGCGACGTCAACGGCATCACCGCCGGCTACGGCGGGCCGGGGGCCAAGACCGTCATCCCCGCCAAGGCCAGTGCGAAAGTGTCGTTCCGCCTGGTCGCCGGGCAAGACCCGGTGAAGGTGCGCGACGCATTCTGCCAGGCAATGCGCGAGCGCGCCCCGCGCGGCGTGACGATCACGTTCCTCGACCACGGCATCGCTCCGGCGTACCTCGTCCCGCCCGGGCATCCCGGCCTGCGCGCCGCCGCGGCCGCGCTCGAAGCGGGCTTCGGTAAGCCCGCGACGCTCGTCCGCAGCGGCGGCAGCATCCCGATCGTGACGGCCTTGCGCCGCGAGCTGGGCGTCGAGTGCCTGTTCGTCGGCTTTGGGCTTCCCGACGACAACGTCCATTCGCCGAACGAGAAGTTCGATCTCGACTGCTTCAACGCCGGCCGGCGCACCGCGGCGGTGCTGTACGCGGAGTTGGCAAAGGGCAGTTAAGAATCCACCGCCGCCGTCACGCGGGCTTGCGATTCCTCCCCCGTACCCAGGGGAGGGCAGGGAGGGGGCGGACGGTCGCTTCGTCGCAATGAAGCGCCTAGACGCTCAAGCCCTCTCCCTACCCTCTCCCGGGGTACCCGACGAGGGGTTTGGGTCTCGGGCATTAGCCAGCCGCTGGTGCAGGTCGGGGGCCGCGGGCGGCGAAGCGCTACGCGAACAACTCCCGGAACTTCGCACCGATGTCGACGCTGCGCATCAACCCCTCGCCCACCAGCACGCTCCGGACGCCCGCGGCTGCTAGCTTGCGGACGTCGGCGGCGGTGTGGATGCCGCTTTCGCTCACCAGCACCGACGGGTCTTCGACAAGCTCGAGCATGCGCAGCGTGTTGCCGAGGTCGGTCTTGAACGTGCGCAAGTCGCGGTTGTTGATGCCGAGCAGGCTGTAGCTGCGGTGGGGGAAGCCGATCACGCTGTCGCGCACGCGGATGAGGTTCTCCATGTCGTGGACTTCGATCAGCACGGTCATGCGCAGCTCGGTGGCGAGAATCTGCAGATCGATCAATTCGTTCGTCGCCAGGCATTCGGCGATGAGCAGGATCGCGTCCGCGCCGGCGGCGCGGGCCTCGTACACTTGGTAGGCGTCGATGATGAAATCCTTCCGCAGCACCGGCAGGGCGACGGCCTCGCGGACCTGGCGGAGGTAATCGAGCGAGCCGAGGAAGTATTTTTCGTCGGTGAGCACGCTGATCGCGTCGGCGCCGTTCTCGGCGTAGATGCGGGCGATGGCGACGGGATCGAAATCGTCGCGGATCACCCCGGCGGAGGGCGAGGCCTTTTTCACCTCGGCGATGACGTTCACGCACTTGGGCCGCGGGCCGCCGCCGGGCGGGTGCGCCAGGGCCTGGAAGAAGTTGCGCGGCGGGGGAGCGTCGCGGCAGGCGCGCTGCAACTCATCGGCCGGCCGCAGAAGCGAACGCTCGGCGACTTCCATCTTCTTGGTGGCGAGGATTTTGTCTAGGAATGTGTGCATCGACGCCGGACGGTAGACTACGCCGCGAACTTTAGGAGTAGGCCGGGCCTTGTCAATCGCGGTCCTCACAACCCCTCATACGACCGCGGCGATGCTGTTGATCTGCGCCGGCGTCGGGCTGTTGGCGATAATGCCGCTGGCGGCGACGGGGCATCGCGTGCGGCTGCGGCCGCCGTCGCCGACTTTGGGGCTGGCCCTGGTAGCGGCGCTGGCGGCGTGGCTGGTGACGCAGTTGCTGGTCGCGCTGCTCTTTCTTCCGCCCGCCGGCGCGGGGAACGCCGCGTCGGCCACGCCGGTGCAATTGGCGGTCGTGGCGCTTGCGGCGCCGGCGGCGGGGTTGGCGTTCGGGCTATCGCCCCTGCGCGGCACGCGGCTGGCCGCGGAGATCGGGTTCACACGGCCGACCGCTCGAGGCGCGGCCGTCGCAGTCGCCGCGGCGGCGGTGGCGATACCCGCGACGTACGGCGCGTGGCACTTGTCGGAAGTGGTCTGGTCGGCGCTGCAATACCGTTACCCCGCGCAGCACGACTTGCTGCGCGTGATGCGCGACGACCCGGGGCAGTTCACGCGCGCGGCCATCACCGTGGCCGCGGTGGCGGTCACGCCGCTGTTCGAAGAGCTGCTTTTCCGGGGACTGCTGCAGACGGTCATCCACCGGGCCACGGCGCGGGCCGCGGTGGCGATCGCGGGATCGAGCCTGCTCTTCGCCGTCGTCCATCACGCGTCCACGCAGCCGGCGATGTTCGTGCTCTCGGTCTGCCTTGGGGTGACGTACTGGTTTACGGGCAACCTGTGGTGCGCGGTCGCCATCCATGCGGCGTTCAATGCGCTGTCGATCGCGCGGGCATGGGTGGGGTGATGCGGTGTGCCCGGCATTGCGAGCGCCGCCCGCGGCGCTACAATCGCCCGACGATGTCCGCTTCCATAGACCAGCAGATCACCGCCCTCCACCGCCGCTGCGAGCGGATCATCAGCGAAGACGAGCTGCGCAAAAAACTCGCCCGCAGCGCCGCGGCCGGCAAGCCGCTGCGCGTGAAACTGGGCATGGACCCGACCGCCCCGGACGTAACACTCGGGCACTGCGTGCCGCTGAAGGTCGTGCGGCATTTCCAGGAAATGGGGCACAAGGCGGTACTCATCATTGGCGACTACACCGCCCGCGTCGGCGACCCGACCGGCCGTAACCAGACGCGCAAGGTGCTCAGCGGCGAAGAGATCGACGCCAACGCCCGCACGTACGTCGCGCAGGTCGGCAAGATCCTGATGACCGGCCCCGATTACCTCGAGGTGCGCTACAACGGCGAATGGCTCGGGAAGATGGGGCTCGTCGACGTCATCAAACTCGCGGCCCGCAAGAGCGTGGCGCAGGTCCTCACGCGCGACGATTTCGCCAAGCGGTACGCCGAGGGCGTCGACATCCGTTTGCACGAGATTCTTTACCCGCTGCTGCAGGGCTGGGACAGCGTTGCGATCGACGCCGACGTGGAGATGGGCGGGAGCGATCAGCTGTTCAACAACCTTGTGGGCCGCGAGTTTCAGAAGGACGAAGGCGGCGAGGGACAGTGCGTGATCGTCACACCGTTGCTGGTGGGCACCGACGGCGTGAAAAAGATGAGCAAGTCGCTGGGCAACTATGTCGGGGTGACCGACCCGCCCGGCGGGCCGGGCGGGATGTTCGGCAAGATCATGTCGCTGCCGGACGGGCTGCTGGGCAGCTACTTCACGCTGCTGACGGACCTGCCGCCCGATGCGTTCGAGGGATTGATCGCCGAGAAGCCGCGCGACGCGAAGGTGAAGCTCGCCAAAACGCTCATCACCTGGCTGCACGACGCCACGGCCGCCGATGGCGCCGAGGCGGACTTCTTCGCCGCCACGCACGGCGGCGTGCCGAGCGACCTGCCCACGATGCAAGTCGCCGCCGGCGGCCACGGCATCGTGGGGCTGCTCGTGGCGGCGGGGTTCGTCAGCAGCAACAGTGAAGCGACCCGGAAAATCCGCGAAGGGGCAGTGAAGCTCGACGGCGAAAAGTGCGCCGACCCGAAGCAGCAACTCGAGATCAGCAGCCCGCGCGTGCTGCAACTGGGCAACAAGCGGTTCGTCCGCCTCAAGCCCGCCGGCGCCTAGTTCCTGGGCTCGTCCGCCGGCCGCCCGGCGCGGCCGGCTGCGGCGGCGACCATGGTCACCAACTCGGCAGGCTCGATCGGCTTTGCCAGGTGCATGACAAAGCCGGCGGCAATGGCCTTCACGCGGTCGTCGGCCCGCGCGTACGCCGTGAGCGCGATGCCCGGAATCCTACCCCCGCCAGCGGCCGGCAAGGCCCGCACGCGGCGGATGAGCGCGTAACCGTCCTGCCCGGGCATGCCGATGTCGCTGACGAGCACGTCGAATCGTTCGCTCTCGACCAGCCGCACGGCCTCATCCACCGAACCCGTCGCGGTGACCACGGCATGACAGTCTTCGAGCACACGCTTCACGAGATTGCGTGCGTCCGGCTCGTCGTCGACGACCAGCACGCGCAGCCCGTCGACTTCAAGGCAGGAATCGGCAATCCCGACGTGCTGCTGTGCGACGCGCGGGTGGCGGCGGTCGTCGGTTTCGCTCCCAGCCTGGTGGACGCTTACGATCGGCAGCGTGACGACGAAGGTCGTGCCTTTGCCCGGGCCTTCGCTTTTGACCACGACCGTGCCGCCGTGCAGTTCGACGAGCTGCTTCACGATCGACAGGCCCAGCCCGAGCCCGCCGTGGCGGCGGGTCGTGCTGGCGTCGGCCTGGCGGAAGCGGTCGAACACGAACGGCAGAAACTCCGGCTTCATGCCTTCGCCGGTGTCGATCACGCTGATCTCCACGTGCGAGTTCACCCGCTCCAGCAGCACCTGCACGCGGCCGCCCTTGGGAGTGAACTTGATGGCGTTGCTCAGCAGGTTCCACAGCACCTGCTGCAGGCGGTTGGCGTCACCGCCGACGGGCGCGCCGGGCAACGGGTCGATCACCGAGAGCAGTCGTATGCCCTTGGCTTCGGCGGTGGGGCGGGCGGTTTCGATGGCCGCGGCGACGATCGCCGACAAATCCAGCCGTTGCACGTCCAGGCGTACTTTGCCGCTGATGATGCGGCTCATGTCCAGCAGGTCTTCGATGATCTGCGCCTGGGCCCGCGCGTTGCGCTCGATCACTTCCAGCCCTTGCGACACATCGGTGGAGCTGACGCCGGGCTGCTTGATGATCTGCGACCACCCGAGCACGGCATTGAGCGGCGTGCGCAGCTCGTGGCTGAGCGTGGCGAGAAACTCGTCCTTCAGGCGGCTGACGCGCTCGGCCTCGGCGCGGGCGTAGCGCTCGGCTTCGAGCAACCGCTCGCGCTCGGCGGTGGCGCGCTTGGCCCTTTCGTACAGCCGGGCGTTGTCGATCGCGACCGCGGTCTGCGCCGCGACGCCGACGATCACGCGCTCGGTGCGCTCGGTGAAGACGCCGCACTCGGGGTGCCCGAAAAACAGCCCGCCGATCACCTCGCCCGTGCGCGAGACGACCGAGACGGCGAGGTAGCTGCGCACCGGCAAGTGGTTCGGCGGCATGCCGCCGGTGGGCTTCATCTTCCCGTACCGCGGGTCGGCCAGCACGTCGTCGCAGCGGATGACCGGCTCGCCGCGGAAGGTCGGGCCGAACAAGGGCGTGGCGCGCGGATGGCCGAACTTGTCAAAGGCCTCGCGCGGCGCGCCCGAGAGGGTGTAGAGCAGCAGTGCGTCGCCGTTCTCGTCCTGCGTGTTGTAGAAAAACGCCCCGAACTGCGCGCCGCTGAGCTGTGTCGCCGAGTCGGTCACGGCCTGCACGAGCTGCTGAAGATCGAGCTGCGACGCGATGGCCGAGCCTGTGGTGTTCAGCAGCTCCAGCACGCGCGTCTCCTCGCGCAGCGCCTCTTCGACGCGTCTGCGGTCGGTGATGTCGCGGAAGCTCCACACCCGCCCCGCGATGCGCTGCTCGACGAACTGGATCTGCGAGGACCGCTCAAAGACGCGCCCGTCGGTGAGTCGCAGCACGTCGAAGCTTTCGGGCAATGCGCCGCCGTGGATTTCTTCAGCGCGGCGCACGAAAACCTCGGGGTCGGCGAACCCGGCACTGCACGCTTCGAGCACCTGGCGGTGCTCGCCTTCATGCACCGACGCTTCGGGCAATCGCCACATCTGCAACAGCCGCTGGTTGTACCCTTTTACCCGGCCGGCGCTGTCGGTCACGAGAATGCCGTCCGTCGTCGCTTCGAGCGTCGCCCGCATCATCGCCAGCGACGCCGCAAGCTCGACCGATTTCTGCTCAAGCTCGTCCTTGGCGCGCAAAAGCCTTTCGTCGGCCCGCTGGCGTGCCGAGAGGATGCTCTGGGCGTTTTGGATGGCCACAGAACGGAGCTGCGTGTCTTCGTCATCGGTGCGTGATTCTTCAGCGGGCAATACTACTTCCCTCCGATGATTGTGGCCGCCATTTCCGTGCCGATCACACGGGCCCGTATCTTGGCGAAGGCCGTGTCGCGTGTGGTGGTCACGTCGTCGCAGAAGGGCGCGAAGCCGCAGTCGTCGGTCGTGCCAAGCTGCTCGGGCGGGATGTAAGCCGCCGCTTCGAGCACGCGATCCCGTACTTCCTCGGGCGTGTCGATGTGGGGGTCGATCGGCGAGACGACGCCGACGAACACGCGCTGACCCGGCTTGATGAGCCGCTGAATGATCTTGAGCACGCGCACCCGGTCGCGCTCGCCGGCGAGGGAGACGTAAAAATGGCCGACCTTCAACTCAAACAAACTCGGCAGAAGCTCGGCGTAATCGACGTCGGCGCTGTGGGTCGAGTCGCGGTCGCCGCCGGGGCAGGTGTGCACGCCGATCCGCTGCCGATCCTCGGCAGAGAAGCGCGACAACGCGAGGTTGTTCAGGTCGATGAAGCTCGTGAGCAGCTTCCCTGTCGGGTCGATCTTGATCGCCAGCCGGCCCTCAGTGAAATCGACCTGCACCTTGTGAGCGCCCTTGGCCAGGCAGGTGCGAATCTCGGTCTCGTGCTCGGCGAGCAGGTCATCGATGAACTGCTCGCGGGGGTAGCCGGGGATCGGCTCCGGCGGGTACATCAGGCTCAGCGCCGACGGCGAGATCACCGCCTGCTTCACCGGCACACTGGCAAAGCGGTGGGCCACGTCGAGGTAGGCATCGGCGCGGCGCTTGTAGCGAAACGGCCCGGCGGTAAGGCGCGGCATGCGACGCGTGTGGCCGGCGGCGAAGGGAATCCTGAACCCGTCTGGCGCGGTGTTCGGCAGGCCGTGCACGCAGTACGTCCAGAAGTTGTGATACTTGCGCTGCTCGCCATCGGTGATGACCGGAGAGCCGGTCGCCTCGAAGCGCTCGACCGTGTCACGGATCGCCTCTTCGTACAGCGCGTCGAGCGCGGGATCCGCGCCGTCACCGGCGGTCGCAAGGGCCTCAACGAGGTCCAGCGGCCGGGGAATGCTGCCGATCGGTTCGGTCGGAATGTCCATCACGTCTTCGGTCCCGGGCGATACTCGGCAAAGGGTACAGCAAAGTGCCCGGCAATGGGATAGTCGCCGCGGGCCGGCGGGCGAATGTTCCGGGCGTGATCTGGCAGCCCTGCTCCGCCCCGGCTAGGTTAGGCAAGCGGATACGTACAAGGCTTACTGTCGTGAGGACGATGCGATGAAAATGACCGACCGAGCGAAACGATTTCTTGCCGGACTCTGCGCCGCAGCGGCGTGCGTCGCCGGGCTGACCGCCGGGCCGCCGGCGGCCGTCGCTGCGGGGCCGGCGCGGACGTTCACCATCGGCGAAAATGATTTCCTGCTCGATGGAAAGCGGCTGCAAATCCGCTGCGGCGAGATCCACTTCGCGCGCGTGCCGCGCGAGTACTGGCAACACCGGCTGAAGATGCTCCGCGCGATGGGGCTCAACACCGTGTGCGTCTACCTGTTCTGGAACCTGCACGAATGGGAAGAAGGCCGCTACGACTGGACGGGCATGGCCGACGCCGCCGAGTTCTGCCGCCTCGCGCAGCAGGAAGGGCTCTGGGTGATGCTTCGCCCGGGGCCGTACTCCTGCGCCGAGTGGGAGATGGGCGGGCTGCCGTGGTGGCTGTTGAAAAACGACGGCCTGCAACTGCGCACGACCGACCCGAAATATCTTGAGCCCGCCACGCGGTATCTGAAGGAAGTCGGCCGGGTCCTTGCGCCGTTGCAGGTGACGCGCGGTGGGCCGCTGCTGATGGTGCAGGTGGAGAACGAGTACGGCTCGTTCGGCCGCGACGCCGCATACATGGGCGCGTTGCGCCAGGCGCTGATCGACGGCGGATTCGAAGTGCCGTTGTTCGCCTGTAATCCCGCCGGCGCGATCCGCAACGGGTATCGCGACGACTTATTCCAGGTCGTCAACTTCGGCCCCGGGGCCGCGAAGAATGCGTTCGAGACGTTGCGCAAGTTTCAGAAAACCGGCCCGCTGATGAACGGCGAGTACTACCCCGCGTGGTTCGACCAGTGGGGCGGGCGGCACCGCACGGGGGACGTGAAACGCTATCTCGGCGACATCGAGTACATGATGCAGAACAATATGTCGTTCAGCATCTACATGGCCCACGGCGGGACGACGTTCGGCCTCTGGTCCGGGGCGGACCGACCGTTCCGCCCCGACACCACCAGCTACGACTACGACGCGCCGGTGAGCGAAGCCGGCTGGGTGACGCCGAAATTCGAAGCCTCGCGCGAGCTGTTCGCCAAGCACCTGTTGCCCGGGGAGACCATTCCCGACGCGCCGCCGCCGAATCCCGTGATCGCCATCCCGCCATTCCAATTGACGGAATCGGCGGCGGTGATGGCAAATCTGCCCACGCCGCTGAAAGACCGATCGCCGCGATCGATCGAGTTCTACGACCACAGCCGCGGCTGCACCGTTTACCGAACGACGCTGCCCGCCGGCCCGGCGGCGACGCTGGCGGCCAAGGGCGTCCACGATTTCGGCTGGGCGTTCGTCGACGGCGAGCCCGTCGGCGTGATGGACCGCCGCGGGCGGCGCTACCGCATTGATCTCCCGGCCCGCTCGGCGCCGGCGCGGCTGGACATCCTGATCGAAAGCGTCGGCCGAGTGAACTTCGGCAGGGAAGTCTTCGATCGCAAGGGGTTGATCGCACCGGTGCAACTCATCGCCAACGGCGCGGCACAAGACCTGCTGGACTGGGAGATTTTCCCCTTGCCCCTGGATGAGAAGCAACGCGCGTCGCTGTCGTTCAGCGCCGCGCCGCCGAAAGGGGCAGCGTTCTGGCGCGGCGGGTTCGACCTCGCCGAAGTTGGCGACACGTTCCTCGACGTGCGCGGCCTGGGCAAAGGCGTGTTGTGGGTCAACGGGCACAATCTCGGGCGCTTCTGGAATATCGGCCCGACGCAGACGATGTACTGCCCTGGCCCGTGGCTCCGTAAGGGCCGCAACGAAGTCGTAGTGCTCGATCTCCTCGCCGCGGAGCGGCCAACGCTCGCGGGCCTGACCAAGCCGATCCTTGACGAGTTGCGGCCGGAGCTGGACTTCGCCCGTCGTCCCCGCGCCGGCGGCGCGTTCGCTGCGGCGCCTTCGTCAGCGGCGCACACGGGCGCGTTCACCAACGAAGTTCAATGGCAGGAAGCGCGCTTCGCCAGCCCGGTCGCGGGACGGTACGTCTGCTTCGAGGCGACGGGCGCTCACGATGACAAGGGGCTGACGACCGTTGCCGAACTCGATCTGACCGACGCCACGGGCGCGGTGCTGGTGAAATCGGACTGGAAGATCGTCTGGGTCGACAGTGAGGAACTCACCGCCGAGGCCGGCGACGCACAGAACGTGCTGGACGGCCAGCCGAATTCGATCTGGCACTCGCAGTACAGCGGCACGTCGAGCCCTGGGCTTCCGCACCGCATTGTGTTGGATCTTGGCGCATCGCAAACGGTCGGCGGCATCCGCTACCTACCGCGCAGCGGCGACGCCGGGCAGCCGGGCCGGGTGAAGGATTACCGCGTGTATGTCAGTGACGAGCCGTTCGGCCTGAAGCCGTGAGGCGCTCGCATACGAATGCGCTCGATTTCAAAGGATCTACAAAATGTTGACCCGCCCGTTCCTGATGATCCTAGTCCTCGTAGTCGTGGCCGCTCTTGGCGCCAGGGCGCTGGCCGCGGACGAGACGCTACCGCACGCCCGGGCGGTCGCGGGGGCGAGCAACCCCCTCCTGCCGGGCTATTTTGCCGATCCGTGCGTGCTGGCCTTTGAGGATCGGTTCATCGCGTACGCGACGATCGACCCCTGGGGCGCGGACACGCTCGGCTGCTGGGAGTCGGCCGATTTCAAGAACTGGACGTTCCGCGAACTCAACTGGCCTACGAAAAAGGCGTGCACGAGCCCGACGTCGGGCGGATCGAAGGTGTGGGCGCCGTCGGTCGTGCGTGGCGGCGACGGGAAGTTCTACATGTACGTCTCCGTCGGCAGCGAGGTGTGGGTCGGCAAGGCCGATCACCCGCTGGGACCGTGGGAGAACGCCTTGGGCAAGCAGGAGCCGCTCATCGGGCGCAACTACCGCCCGGGCTTTCACATGATCGACGCCGAGGCGTTCATCGACACCGACGGCACGCCGTACCTGTATTGGGGTTCGGGCTGGGGCTACAAGAACGGCAAGTGCTGGGCCGTGCGGCTGAAGCCGGACATGACGACGTTCGATTCAGAGGTAACCGAGATCACGCCTTCGAATTACTTCGAAGGCCCCGTGATGATGAAGCGCGGTGGCAAGTACTATCTGATGTATTCGCAGGGCAACACGACCGTCGACACCTACCGCGTGCACTACGCCGTCGGCGACAGCCCGCTGGGCAAATTCGTTGAAGGGCAGAACAGCCCGATCCTCACGACCGACAAAGCCGCCGGCGTCGTCAGCCCGGGCCATCACGCGATGTTCGATTACGGCGGCGAATCGTACATCGTCTACCACCTTGCCTCGCTGCCGCGGACGAAGGGCACGCTGCGGCAAACGTGCATCGACCGGCTGCAGTTCTCGCCGGACGGGTGGATTCTCCCCGTCGTCCCCACCCTTGACGGCGCCGCCCGGCTGCAGGCCGTCGTCGCCACGGCTAAACCGGCGTCGGCGGCAGCGACAAAGCTGACGCCGGTCGCGGCCTCCGCGTCGTCCGAGGCCACGACCACCTGGTCGGCGGGCCGGGCGATCGACGCCAACTACTTCACGCGCTGGATGCCCGCCCCCGACGCCGCAGGCCACCATTGGTTGCAAATCGACCTCGGCAAACCCACCGCCGTCCGCCGCTGCGTTCTCCGCCCCGAGTACGCCACCCGGGCCTACCGCTTCTCCGTCGCCGGCTCGGTCGACGGCAACGATTGGACGACTCTGGCGGACCTATCTGACAAGGGCGCAAGCGGATCGCCGATCAACGTCGACGTCAGCGGGTCGTGGCGGTTCATGCGCGTCAACTTCGCCGCGGACGTGAAGCCCGGCGACGCATCGCTGTGGGAGATCGCCGTCGAGTAAGCCGCGGTTCTCACGTTCGTGCGGCCATGCCGTCGCCGGATCGAAATCGTGGGGCGGGCGTCTCGCCCGCCAGGCACTTCTGCGGTTAGCGTGGCGCGGGCGAGGCCCACCCCATGGGCTACGGTGACGAACAGACCTGAAAGGTTGCCCGCCGTGCCGGAGTTTATCTACACGAATCCGATCACCAGCGACCCGGCGCTGAGCATGCGCGACCACCAGATCATCAAGGTCGGCGACACCTGGTACATGACTGGCACGTCCGCGCCGATCTGGAAAGGCCCCAACCCGGGCGTGCGACTGCTCGCTTCGAAGGATCTTCTGAACTGGGCGCATCACAGTTGGCTGATCGACGCCGCTACCCTGCCGAACGATTGCTTTTACAAAGGGCGGTTCTGGGCTCCGGAGATTCACTCCACCGGCGGAAAGTTCTGGCTCACAGTCAACAGCGGCAACGACGGCGAAGCGCCCGGATCGCGCCCGCACGGGCATGGGATTGTGCTGCTGGTGTCCGACGCAGTGACGGGGCCGTACAAGCTCGTCACGCGCGACGCACCGATCGGCAAACCGTTCAAGAACGACGCCTCGCTCTTCACGGACGAAAACGGACACTCCTACGTCTACTGCAGCGGCGGGGGCCTATGGCAGTCGGAGATCGACCTCGCCGCCGGCCGGCTCGTGGACCGGGACGATCTCGAGCGAATTCGCTCGCCGCGCGACCCCGGCACGCCCGACTGGATGATCGGCGGCATCGAAGGGCCGTTCGTCATCCGCGCCGGGGCGACGTATTACATGTTCTTCTCAGCATGGACGCGCGGCTACGATACCGGCGTGCTCTCGGCCCCGACGCCGCTGGGCCCGTGGACCCTCATGCCCAACAGCCCCATTTTCGGCACGCGCAAACGCCGCTACCGCGAGCAGCAGATGAAGAAAGGCGGCTACGACCACGTCATCTTCACCGACACCGACGACCCGTACGTCGAAGTCGGCCATTGCTCGGTCTTCGAAGGACCCGACCGTCGGAGTTGGATCTGCTGCCACTACTTCCGCGAAGGCACGCGCCCGATCACGACCGGGCCGGTCGTGGAGTATGAAGATTCCTTGCCGCAGCTCGGGATCGAGCCGCTGCTGTTCGACGGCGGGCAGTTCAAAGTCACCGGCCCGACGTGGACGCCGCAGCGCGTCGCGTGGTGACATGGCGGCGCAATACGGCGGGCAGCATTTTCACCGCCTCGGACGCAATCGGCAGTAGACGCCGACACGCCGATTGACGTATGCTTCGGCATGGGCCGAAAAGAAGATGCAGCACTCATTGAACCGCAGTTAGAACTGCTGCGCGGCATGTCCGGTTTCGTCGGCGACAACCTGCATTTGCTGACGCAAATCGCAGACGCCTGGCAGCCGACCGATTTCCTGCCCGACCTCACCGCCCCCGACTGGCGCGAGCAGCTCGAAGCATTCCGCGGGCCGTCGATGGACCTCAGCGACGAGGTGCTCGTCGTCCTCGTCGGCGACATGGTGACCGAAGAGGCGCTGCCGAATTACTCGGTGTCGTTGAACCTCCTTGCCGACGATCCGACGGGCACGTCGCCCGATCCGTGGGCGAAATGGCTGCGCGGCTGGACGTCGGAAGAAAACCGCCACGGCGACCTGCTCAACGCCTACCTGCGTCTCACCGGGCGGGTGGACATGCGGGCGGTCGAGGTGACGGTGCACCACCTCATCGCCAACGGCTTCAATCCCAAGGCCCACCCGAATCCGTACGCCGGGCTGGTGTACACGGCCTTCCAGGAGCGGGCGACGAAGATCTCGCACATGAATGTCGGCCGGATCGCGGCGCGCGGGGGTGATGAGCACCTCGGCAAAATCTGCAAGCGCATCGCCGGCGACGAATCCCGCCACGAATCGTTTTACACGCGCATGATGGGCGAGGTGATGGAGCGCGATCCCGACCGCGGCCTGATCGTGTTCCGCGACATGATGCGCCGCATCATCTCGATGCCGGGCCGCCTGATGTTCGACGGACAAGACCCGGGCCTTTTTGATCATTTCGCCGCCGTCGCCCAGCGGATGAACGTGTACACCGTCCACGATTACGCCGGCATCGTGCGCCACCTCGTGGCGACTTGGAAGGTGCCGAGCCTCGCCGTCACCGGCAAGGCCGCTGCCGCCCAGGAATGGCTCTGCGTGCAGGCCGACCGGTTGGAATCCCTCGCCGAGATGGTGACGGAGGAAGTCTCGAAGCAGCCGGCGCGCAAGTTCAGCTGGATTCACAATCGAATGGTCTAGCCAAGCCATACGCCGTACCGGCGAGGGATCGTTTGCGACGCGTTCGTAATACAGTATCGCACGCGCCCGGCAGTGTTCAGAAGAGCTCGACTGGTTCCCCGCGGCCCGCGATGCAACGCATTGCGTCGCGCTGACGAAGCACGCGACCGTCAGGCCCAGCTCGTCTCGGCCGGCGGCGTGGTCCTAGCCACTTCCAGCACTTGCCGGACAACGGCAATATCCGCGGGGTCGTCGAGGGTCATGGGGTCGGCGCCGACGAGGTACACCACGACCGCAGCGGGCAAGCATTCCACCATCATCACTTTCGTCAGATCAAGCATGCACTTGGTCGTGCGAACGTACGAGCTGCCGGCGATCCCCATGGCGGTATTGGTGGGCGTTGACATCGTCTTACATCATAAGCGGCGGGCCCGTTCTGCGCGCTGCGTCTTTTCCTGACTCGCGACGACAAAACCCGCAGAGATTGCGCACGGATGTCGTGTCAAAGAGTCGAAATTAGCGCAGCGCTTCCTCGGTCGACACGACCGGTTAAAGGTACCCCGGCCGGTCAGGACAGTGCGATCGATACGCGTTCCATGCAGCCGTCTCAATATGGCGGCGGCCCGGGTTTCTTGGTACGGGCTTCCGTCCGGGTTCGCGCCCTCGGATGTCCCCAGCTGCGCCGCGGCAAATACGAGTGTCGCGCCATGCCCCAGGCACAGCGTGCGGACGCCTTAAGCCAGATATATATGGAAACGCGGACTGAGGCTTCATTTTCGTCACGCGTTGACGACGCGCAGTGTGGCGGGATCGCGCTCGCCGTTGAAGTACTTCATGAGCAGCCGTTCGAAGACCGACCCCGCCGGCGAAACGTGGGCAAACAGCGTGGCGCAGGATCGCAGCTTCATGTCGTCAGGTGAGCCGAAGACTTCGGCCGCGGATTTTCCGGCAA
>DASVSS010000392.1:0-2215 GCA_036387945.1 Tepidisphaeraceae bacterium | reverse complement strand
ACTCGCCGTTGCACGGCGAACGCGGGCGGGACGCCCACGCCACTGTGATTGCATTCCGGGAAGAGTGGATTTCATTTGAACGCGGTCAACGCCCTCCAAATCTCCCTCTACGCCGCCCTCGGCCTGCTCGGCTTGCTCGCGTTGTTCGCAGCGTATCAGTACTTGCTCGGGCCGGCGATCGTGCGCAAGCTTGTCAATCGGTATCTTTACAAGCGCCGCATCGCGTGGGTGAGCCTGACGGCCGTCATGCTGTGCACGGCCCTTGTCATCATCGTCATCAGCGTGATGGGCGGGTGGCTGGCGAACTTCCGCAGTGCCTTCCGCGGCATGAGCGGCGACATCGTCGTCTACCGCTCGTTCACCGGCATCACGGGGTATGAGGAACTGCTCGCCGGCGTCCGTGCGATGCCCGAAGTCGATCAGGCGATGCCGCTCATCCGATCCGTCGGCCTGGCCGTCTTCAACGGCCGCACGCCCGAGCCGGTGCAGGTGACGGGAATCGACCTGAAAAACTTCCCCGACTTTAACGCCTTCGGCAAATCGCTCTGGCGGCAGCACCAGGAACCGCTTTCGCGCGGCGAAAAGCTGACGACCCGGCCGTCCTTCGACCTCGTGCCGGGCATGCCGTACGAACTGCTCCACCGCGAGGGGGACAAGGCGCGCGACTGGCCGGGCATGATCCTCGGCAGCCCGCTGGCGGGCGGGAAAAAGGACCGCGACAACAAGATCACCTTCCCCGCCACGCTGTACGAAAACTGGGTGCGCCTGGAAGTGATCCCGATCGCGTCGGACACCACCAGCCTCACGCGCACGACGCCGTCGGCGACGGCGTACTGGATCGTCGACGCCTCGCGGTCGCAGCTGTACCAGATCGACGCCGTCAGCGCGTATGTGCCCTTCGACGTGCTGCAACGGGACTTGGAGATGACGGCCACCACCTACACCGAAACCGACACCGGCAAAAAGGTGACCGTCCCGGCGCGGTGCTCGGAAGTGCAGATTCGCCTCCATCCCGACGCCGACCGTGCCGCCGTGATGAACAAAGTCCGCCCGCTCGCCGAAGCGATCGACGCCAAGTACGAGCCCGGCGCGATGCGGCCGATCCGCGTCGAGGGGTGGGAAGAGCAGCAGCAGACGTTCCTGAGTGCCGTCGAGAACGAAAAATCGCTCGTCACGTTCCTGCTCGGGCTGATCTCGCTCGTGGCGGTGTTCCTGATCTTCTGCATCCTCTACATGATCGTGGTCGAGAAGACGCGCGACATCGGCATCATCAAAAGCGTCGGCGCCACCGCGCAGGGCGTGGCCGGCATCTTCGTCGCCTACGGCCTGGCGATCGGGGTCGTGGGGTCGCTCCTGGGCGTGGTGCTGGCGGCGCTGGTGGTGACGTACATCAACCAGATCCACACCTGGCTGGGGCAGACGTTCGGCCTGGTGATCTGGAACCCTGAGACGTACGCGTTCGATACGATTCCCAACGACATCGACCCGCCCACGGTCGCGGTCATCGCGGCGATCGCGGTGTTGTCGGCTGTGGTGGGGGCGCTCGTGCCGGCCGTGCGGGCGGGGCATTTGAATCCCGTGGAAGCGTTGAGGTTCGAATGAAGCCCGTACTCGAATGCCTCAACCTGCAGCGACACTTCCGCATGGGCGAGAGCGACATCCACGTCCTGCGCGGCGTCGATTTCCAGCTCGGCGATGGCGAGTTCGTGGCCATTGAAGGGCGCTCCGGGTCGGGCAAAAGCACGCTGCTGCATGTGCTGGCGGGACTCGACGCGCCGCAGAGCGGCTCGATCGTCGTTGACGGCGAAGACATCGCCGCGCTGTCGATGCAGGCCGACCTCGAACGCTCGCCCCGCGCCGCGCGCGGCGTGCTGCGGCTGGCGCGCCTGTTGCACGACCCAGCATCAGCGCGGCTGTCGGAGCTGCGCAACAGGCACTTCGGGTTCGTCTTCCAGTTCTATCACCTGCTGCCCGAGCTCGACGTGCTCGAGAACGCGATGCTCTCGCCGATCGTCGGCCGCGGGAGTTTCGCGTTCCGGGCCGAGCGCGGCGCGCTGCGCGAGCGCGCCAATGAGCTGCTCACCACGCTCGGCCTCGGCCACCGCCTGCGGCACCGGCCGTCGCAGCTCAGCGGCGGCGAGCGGCAGCGCGTGGCGATCGCGCGGGCGCTGATGAACAAGCCGCGGCTTCTGTTCGCCGACGAGCCGACCGGCAA
>DASVSS010000391.1:0-16231 GCA_036387945.1 Tepidisphaeraceae bacterium | reverse complement strand
CAACATCGTCGTGCAGCTCAATCAGCTGTTCACCAACGTCCTGGGCGTGCTGGCCAAGGGCGGGGCGAAGATCGGCGCGATCGGCGGCCTGGGCGACATCTACGGGTTCCTCGTCGGCGGCCCCGACCTGATCGCGCAGCTGAAGTTCCAGCTGCTGCGCGACGTGGTGAAGAACCTCATCGGCGCTGAGGAGACGTACCAGCAGACCCGCAGCAACTACGCCGTCAGCGTCGGCAAGGCCTTCTTCCATCTCAAGAAGTACTACCGCTGCCTGGCGGTGGCCGAGAAGGAATGCGACGGCACGCTCGACGACCCGGACTTCCCCGAAGACGCCGTCCGCAGCGTGCCGGTGCGCGTCTCGAGCGACCCGAACGACATCCTCGGCCCCGACGGCTTCGGGCCGCAGAAGTTCGTGCGCGCCGACCTGCCGCTCGATTACGTCATCCGCTTCGAGAACGAGCCGACCGCCACTGCGCCGGCGCAGGTGGTCAAGATCACGCAAGCCCTCGACGCCGATCTCGACGCCCGCACCTTCCGACTCGGCGATTTCGGCTTCGGCGGCGAGTTCTTCGACGTGCCCGAAGGTTCGAGCTTCTACCAGACGCGCCTCGACCTGCGCCAAAGCCATGGCATTTACCTCGACGTCGTCGCCGGCGTTGACGTGGCGGGCGGGCAGGTGTTCTGGCAGTTCATCTCCATCGACCCGGCCACCGGCGACGTGCCGACCAATCCGGACCTGGGCTTCCTGCCGGTCAACACCGCCTCGCCGCAGGGCGAGGGCTTCGTGCAATACACGATCCTGCCCAAAACCGGCTCGGCGACCGGCACCCGCGTCGACGCCCTGGCAACGATCGTGTTCGACAAGAACGCCCCGATCGAAACCCCGGCCATCTTCAACACCCTCGACAACGTCGCCCCGACGAGCGTGATCGACCCGCTGCCGGGCGTGTCGGCGAAGGATTTCGCGGTCGTGTGGCGCGGCGACGACGACGCCAACGGCTCGGCCATCAGCGCGTTCGACGTGTACGTCTCGACGAACGGCGGGGCGTACGAGCTGTGGCTCGGGCGCACGAACCTCAGCAGCGGCGTCTACACCGGGCAGACCGGCAGCACCTATGCGTTCTACGCCGTCGCCGTCGACAACGCCGGCAACGTCGAAGCGGCCCCTTCGGTGGCGGACGCGACGACGACAGTGGGCAACGGCGTGAACAACCTGCCGACGCTTACGCTCGACCTCGCCCCGGCCGTCATCGACGAAGGCGGCGTCTTCGCCCGGCTGGGCACGGCCGCCGACCCCGACGCCGGCGACACGCTCACCGCCGAAGTCGATTACGGCGCCGGCGCGGGGTTTGTCGCTCTTGAGCTCGGCGCCGACGGCTCGTTCGCGCTGGCCAACACTTACGCCGATAACGGCGTTTACACCGTTACCGTGCGCGTCACCGACGCACGGCTCGGCGTCACGCAGGGACAGATCGGCGTGACGGTCAACAACGTCGCCCCGGTGATCGCCGACATCGCCGACGTCGTGCTGGCGTGGGACGGCAGCGGGGCGACGCTAGGTTCCAGCGGCGCCTTCGCCGACCCCGGCGCCGACACCTTCACCGGCGAAGTGGATTTCGGCAGCGGCTTCGTGCCGCTCGCGCTCGGGCTGGGGAAGACCTTCTCCCTGTCCAATCGCTTCACGACGCCGGGCCTGTATGCGGTGACAGTGAAGATCACCGACGACGACAACGGCGTGGGGACGAAGTCGTTCAACGTCCGCGTGCTGCCGCCGAAGCCGGCGGTGTCCAACATCGTGGTCAACGACGGGTTGAACCCGCAGCGGTCGATGGTCCGCTCGCTGCAGGTGACGTTCGACAGCGCCGTCGCGGCGCTGCCGGCCACTGCCGTCTCGCTGCTGCTGCGCACGCCCGGCGGGCCGCAGGCAGTGTCGGCGACGCTCGCCACCGCCATGGCCGGCGAATCGGGCCGCGTGTGGAAGATCACCTGGACCGGCACCGGCGTCGAAGCCGGGTCGCTCGCCGACGGGGTGTACGACGTGACGATCGACACGACCTACGCCCTGGACCCCTTCGGGCAGGCCGGCACGACGGCATCGCAGGTGACGTTCCACCGCCTGTTCGGCGACCGCGACGGCGACCGCGACACCGACGGCCTCGACGTCGCGTACCTCCGCCAGATCCAGGGCAAGCCGGCGTATTACGTCTGGCACTTTGATGCCGATTCTGACGGCGACATCGACAACGCCGACTACCTCGCGGCCCGGATGCGCACGACAAAGAAGTTGTTCGCATGACCGCAATCCCTAAAATACGTTCGTTCCCCCGGTTCTTCACGTCCGTCAGGAGAGGGTCGATGATCCGTCCGCTTCAGTTCGCCGCCGCGGTTCTTTGCACGGCCCTTTGCGCCACGTTCGCGCCGGTCTCGCTCGGGGCGCAGTACGCCTACGAGGCCCAGCCCGACAGCAGCCTCAACCTGCTGCCGGGCGCGGAAGTGACGGTGCGCATCTTCCTTACCGAAACGCTCGAGCCCGGCGAGACCTCGGCGATCCTCGCCGGCCAGGGGCTCTCTAGCGCCGATTTCAAGATCGTGCTCAGCGCGTCCGACGCCGCCACGCCGACGCAGGTCCTCACCGGCGGCGACGTGGTGGTCGGGCCGGAATTCGACCCGTCGTTTTCCGAGGGCATCTCGGTGTCCCCGACGGTCGTGCGGGTGTTGGAATTCGCTGAAGACGTCGACTTCGGCACCGGGGCGGTCGGGACGACCGAAACCACCGCCGGCGGCAGAACCCAGCAGCGGATCGTCCTGGCGGACGTCACGTTCACCACCGGCAGCGCGGGGACGACGGTGTTCAGGATCTTTGACGACGAAACCGGCGAATCCACGACGACCCTCGGCTCGGCCGAGCCGCCGGCGACCGAGCCGATGTCGTTCGACAGCCGGTTCGAGTCCGATCCGAATCTCGCGCCGTCGATCACCTTCACCGTGGTGCCCGAGCCGGCGTCGGCGGGGCTGCTTCTGCTGGCGGCGCCACTGATGCGGCGTCGCCGGGTCTAAGGCCGGCTGATCGTTTTTTTCACTGGCCGGGGCGTCGGGAAGAGCCCGCGCTGTCGGCCGCGGCGTTCACGGCAAACGAGCCTGCGATTCCGATTTCTGTTGTGCTAAACAGGGCTTTACTGTATTTTCATCCGGTTGAGGTTGGGGTGGTGTTTCGCCCCGCCGATCGGTCCCGGGAGAGAATGACATGCGTCCGCTGATCCAGTCCGCCCTCGTCGCTGCGTCGATGTTCTCGCTTCCTGCCCTGGCCGCGGCGGCCATTTTCATCCAGGTCGGGGATTATAATCTTGAGCGCGATCGCACCGACCAGACGATCTCGATCTTCGTCACTGGCGAGACAACCGACCAGGTTCAGGGCCTGAACTTTTACGCCCAGGTCGCCGACGGCGGGCCGGGCGAAGGCGGGGTGATCGACGGGCCTGACATCCTCGCCGCCGACATCATCACGAACACGATCTTCGCCGGCAATTCAAATCCGCAGCAGGACCCCGGCAGCACCGCCCAGCTTGTCATCCGAACGACGACGACCGCCTCCGGCACGGTGCGCGCCAACGGCCTGCTTGCGACGCTGACGATCGACACCCGCGGCTTCACCGCCGGGCAGAGCTTCGAGCTGCGCGTGGGCGACACCCTCGCCGGAAACACCAACTTCGCCGGCACGCCCGCCGGGTTCGACAACGGCACCATCACCATTACCAACCCTGTCCCCGAGCCCACCGCCTTGGCGATGCTCGGTCTGGCCGCACTCGGCCTTCGCCGCCGCACACGCCGGGCCTGAAGCAAACCGACGCTCGTACATATGGGGCGTCATTCCCAAGTCCCCATTCCGAATCCCAAGCGCTCTCCGGTTCCTCCCCCTCCGGGGGAGGCTAGGTGAGGGCCGCCCTCGCCATGCAACAGCGGCTGGCTGACGCCATTGAAGCAAACCCCTCGCTCGGTACTCCGAGAGAGGGTAGGGAGAGGGCCGAGCGTAGTAGCGCTTTGTTGCGATGAGGCACCCCCCGCCCCCACCTAACCTCCCCCGGAGGGGGAGGAACCGGATGCGCGATTCTTGCGGTGAGGCGTCCGGCGGCCGCTAACCCGGCTCCCCGGCCGGCGTATCATGGCCCATGACTTACGTCCGCCTCGGCAACACCGGCCTTCAGGTTTCGCGTCTTTGTCTCGGCTGCATGAGCTACGGCGTCCCCGGGCGCGGGGCGCACGAGTGGTCGCTGCCGGAAGCGGAGTCGCGGCCATTTTTCAAGCAGGCGTTCGAGGCGGGGATCAATTTCTTCGACACCGCCAACGTCTACTCCGACGGCACGAGCGAGGAGATCACCGGCCGGCTGCTTCGTGAATTCGCAAAGCGCGAGGACTACGTCCTGGCGACTAAAGTCCACGGCCGCATGCGGCCCGGGCCTAACGGGGCCGGCTTGTCGCGCAAGGCGATTTTCCACGAAATCGACGCCAGCCTCGCCCGGCTGGGCACGGATTACGTCGACCTCTACCAGACCCACCGCTGGGACGCACAGACGCCGATCGAAGAAACGATGGAGGCCCTTCATGACGTCGTCCGTGCCGGCAAGGCGCGCTACATCGGCGCCAGCAGCATGCACGCCTGGCAGTTCGCCCAGGCGCTCTACACCGCCGACCTCAACGGCTGGACGCGTTTCGTCACCATGCAGAATCATTACAACCTGATCTACCGCGAAGAAGAGCGCGAGATGATCGGTTTGTGCATCGACCAGGGCATCGGCGTGATCCCGTGGAGCCCGCTGGCGCGCGGCAAGCTGGCGCGGCCGTGGAGCGAGAAGGACGCGACGGCGCGCAGCGGCACGGATCAGTTCGGCAAAACCCTTTACGCCCGCACCGAGGAGGCCGACAAAACCGTCATCGACCGCCTGACGGGGCTGGCGCAGCAGCGCGGCGTGCCTCAGGCGCAGCTCGCCCTCGCGTGGCTCCTCGGCCGGCCGGGCGTGACGGCGCCGATCATCGGCGCGACCAAGCCGCGTCACCTCACCGACGCCATCGCCGCGCTCGAACTGACGCTGTCGGCGGAAGAAACGCGGTCGCTCGAAGAGCCGTACCTGCCGCACCCGGTGCTCGGGTTCTGAAGAGCGCCACGCGGATGCAATCGCACCCTAGCACGCTACGGCTCGATGGTCGCGGCGATGGAGAGCGGCGGGCGCTTCGTGATCTGGAAGTAATGGATCGGCTGCTTTCTAGAGACGAATCGCTGCTCGAACAACGTCATTTCCCCCGCAAAAGCCCGGCCCGCCGTCGCCGCCAGGGCGGTGGGGTCGTTCCAATAGTCGGCCGATCGCGCCGTCACGTCGAACAGTTGGTGGAGGCCCTCATCGCCGGGCGACGCCTCACCCGCACGCGGTTCCTGCACGCACTGCTGCGCAGCGGCTGACGGATGCAGGCCGAACAAATCCAAGGTCCATTGGTAATAGCCGGCGTGGTCGGTTTTGAGCGACAGCGTCGAACGTCCGTCGGCCAGCAGGGCGTGGGCGTCACGTAGAAATGACGCGCTCATCAAGCGGTTCTTCAACTCCGATTCAGTGTCGAACGGGTCGGGATGAAAGACCCAGATCTCACTGATCTCGCGGTCGTCGAACATGGATCGCAAGTCCTGCGCCCGGCCGTGCAGGAGCAGGACATTTTTAAGGCCGAGCGACGCAATGCGCCGAGCGCCTTCGTAGATCGCCTTGCATTTCCAGTCGAGCCCGACGAACGCCGTGCGCGGGAACTTCGCGGCAATGGTACTGAGGAACCCGGCATCGAAGCAGCCGATCTCCAGCTCGATCCGCCCGTCGAAGGCGCTGCCAATGCGATCGCCGAACACCTCCCGCCACCGCCCGCGCTGGCCGAAGGCGCGCTCCTCCGCGTAGGCCCCGTCAGGCATCGCCCGCAAGCGCGCGGCGAACGTGCTGCGACGCGTCGGGGCCGGCGGTGTCACGGGGCGATCGCACCGGGCGTTCGGTTGCGGATTGTTCTCCGACGACTCTAGCGGCGTTTCATGCGGACGTTTCATGCGGGCGTTTTCCATGGTGCATGGCAGGCTCTAATCGCGCTCGCGCTTTCGACACTTTTCGAAACGCCAGTGCGTACTGATCCAACAGCTCGCGCGAAGCACTCGGAAAGCTCGGCAGGCTGATGAGCAACGCGTTGGCGGCGCGTGTCTGCGGCAGGTCATCGGCGCGGTACTGCGGGAATGCCAGGTGCGGCGGCAGGCGGGCGATCCTGGCGCAAGCGCCTTCGGTGAAGAACGGCTGCTCGTGCACGAGCGGGTAGCGCGGGTGGCGGACCGCGCACCCCTCGGCGACGAGCGCCTCGATCAGCCGTGGGATCGGCAGGCCCGTGCGTTGCGGGTCGGCGCGGATGAGGAACTCGAAATAAACACGCTCGACGTCCGGCGGGCCGCGGAAGGTGTCGAAGCCCAGCGGCTCGAGCGCGGCCGACAAGTGCCTGATGTTGGCGCAGCGGCGGGCGTTGCGCTCGTCGAGATGGCGCAGCTGCACGCGCGCGATCGCGGCGTTGAGTGGCGACATGCGCGTCTTCATCCCGAACCCCGTTGCCGCGAACCGCCGGGCGGGGCCAGGCAGTTCGTAGACGCGTACGACGTCGCCGAGCAATGCGGCGCGCTCGTGGAGCTGCGCGTCGCCTGTCAGCAAGATGCCGCCCTCGCCGGCGGGGGCGAGCTTCGCGCCCTGCAGGCTGAAGACGCCGACGTCGCCGAGCGTGCCGCACAGCCGCCCCTGCCAGCGCGCGCCGTGGGCGTGCGAGGCGTCTTCGATCACACGGAGATCGTGACGCCGCGCCAGTTCCAGCAGCTCGGCCATGCGGCTGGGCATGCCCCAGAGATGCACGACCACGATCGCGCGCGTGCGCGGGGTGATCTTGCGCTGCACGTCCTGCGGGTCCAGTCCCATCTGCTCGGATTCGGTTTCGGCAAAGACGGGCACGGCCCCCAGCCACAGCATCGGCGAGATCGACGCCCACCACGTCGCCGACGGCACGATCACTTCGTCGCCGGGTTGGAGGTCGATTGCAAAGAACGCCGCGAGCAGCGCCGCCGTGCCGTTGCAGTGGGAGAGGGCGTGGGATACGCCGAAGTATTGCCGGTAATCGTCTTCGAGATCGCGGGTGACACGGTGGGTGGAGATGTCGCCGTCGCGCATTACGTCGAGCACCGCCTGCTCGTCCTCGGCAGTGAGGATCGGCCAGCGATTGGCCTCGGTGGCGTCGAGCGTCACCGCCGGCGGGCCGCCGAAAAGGGCGAGTTCGGCGGGGGGTGATTGGTCGGCATCGGTCATGGGCGGCGCTCCGCGATGGAATGTGTCCTGGCGTCAGAATCCCAGCACGGCGTCGTGCTCGCGCACGATACGTCCTTCGTACGCGGCGACCATCGCCTGCGCGGCCGCGGGGTCGGCGTTGCACAGCGCCGCCGCGATGCGCAACAGGGCGGGCCGGTGCTCGCCGCTTCGGCCCAGGCCGCCGCGCGGCACCCACTGCGCGATGTTCGTCCGCCGCCGCAGGTAGTCTTCGAGTGTGCGGCACATCTGGTGCGTAGCGCACCATCCCGCGGCCGGCACGGGCTGGGTCAATCCCGGGTACTGCTCGAATGCCGCCTCCACCGGAGCTGTCGCCGCCGGGCGGCAGGGGGCCCGGCGCAGGATACGGCCCAGCACGCGCTCGACCCGCGCCGCCACGTCCAGGCAGGCGGTGATCTTGCCGCCGAAGATGCTGATCCACGGCCGCTGCGCGTCGCAGTGCAGCCGCCAGCGCTTCGAGAAGCGCAGCGGGTCGCCGCCGACGGAATCGGTCGGCACCGCGAGCGACCGCACGCCGCACCGCAGGCTGATGACCGCGTCGCGGCCGACCGGGCGGCGCAGCTTTTTGTTGAGTTGCCCCAGCAGGTAGTCGACCTCGCGCGGCTCGGCGCGCCACCCGTCTTCGGCCCTGTCGACGATCGTCTCGGTCGATCCCCACAACGACACCGGCCCCCACGGCACGAGGCTCATGCCTTCGTCGGCGCTGGGGTTGTCGAAGACGAGCGTGTCATGATGATCCGGCGGCCGCGCCACCGACAGCGACACGCCCTTGGCCAGCAACTGTCGCCACGGCGCGCTGATGCCGCAGCGCGCGTTCACGCGATCGGCCCACACGCCCGTGGCGTTGACGACGCAGGCGGCGCTGACGTCGGCCGTGCGCGGCGACAGCGCGTCGCGCAGCCGCAACGTCCAGGCGCGCCCGTGCGGGTCGTACTGCGCGTCGTCCAGCACGCAGTAGTTCACCGCCTGCCCGCCCGCCGAAGGGGCGATCCAATTCATCACGAACTGCGCGTCGGAGAGCCGGAGGCGCCCTTCTTCGAACCGCAGCCGCTCGCTCGCCGCGGCCGGCGACAGAAACGCCTGCTCGGCGAACGTGCGGCACCGGCTGGGCACGCGCCGGCGGCCCGAGCCCAGCAGCCAGTACGCCCACAGCGATAAGTGAATGAACCACGGCTGGCGGCTTGGCGCCGGCCCGAAGACGTACGCCAGCGAGTGCGGGTCGGCCAGCCCGCGGCAGTCGCGCAGCATGCGGTCGCGCGACGCCGACAGGCGCATCACTTCGGCGAACTCGCGGTTCTTGAGATACAGCAGCCCGCCCCAGATCAGCATCGCCGACGCCTGGCTCGTGCCGCCGCCGAAGTCCCCTTGGTCGATAAGCAGCACGCGCCGGCCTTGTGCGACCAGCCGTGCGTACAGGCACGCCCCCTGAATCCCGCCGCCAAGAATGGCGACGTCGAACACGTCGTGGCCGGTATGCCAGAAGTCCGTCCGCGCGGCGGCCATGTCCCGTTCTCCCTGCGAAGCGGATTGTGCCCGAACGTCGTTGAGGAGGCGCTATCCGCCGCCGTAGGCACACGTCCGCAGGAAGGCCGACGCGACCGTTGCATCGCAACAAAACGCCAATCTGGTTCCTCCCCCTCCGGGGGAGGTTAGGTGGGGGCGGGCGGATGCCTCATCGCAAGCAAGCGCCTAGACGCTCGGCCCTCTCCCTACCCTCTCCCGGGGTACCGGGCGAGGGGTTTGCTTCGACGGCGTCCGTGAGCCGTTGTTGCATGCCGCACGCCGCCCATCTTGCATCCCCCGGAGGGGAACGAACCGCAGGGGAGCGTTCACGACGACATCTGAATATGGAACAAGAAACGCCGGAATTACGTCGGGGCAGAGGCCGCCGTCGAACTGGGGGGCAATGCAGTCGGCAGGGCTCGAACCTGCAACCTGCGGTTCCGTAGACCGCCGCTCTATCCAATTGAGCTACGACTGCTCCGAAAACGGGCCGCGTATTCTGTCGGCGGGGGCGCGGTTGTCAAGTCGCCGCGCGCCCTTTCGCCCGCCGCGGCGGGCGGCGGTTTAGAAATCGATCGGCTCGAACCGGCGCGCCAGCAGGTGGTGAAGCGCGAAGGCGATCAGGTATGCCAGCGAGCAGAACGCGAAGATCATCGCGTAGCCGTTGTCGAACCGGTCGAGCACCAGGCCGGTGACGACCGGGAAGATCAGCCCGCCGACCGAGCCCGCGGCCCCGCCGATGCCGGTCAGGGTGGCGACGGCACGCTTGGGGAAGATGTCCGACACGGTCGTGAACAGGTTCGCCGACCACGCCTGGTGCGCCGCCCCGGCCAGGCCGATCAGCAGCACCGCCGACCAGTCGTTGACGCGCGTCACGAACGCGATCGGCACGACCATCAACGCGAAGACGAACATCCCCGTCTTGCGCGCCCGGGTGACGCTCCACCCGCGGCTGGTGAGATGCCCGGTCACCCAGCCGCCGGCGATGCTCAGCACGGTGACGATCGAATAGATGCTTACCAGCAGCGTCCAGCTCTGCTTGATGTCGAGGCCGCGCGTCTTTTTGAAAAAGTCCGGCAGCCAGATCAGGAAGAACCACCACACCGGGTCGGTCAGGAATTTGGCGACCACGAACGCCCACGCCTCGCGGTGGCGCAGCACCGAGCCCCACGTCACCTTCTCGCCGCTGTCGCCGGCGTTGACCGGGTCGGACTCGATGTACGCCAGCCCTTCGGCGGGCAGCCGCTTCGAGCGCTCGGGGACGTCGAACAGCGGCCACCAGAACACCACCCACACCAGGCCTGCAATGCCCGCGATGATGAACGCCCACTGCCAGCCGAGGGAGTACGCGATCGGCGGCACGATCGCCGGCGCGAGGATCGCCCCCACGTTAGCGCCGGAGTTGAAGATGCTTGTCGCCAGCGCCCGTTCCTTTTTCGGGAACCACTGCGCGGTGGCCTTGATGGCGGCGGGAAAGTTGCCCCCTTCGCCCAGGCCCAGTGCGATGCGCACGGCGAAGAAACCGGGGATCGACAGCACCAAGGCGTGCGCCATGGCGGCGAGGCTCCAGGCGACGATGGACAGGGTGTACCCGACCTTCGTGCCGCGCTTGTCGATGATCCAGCCGAAGAGGAACAGGCTGCACCCGTACGCCGCCTGGAACGCGGAGTTGATGGCCCCGAATTGTGCGTTGGTCCAGTGGAGCTGGTCGTCAAGGATCGGCTTGATGAGCGAGAGGATCTGCCGATCCATGTAGTTGATGGTGGTGGCGAAAAACAGCAGCGCGCAGATCACCCATCGGAACCGCGCCTTGGACTCCCCCGATTCACCCGGTTCATTTGTGCCAATTGCCGTCATCGCCAAAGCCTCCCGTTGCCTGCTTAGTTCACTCTGCCGCGCGGGAAGATAGCCGAAATCGACGCCGTCAGCCTCTCGGCGTCAATGGTGCAACAATCGAGCCGTGAACCGCACCCTGTGACGCACCCGGTCCGCCGGGGCGTCACCGGTCTCGAGCCGCGCCCGCCCCGCGGCCGGCGGCGGGCGCATCGTCGCACCGCCGCGGCGGGCGGGCCGCCGCCTTGCCGACGTTGGGCTTTGCTCTACAATTCGCGCCCCTCTGTGCGGGCGGCCTTCGCGTCGTGCGTGCCGAGCGTCGCTCAATACGAATCGATTCGCGAAGGAGAACCCGCATGTCCACCGGAAAGATCGCACAAGTCATCGGCTCTACGTTCGACGCCGAATTCCCCGAAGACCAGTTGCCGGGCATTTACAATGCCATCCGGATCGAAGGCAACGGCATGAAACTCGTCGGCGAAGTGCAGCAGCACCTCGGCGGCGGGCGCGTGCGGGCGGTGGCCCTGGGCGGCACCGACGGGCTGCAGCGCGGGATGAGTGTCGTCGACACCGGCGGGCCGGTGAGCGTGCCAGTGGGCAAAGAAACCCTCGGCCGCGTCTTCAACCTTCTCGGCGAGCCGATCGACAACCGCGGGCCGGTCAACACCGACCAGTACCGCCCCATCCACCGCGCCGCCCCGGACTTCAACGACCTGACCCCCAAGGCCGAAGTCTTCGAAACCGGCATCAAGATCATCGACCTGCTCACACCCTTCATCCGCGGCGGCAAGGCCGGGCTGTTCGGCGGGGCGGGGCTGGGCAAGACGGTGGTCATCCAAGAACTCATCGCCCGAATCGCCCAGCAGCACGGCGGCTACTCGGTGTTCGCCGGCGTCGGCGAGCGCACCCGCGAAGGCACGGACCTGTGGCTGGAAATGCAGGAAACCGAGATCGGCCAGACCGGCAAGCACGTCATCGACCAGACCGTCATGGTCTTCGGCCAGATGAACGAGCCCCCGGGCGCGCGCCTCCGCGTGGCCCTGTCGGCCCTGACGATGGCCGAGTACTTCCGCGACGAAACCGGCGCCGACACGCTGCTGTTCATCGACAACATTTTCCGCTTCACCCAGGCCGGCAGCGAAGTGTCGGCCCTGCTCGGCCGCATGCCTTCGGCCGTGGGTTACCAGCCGACGCTGGCGACGGAGATGGGCGAGCTGCAGGAGCGCATCACCAGCACCAAGAACGGCGCGATCACGAGCGTGCAGGCCGTGTACGTCCCTGCCGACGACCCCACTGATCCCGCCCCGGCCAACGCCTTTGCGCACCTGGACGCGTTCATTTATCTCGAGCGCTCGATCGCCAGTAAGGGCATTTATCCCGCCGTCGATCCGCTGGCCAGCTCCAGCCGCGCCCTCGATCCGCAGATCGTCGGCGCCGAGCACTACCGCGTGGCCCGCAAGGTGCAGACGATGCTCCAGCGCTACCGCGATCTGCAGGACATCATCAGCATCCTCGGCGTCGACGAACTGAGCGAAGAAGACAAGCTCATCGTCAGCCGCGCCCGCAAGATCGAACGCTTCTTCAGCCAGCCGTTCTTCGTCGCCGAACAGTTCACCGGCTTCCCCGGCGTCTACACGAGCCGCGAAGACACGATCAAAGCCTTCGACGCCATCACCAACGGCGAAGCCGACGACCTGCCCGAACAAGCCTTCCTCTACGTCGGCGGCCTGGACGCGGTGCGGGAGAAGGCGAAGAAGCTCAAGTAACGAGCCCGCCGTGATGCGGATGGGTTGACAACCGATGGTTACCAGTGCTGCGCTGGCTTGCGACGGTCGTCTCTAATTCTGGAGGCGACCGTCGCGACGTTTGGCGGGCGCAATCACAATTTCCTGTACGCTTTCTTCTTCGGCGTGCTAGTCTTTCCACTGGCGAGGTCGTTGACAAATCATTTTCGTTCGTTTGTTTCCACCCCAGGGGTCGGCCATGGCGCGTTCGTCCAGCACATTTCAAAAGCCGAGTCTGGTGGAGGCGTTAGAATACCGGCTGCAATTGACGGGCGCTCTGGACCTGTCGACTTTCGGGGACGCCAACCACGACGGCATCAAGCAGGCGAGTGAATCGCAGGCAGGAACCGGCGTGCAGTTCTATGTGCAGGCCGTCGCGGCCGGCGTGCAGTCCGGCCCGGTCTATGAGGCGTTCGTCGCACCGGGCGAGACGGCCCGCATCGTCGGACTCTCGCCGGGCATTTACACGGTGACCAGCAACGTCGCAGGGGCGGGTACCTATTACTTTGGCGGCACAAGCGATGACCGCCGGACGGTCGAGATTGCCGATGGCACGACGACTCCCATGGCGGTGGGCATTGCCCCCTTCCTCTCCGTAGGGGCGGACTTTTTCCGCGACTTCAATGGCGACGGCCGGCGCGGGCCGCAGGACGCGATCGCGTACAACCTGGACCTGTTCTTCGACGATAACGCCAATGGCATGCGCGATGCCGGTGAAGCCAAGGCGGTCCATTTCGGCGACGGCCGACACTTTATTCAGCCACTGCGGGCGGGAACGCGCCGGCTGGTGCTTGCTGCTTCGGACGGCTGGCAAGGCTTTGCAGTCAACATCGACCCGCGCGACCCCGCCGCGGCGTCATCGGTAGCGGGGCTGAAGTTGCAACGTCAGGGCCGCTCAATCGCCGGGCGGGTGGCGCAGTACGACCCGCTGCGGGAATTCCGCCTGCTTGACGCGGGCACCAACGCGATGGTGTACATCGACGCGAACGATAACGGGCAAGCCGACGAGGGCGAGTCGTCGCGGCAGAGCGTCTCCAATGGATACTTTCTATTCAACGACGTGCCGGCCGGCACGCACACAGTGCGCGTCGTACCGCCGGCGGGGACTCGGCAGACTTACCCGCACGCCAACGCCGCGGTCGTCGCAACGGTCACCGATACGTCGCCGAACGGCGTCGCGTGGTTCGCAGTCAATACCGAATGGCCCAAGGGCTTCGTCACTGCCCCCACGTTCAGCGACAGCGACCGCGACGGCGTGTCGACCGAGTACGACTACCCGGGCGGCGTGTCCGCCCCGGGTGGTGTACAGCGATCTCAACGGCAACGCCGCTCGTGATGCCGGCGAGCCGATCGTCTCTGGCAGCGGCACCACGCTTGGGCAACTGGATCCGGGCACGCACACGATCCGCGCGGAGGCGTCCCCGAACGCACGGCTGACGACACCGTCTGTCTTCACCGTCCACATCGAAGCGGGCGGATACCAGGTACTTCCAGCGGTGGGGTACACCTACGGCAACGCGATGACCGGGAAGGTCTTCGGCACTGCGGACATGGGGCCGGTTGCCGCTTACGGTTTGGCGGACCGCACGGTCTACGTCGATCTCGATCTCGATGGCCAGTTCGACGCCGGTGAGCCCAGTAGCGTGACCGACGTCTATGGCGAGTACGTGATTTATCAGATCCCCGACGGCCGCCGGACGCTCCGCGTCCTTCTTGCCCCCGGCGAGTTTCAGACCGGACCGGTCGACGGTGGGTACACCTTCGTGTTCAACGGCGGTGAGCCGGTGCTCGAGACCGCCCACTTTTCGGTCGCCCGCACGGCCGCGGTGCAGAGTTCGAAGGGCTCGGTCGAAGGCGTCATCTATTGGGACGTCAATCGCAACAACGTCCGGGATGCCGACGAGGCACTGAACAGCCGCATGAGCTTTTATGTCGATCTCGATAAAGACCGCTTCCACGACGACAACGAGCCATGGACGAATGTCGACATCAACGGCCGATTCTTGCTGTATAACCTGGCTCCCGGCACGCTTAACCTGCGGACGTGGGTCGGCGCAGTCGGCTTCAGCGCTCCAGGCGGTAACGTACCAGTGACTGTGACCGCCGGGCAGGGCACGGTCGGCGTAGAGGCCGGATTCGTCGATAACGGCGAGATCGCCGGCGTCAGCGGCACCTTCTACAATGACGCCAACCGCAACGGCGCGCAGGACGCCAACGAGATGGGTGTGCCGCACCGCGAAGTGATGCTCATCGGCTACCAGGCCGACGGCTCGGCGATCGGCATCAACACCGCAGACACCGATGCGCTGGGCCGCTACTACATCCCGACCGAGACGTACGCGAATCAGCGGAACGTATCGTACGGTGTCCGGTTCATTCTGCCTCCCGGGTGGGACGGCTCGCCGACGCGTCGGGCGACCCGCGACGTGCCGATCACGCTGACGATGGGCACGGTTACGACCAACGCCGACTTCGGCTTCGCCGACCCTGCGGGCGTGAGCGGCGGGGTGACCGGAGCGGTCATCGCGACGGCCCCGGTGGCGTCGTCACTGGCGTCGTCGCCGGCCTTTCGACTCGCGGCGCTGGCGGCGGTCGCGTTTCCGCACGCCGGTGGCCTGCCGACGCGCACCGTGTGGGCCGATCTCAATGGCAACGCTCGGCTCGACGCCGGCGAACCGGCGACCGTCACCGATGCCAACGGCAACTTCAGCTTCGCCGGCCTCGCCGACGGCACGTACACGTTCCGGCAGATCGTGCCCACGGGGTGGCGGCAGACGACCCCGGCCGGCAGCGGCGGGCTTACCGCGGTCGTCAGTTCCGGGCAGCGTGTGACGAACGGACTGCGGTTCGAAGTCGCCTACGGTGCCGCGACCCCGACCCCGTCACCGACCCCCACACCAACGACGACGGTTGTCCTGCCGGGAGAGTCGGCGATTTACGCCGGTGGCACTTTCAAGAACGCGAACCAAGCGGGCTTCAACGGCACCGGCTTCGCCGACTTCGGCGGACAGAACTCGTCGGCCAGCTTTACGTTCAACAATTCCGCCGTCGCGGCGGCGTCGCTGGCCTTTCGTTTTGCCAACGGCTCCATCACAGACCGACCGCTGGCGATTTTCGTGAATAACGCACAAGTAGGTGTGATCGCCTGCGCGCCTACCGGCGGGTGGGACAAATGGGGGACGCTCACGCTAAGCAACGTGCAACTGCCGGCCGGGGCCGTCACGATCAAAGCATTAGCGACCGCAACTGTCGGCGGCGGGAACGTCGACGAATTAACCGTCCAAATCGCAACCCCGACCCCTACGCCGACTCCCACTCCGACTCCCACGCCAACCCCGACACCTACCCCCACGCCGACGCCTTCGGTGACCACGCTGCAGGCCGAGAGCGCCGCGTTCGGCGGCGGTACGGCCAAGTCGAGCGGTCACGCTAACTACAACGGCACGGGCTTCGCCGATTTCGGCGGGCAGAACAGTTCCGCGACGTTCTCGCTCACGCGGGCGGCGGCCGAGACCGCGGCGCTTACGATTCGCTACGCCAACGGCGGCACGACCGACCGTCCGCTGCAGGTGCTGGTCAACGGCGTGGTCGCTGGAACGATCGCCTGCACGCCCAGCGGCGGGTGGGGCACCTGGGCGACGGCGTCGCTCAGCGGCGTGACCCTGCCGGCGGGCGCGGTGTCGATCAAACTCGTCGCCAGCGCAAGCGTCGGCGGCGGGAACGTGGACGAACTGACCG
>DASVSS010000390.1:0-4365 GCA_036387945.1 Tepidisphaeraceae bacterium | reverse complement strand
CGCGCAGCAGCCCGAGCGTATGGAACAGAAGTTCCGGCCAAACCAGCGGCTCACCGCCGCTGAGCGCGATCCGCCCGAGCGGCACGCGGTCCGGGTCGGGCAGGTTGGCGACGACGGCCGTTACTTCGTCGAGCGTCAGCCCCGGGGCGTCGGGCTTGGAATCGTTGTAACAGTGCCCGCAGTGCTGGTTGCAGTCGCGCGAGACGACCCAGTAAATGTCATTCACTGCTTCTTCTCCGGTTGCCATTTATGCTCGGCCGCGATGTAGGGGGCGACGTCTTCTGTGCTGATCCACCAGTTCTTCACGCCGCTGTCGGCGATGGGTTTCACGCGCGTCATCCCCATGCGCTGCTCGCCGGCTTCAAGCAATGCGTCTTTATCGACTAAGCTGTCGCGGCCTTCCTGCGGCCATGGTGTAATCCGGGCGTGCGGGCTGGCGACTTTCACCCACTGCCCCTCCGTCGGCTGGGCGATGTTGAGCGACCAGTCGTACGTCTCGGCGAACGTGACTTGCGTCTTCGACAGGTCCGCGTCCGTGTACCGGTCGAGTACGGGAACGACCTTGTCGATCCCCCCGAAGTCGTCAGCGTAGAACTTGAAGAGCTTGCTCAACGTCGCCGTGCCGGCGGCGCGGTCGATCGTGTTGCGGCTTGGGTCGTTCACCCAGCGGCGCATGTCGTCGTCGAGCATTGCGTCGAGCCCGTCGCCGCGGAGCGCGCGCGGGGCGATCTTCGGGCAACCGAGTCCTGCGCACACGAGCGACGCGTGGATGCGGTATTCGCCGGGGTAGCCTTTGCGAATGAGTTCGTGTTCGAGGTGGTTCAACGACGTTACGCCGGCCCGCAGGCGAACGAGCGGCTCGCGGAAAATGTGCTTGTCGTTCTCGGCGACGCTGTATCCCGCGTGCAGGCGATCGACGACTACACGGATCATTGTTGCGTTGTACAGATTGCAGTACATCGCCAGCCGCTCGCCGTCGGAGAGCGCGGCGGGGTCGATCTGCTCGAGCCGCGACAGGTAGGCTAGCAGGTTCTGGTAATCGCGCCGTTTGAGCGAAACATAGTCGATCAGGCCGTCATGCACGTGACTGCGAAGGATGGCGTCAAAGGACGCGTGATCGACTCGCCCATTGACGACAGCGGCGGTGGGCCGTGTGGCGGCGTCGCCGGCGGCCGCCGGCGCGGGGGCGGCCGTCATGGACGCTAGAGACGCGATCACGGTGACGAGAATGGATGCGGTCGGGCCGGTAAGGCGCATGGGTAGAATTCACTCCGGTTGTGCGGCCCAGACGGCCGCGGCGACTCTATCGGACTCTTCGGCAATCCGCGTGCGGCCTGCCAGCAACACGGCCCATGCCATTGTCGCCATAGTGCCGATCGCAGTGTACCACGTGAAGGCCAGCACCGGCGGCGGCAGGTTCGGCTTCGCCGGCAGCCAGTAGGCGTATTGCCACGCGAGAAGCACGAGGGCAGAGCCCACCAGCAGGTACGCGGCCTCGTCCAGTCGGGTCGAGAGGGCGCTGTCGTACAGCGCCGTTCCGAGCCACACGACCATAAGGATGGCCACACCGACGACGCACACCCACAGCGCGACCGGCCCGTGCCATGCCAGGGCATAGACGATCAGCACCGACAGCGGCGCCGCGAAGAGGAACCCGCGGCCGATGCCGGGGACGCGGTGCGTCGGCAGCAGCGCCAGCAGTAGCCCGCCGACGACCGCCCCGCCGCCGTAGGTGCTCATGGAGGTGACGAAGTCGATGGCTGTTGTCGTCTGCAAATAGTTGGCCAGTCGTTCCGCCGCTAGCGCCAGCACGGCGATCAGCAGGCCGAAGCCGACGACTAGCCAGCGGCCGATCGTCACGTTGCGGCGCTCGATGCGCGAGCGCTCGGATTCATCGGAGCCCACGAACCGCTCTTTGATCCGCGGCAGATAGAAGGCGGACATCGTCGCCTGCGCCAAGGCCGGCAACACCGCGTCGATCGACGCCGCCAGCAGCCCGGCGACGATGATGCCGATCACGCCCGTCGGCAGCTCGCGCAGAAGGAAGATCGGGAAGATGTTGTCGCGCCGCTGCGCCAGCAACGCCGCGGCCGCGGGCGGCAGCGCGTGTTGCTGATAAAAGACGTACAGCGCCGCCCCCAGCAGCAGCCCGCACACCGGCACGACGATGCCGAGCCAACTCGTCATGAGCGCAAGGCGCGCCTCCCGCGGGTTGCGGCAGCAGAGCAGGCGCTGCGTGATCGACCCTGACGCCGCGTTCTGCTCGAAGCCCAGCAGCGTGCCGCCGATCAGGCACGACCAGAGCGTGTAGGCGCGCGTGGGGTCGAGCGAGAAGTCGTATGCTTTGAGCTTATTCGTGGCGTACGCGGTCTGGAAAATTTCGGTAAAGCCGCCGGGAATCTTCCACGCGACGGCGATCAGCGACACGACAATGCCGGCGGTCAGCACGACGAATAGCGCCACGTCCGTCCAGACCGCCGTGCGGATGCCGCCGATGACGGTCCACAGCGTCATGAACAGCCCGAGCCCGACGATGGCCGCGGCGATCGGCGGAATGCCGGTGGCGCTTTCGAAGGCGCGAAGCTGGTCGTTGAACATCACTTCGACGACGAACGCGGTGAGGTAAAGCCGGCACGCCTGGCCGAGCACGGTTTGGAAGACGAACAGCACCGTCGCCATCGGCCGCACGCCCGCGCCGAGGCGGTCGGCCATCAGGTCGTACGGACTGAAGTATTCCTTCGCAAACAGCTTCGGCACGGCCCACCACGCGACGATCCCGCGCGCCAGGAGGGCGCCGATCAGCGGCAGTTGCAGGTAGACCATGTTCGCCGCCGGCGGGAAAACGGCGGCCGGCAGCGCGATGAACGACCCGGCGGTGAGCTGCGCCGACGCGATCGACGCCGCCACCGCCCACCACGGCAGCCGCCGCCCGGCGAGGAAAAAATCCCGAAACGTCTGCTGTCGCCCGGCCAGCCACCCGCCCAGTAGCGTGACGACCAGAAAAACGACGACGATAATGAGCCAGTCGACCCACGTGACGTTGCTGGGGATCGAGGTTTGAGCGAGGAAGGATTGCATCAGTCGCTGGCAGGGCCGTTACACGGGCGGCGTCCTCCCCCGTACCCGGGGAGGGCAGGGAGGGGGTGTTGGCCGACGCCAAATAGCTTCGTCAACACAAGACCATGGCTACTGCCGGTCGAGCAACGCCAGCGATGAGGCGTCCCTCTCCGCCCCCTCCCTTGCCCTCCCCCGAGTACGGGGGAGGACACGCGCCGACACGACCGCCTTTCGGGGTTGGCGTCCGCATCGTCTCAACGCGTGTAAACATTGTTCCCGTCATACGCCCACGGGAAATCCGTCGCGAAGTTGCGGCCGTTCCATGCCTGGCGGATGGGGTGGTGCAGGGCGGCCATGTAGCCGTCGCGGTCGCCGTAGCGGCGTGTTTCGGCGTGGCCGTCGAGGAAGGCGAAGTTGCCCGCATATTTGCCGGTCGTGCCGGGGAGCAGGTCGTAAACGGCGCCCTTTTCGTTGGTATGAAAGTCGCTGCGGTATTCGACGAAGACCACGACATCGACCGATGTGTGATTGCCAACCGGCTTGGCCTTGGTCGTCTTCAGTCCCGCGACGTTGCGCACGCACCAGTCGACGCCGGTGAATCCCGGCTTTGCGCGGGCTGCGGCCATGGCGGTGCCGCCGGCGGCATTGAGGCCGGGATAATCGAGATACCACTTCGTCGACAGATAAAAGTAGCCCGGCTGCCAGCGGTCGCCCGCCGGGGCGGCCGCTGCGTTGAACCCCCCGTAGGGGTCGGCGCCTTCGGAGAAATAGTTGCTCGGTTCGCTGCCGCGGAAGCTCGGGCACTTCCACACGGCTTCGTTCTTGCCGAGGTACGGCTTGAGCGACGTAAAGATCGACGGCATCGCGTACGGCACGGCGGCGTTCGTGCAGCCGCGTGTCCATTCCGGAGCGCCGATGCCGCGCGGCGTGGGCTTGAGCGTGCCGCTGCCGGGGGTGTTGTTGTACATGGCCTCGGGCAGCACGCCTTTGTTCTCGTTCACGTACTGCACCACGCCCATGCCGAGCTGACGGATATTGCTCAGACAGGCGGTGATCTGCGCGGTTTGCCGGGCTTTGTTGAGGGCGGGCAACAGGATCGAGATCAACAACGCGATGATCCCGATCACGACAAGAAGCTCGACAAGGGTGAAGGCGCGGACGGAGCGATTGTCTCTCGGGATCGGCATCGGAAAAGCCCTTTATGGTCGGTCGCGGTTGTCGGGACTTTTATTCGAAAACGAGGGCATTGCCAAGCGGGCTGAAGGGCGGATGAATTGAAACTCATGCGGGCGGTGGCGACCCTGCTTT
>DASVSS010000389.1:0-9343 GCA_036387945.1 Tepidisphaeraceae bacterium | reverse complement strand
ACCGCGACGCCGCTTGCGTTAGCGGCCCCACCCGCGGCCCTGTCCGACGCCCCGCCTGTCGGCCACCGCGGTCACGCTTGCCATCGCGCTTCGCCGCCGTGACACTCCGGCGGCCGCATGGAACAATCGCTTCGTCATCGCCTTACTTACGGCCCGCTCATGCTCGCGGGCCTGTTCGCGCTGCTGTGGGTCGATCACGCGGCGCAGCAGTGGACGCGCGGCTACGTCCAGATCGACGGCGTGGACGTGGGAATCGGCGGCATTGGCCTGCTCCTGCTTCTCCTGGCGATCCTGCCGCTGGCCACCTATGAGCTGGCCGGATTGTTCGCGGCGGAAAAGGTGCGCCCCTACCGCACGATCAGCAGCACGGGATCGGCCTTGTTGATCCTGCACGCCTTCGGCACGCAGTTCGCTGAATTTCGGCCCTACGCGACGAGCACGCTGGCGTTCATCGTCGTGTTCGTAATGCTCATCGCCGCCTTGCTGCGCGCCCTTGATAAGCAGACACAGGAAGCGATCCACCACATGGCCGGCACGGTGCTGGCGACGCTCTACCTCGGCGGGCTGGCGTGGTTCCTGATGGCGCTGCGGGTCAAGCATTCGCCGCACTTCCACGGGACGACGTTCGTGATCCTGTCGATCCTGCTCATGGTCAAAAGCACGGACATCGGCGCTTACTTCGGCGGGCGGGCGCTGGGGCGGCACAAGCTGATTCCGTGGCTCAGCCCCGGCAAGACCTGGGAGGGGCTGCTCTGCGGGATGTGCGTCGCCGGGCTGATCGGCATGGCCTTCGCGCCGCTCATCAATGCCGGGGACGGACAGGGCTACGCGCTGACTTGGTGGAAAGGTTTCCTCTTCGGCTTCGTCATCGGCGGCATCGGACAAGTGGGCGATCTGCTGGAATCGCTCATGAAGCGCGACGCCGACGTGAAGGACAGCGGCCGGCTCATCCCCGGTTTCGGCGGCGTGCTCGACGTGATCGATTCGCCATTGCTGGCGGCGCCGTTCGCCTACTTGATCTTCAGCCTGTTGTGAGCGCCGCTGTTCGCGGTCTGTGGGGCTCGTGCGCCGCAGCTACAATTTCCGTCAGGACGCCTATAATAACCTGACCGTGACGCTCAATATTGCCATCGAACATCCCGACAAGCGCCTCGCGCTGTTCGGCCCGGCCGACCGCAATCTGCGGATGCTGCGCGAAGCCTTCGCCGTCAGCGTGACCTACCGCGACGAACAACTGCGCCTCAGCGGCCCGCCGGATCAGGTCGAGCGGGCGGCCGGGGTGATCGACAAGCTGCAGCAGCACTTACGGAAAAAGGACTATCTTGCGCAGGACGACGTTTCGATCGCCTTCCGCGAAGCCCTCACCGCTCATGAAACCGCCGCCGAAGGCGTGATCGACGTCTACGCCCGCGGGCACGTCGTCCGCGCCAAGACCGCCGGGCAGCAGTCCTACATCGACGCGATCTTCGACCACGACCTCACGCTCTGCTTCGGCCCGGCCGGCACAGGCAAGACGTACCTCGCCGTGGCGGCGGCGGCATCGCTGCTGAAACAGGGCCGGGTGCGGCGGATGGTACTGGCCCGTCCCGCCGTCGAGGCCGGTGAACGACTCGGTTTTCTGCCCGGCGATTTGCAGCAGAAGGTCAATCCATACCTCCGCCCCCTGTTCGACGCCCTGCACGAGATGATCGAGGTCGAGCAGGTCAAGCGGTTCATGATGAACGACGTCATCGAAGTCATTCCCCTCGCCTTCATGCGCGGCCGGACGCTTAACGAAAGCGTCATCATCCTCGACGAAGCCCAGAACACGACCGTCAGCCAGATGCTGATGTTCCTCACCCGTCTGGGCAACGGCAGCAAGATGATCGTGACCGGCGACGTCAGCCAGGTCGACCTCGAACCCGGCGTCGAAAGCGGCCTGATCGACGCCCGCCGCCGCCTCAGCGGCATCAAGGGCATCGGATCAATCGAACTCCAGAAATCCGACATCGTGCGCCATCGCTTGGTGCAGAACATCGTCGACGCCTACGCCGCTGTCCGGTAATCGCTGATAGGGCGCAGCTACAAAGCATTTTTTTGCCCCATTCGGCTCTTGGCGACTGCGTCACCTTGTCATCCGAAGCCAGGGTCGATAACCACGTCGGCATTTGCTTTGTGCGTAAAATCTGTCACGCTGGATCAACGCCGTTGTAGGAGCTTATGGGACTGTTTCGCCAGATCGGCCCCCGCCGGGCTGAGATCCGTAAAAATAGACCGGACCGACCCGCCAGCGTGTACGAAAAGCTGCTGCGGTCGGAGAACCAGATCGCCTTGGCGATCGTGGTCGGCTTCACGCTCATCACTGCGGGGATGGTCGTCTTTTCGCGTCCGAACGTGGTGCCGTGGCGGGTGGGGCAGTTCGCCGCCTACGACATCGTGGCGCGGGTCGACTTCTCCTACGACGACCCCGAGCAGCTCAAAACCGCCCGCCAGAACGCCCGCGACCGCGAGGCGCGAGTGTACAAGGCCGTCGACGACCCGCTGATCAAAATCGCGGGGGACCTCAAGACGCTGCCGGAAAAAGTCGTCGGCCGCCGGGTGGACGAGCTCGACGCGCCGTTGAAATCGATCCTCGACAACGCGGCCGTGGGCCTGCTTGCCAGCTACGCCGACAACGCCGACAAACACGCGGTCTGGAATGCCTCGGTCGACGGCTATGTAAAAGCAATCCGGGACCAGGGCCTGATCGTGCTCCCCGCCGACCAGCGACAGAAAGACGCCGGCCGGATGATCAACCTCGGCGGGTTTACCGCCCGGGTGGACGACACGCTTTCGCCGGCGATGACGGGCGAGCTCGAATCGCGTTTCCGCCGCCCTGCCGAAGCCGCCTTTCCCGCAGTGTTGACCGAAAAGGTGATCGACCTCACGCTCGTCGGATTCACGCCCAATTACGAGCTCGACCGCACGCGCACGACCGAGGCGCAAAACCTCGCCGCCGCGCGGGTTCCGTTGATCGAAGGGCAAAAGACGTTCGTCGCCAATGATATCGTGGCCGAAAAAGGCGAGCTCATGCCCTCGCTTTACCCGCGCCTGCGGGCCGAGCACGACGCATTCATCGCGTCGCTTGGCAACAAGATCTGGTGGCAGCGCCTCGGCCTTGCGGCGGCGGTGATTCTTATCATCGGCATCGCGACGTTTTACGTCGTGCATTACCAGCCCCGCATCGTGCGCAATCCAGTGCGGGCCCTGGGGCTGGCGGCGTTGCTGTTTTCGATGCTCCTGCTGGCGCAGCTCACCGGGCTTGGCGGGACGCGGTCGTACGTCTTCTTCATCGCCCCGACGATCATGGTGGCGATGATCCTCACCATCGCCTACGACCGCCGCTTCGCGTTCGGCATCGGCGTGGTGCATGCCCTGCTGGCCACGATCGCCCTCGGCGAAGGGATGAACCTGCTGCTGGTGCTGCTCAGCGGCGTGGCGACCTGCTGCTTCCTGCTCGACGACGTGCGCACGCGCAGCAAGCTCATCGAAATCGGCGGCGCGGTGTCGATCGTGATGATGCTGGCGACGTTCGCTACCGGCTGGATCGCAATGGACCCGATGCCGTTCATCCTGCGCAACGCCATTTACGCCGGCGCCGCCGGCCTGGCGGTGGGGTTCGTCGTCCTGGGCATCCTGCCCTTCGTCGAGCGGGCATTCCGCATTACCACGAGCATGACGCTGCTCGAGCTCGCCGACGCGAGTCACCCGCTGCTGCGCCGCCTGGCGATCGAGGCGCCGGGCACCTACAACCACAGCCTGCAGGTAGCGACGCTGTCGGAGGAGGCCGCCGAGGCCATCGGCGCCAACTCGCTGCTGTGCCGCGTGGCGTCGTACTATCACGACGTCGGCAAGATCAACAAAGCCGATTACTTCGTCGAAAACCAGCAACAAGGCGCCAACCGCCACTACAACCTGTCCCCGAGCGTCAGCCTGCTCATAATCATCGGCCACGTCAAAGACGGCCTCGAGCTGGCGAAGGAATACGCGCTGCCCACGAGCGTCGTTCCCTTCATCCAGCAACACCACGGCACGACGCTCGTCGAGTTCTTCTACCACCGCGCCCGCAACGAAGGGGGCATGGAGCACTCGGTCGAAGAGCACCAGTACCGCTACCCCGGCCCGAAGCCGCGGACGAAGGAAGTTGCGATCGTGATGCTGTCCGACGCCTGCGAGAGCGCCTGCCGGGCGATGGAAGAGCCCAACTCCAGCCGCATCGAGACGCTCGTACACGAGCTGGCTATGAAGCGGCTGCTCGACGGGCAGTTCGATGAAAGCGATCTGACGATGCGCGAGCTGGAACTGATCGAGCGGTCGCTCGTCAAAAGCCTGCTGGGCCTTTACCACGGCCGCATCGCTTACCCGACGGACAAGAACGCCCAGGCGCGTCTGTCGGCCGTGCCGACGCAGCCGGCCGTCCGCACCGCATGACGCGCGTCTCTGCCAAGAATGCCACACGATTCGAAATCGGCGTCACCGCGACCGCCGGGCGCGTATACGCCCCCGCATTGCGCCGCCGCCTGCAAGCCGCTTGCGGCTTAGCCCCCCTTGCCGCCCGCGGGCCGCGCGACATTTCGCTCGCCCTCGTCGGCAATGCCCGGATGGCCGCCCTGCACGAACAGTTCCTAGGCATCCCGGGCCCAACCGACGTGCTGACTTTCGAACTCGACCACGACGCACGCGGCCGGGTCACCGGGGGCGAGATCGTCGTGTGCGTGCCCCACGCGATCCGGACCGCCCGCCGGCTCGGCCACCGCCCCGCCGACGAGCTGCTGCTCTACGCAATCCACGGTTTGTTGCACTTGTGCGGCTACGACGATAGAACCGACGTGGATTTCCGCCGTATGCACCGCTTGGAAGACCGCATTCTTACACAACTCGGTATCGGAGCTGTCTTCGCCCGCGGGGCGGGGGACGCCCCGGCATGAGCACGTCTCATTACATCACCGTCGCGCTGCTGTGCGTGGCGATCGTGGCCTCGGGGGTGTTCGCGACGCTCACTTACTCGCTGCGCGACTTCTCGCGCCCGCGTCTCAGCGACGCTCTTGCGCGCCGTAAAAAGACGCAGTGGAACGAGACGACCGTCTCGCATTCCGGTGAGCTGGCATTCGTCACCGCCTCGCTGCGGCTGATCTTCAACCTTTGCATCCTTCTCGGCGCGTTGCACCTCGTCCGCAACCGAGGGCTGCCGCTGTGGTCGGAATACCTCATCGGCACCGGCGCGGCGGCCGCGGTCACACTCGTGACGTCGGTGATGCTGCCGCACGCCTTCGCGCTCCACGCTGGCGAACCCATTATCGCGATGTTCGTCCGCCCGCTCGCAGCCATTCGAGTGCTGTTCCGGCCCCTCGTGACGGTCCTGCGAGCGACCGAAAACCTCGTCCTGCGTGCCACCCGCCCCGCCATCACCGACACCGACGCCGCCGAGGAGGAGATGCAGTCGGAGATCCTGGCAGTGGTCGAAGAAGGCGAAAAGACCGGCCTTGTCGACGGGGCTGAGCGGGAGATGATCGAATCGGTGATCGCCTTCAATGACAGCGTCGTCGGCGACGTGATGACCGCCAGGCCTGACATCATCGGCCTGCCGGTGGCGTCGAATCTCCTGCACGTGCGCACGCTCATCGAAGACAGCGGCCACTCGCGCATCCCGGTATACGAAGATTCGCTGGACCACATTGTCGGCGTCCTCTACGCCCGCGACCTGCTGCGTTTCCTAGGCGAAACAGTCGATCACTTCGAGGTCCGCCAGATCATGCGGGCGCCGTTCTTCGTGCCCGAGAGCAAGCCGCTCACGGATTTGCTCGGCGATTTCCGCCGTCAGAAGGTGCACATCGCCATCGTACTCGACGAGTACGGCGGGACGGCGGGCCTGATCTCGATCGAAGACGTGCTGGAAGAGCTCGTCGGCGAAATCAGCGACGAACACGAAGGCGTGGAGTCGGCGACGTTCAAGCGCCTCGACGACACCTCGGCGGAGGTCGACGGCAAGATCCTCGTCGACGAACTTAACCGCCTGCTCGGCACTCGCCTGCCCGACGACGCCGGGTACGACACACTCGGCGGTTTTGTCTCGACGCACCTGGGCAAGATCCCCGAAGCGGGCACGGTGTTCGAGGCCGAGGGGGCGATGTTCGAAGTACTGCAGGCCGAGCCGCAGCGGGTGACACGCGTGCTCGTACGCCTCACCACTGCGGTTGAACCTGCGGCCTGACTTGCGCCGTCGGGTGCTATTTTGCCAGCAATTCGCCTTCGATCGGGTAAAGGCGAACGAGGTTCACGAACATGCGCACGCCCACGCCCAGCGCCGCGTCAGTGAAATCGAAACGGTCGCTGTGCAGCGGCGGATAGGCGTCGCGCCCGACCGGAACCACGCCAAGGAAAAAGAAACAACCCGGAACGGCTTCAAGGTAGTAGGCGAAATCCTCGCCGCCCATGGCCGGCCGCTGCGCAGGCACGAACGCCGTGTCGCCGAGCGTGTGACGGGCGATGTGCTCGACGTACGCGGTCATGCGGGCGTCGTTGATGGTCGGCGGGTAGCCGTCGGTCCACGCGAACTCGACGCGGCACTCATTGGCGGCGGCGATCGAGTCGCAGCGCCGACGGATCGCGCGGGCGATGTGCTCCCGCGCCGCCGGCGTGAGCGTACGCGCCGTGCCGGCGATCCGCGCCACGTCCGGGATGACGTTCGTGGCAGTGCCGGCATTGAATACGCCCACCGTGACCACCGCCGGCTCGGTCGGGTCGATCTCGCGGCTGACGAACTGCTGGAGATTGAGCACCGCCTCGCAGGCGGTCACGATCGGGTCACGGCCGAGGTGCGGGAATGCGCCGTGGCATCCGGCGCCGATGAATCGGACTTCGAACGTGTCGGTGGCCGCCAGCACCGGGCCGGGCTTCGTGGACACCGCCCCGACCGGAAGGCCCGGCCAGCCGTGCAGTCCGAAGACGGCGACCGCCTTCGGGCCGATCGTCCCGTCGAGCACGCCGGCGCGCACGAGCCGCTGCGCCCCGCCGCCGCCTTCTTCGGCGGGTTGGAAGATCAGCTTCACGCACACCGGCAGGGTCGACTCGATCTGCAGAAGCGCCTCCGCCGCGCCAAGCAGCACCGAGGTGTGCCCGTCGTGCCCGCAGGCATGCATCACGCCCTCGTGCATCGAGGCGTAGGCCAGGCCGGTCTGTTCGGTGATCGGCAGCGCGTCGATGTCGGCCCTCAGCGCCACGCAGGGCTTGGAGAGATCGCCAAGGTGCGCGATCGTCGCCGTCGGCGCGTCGGCCGTACCGGCGACGAAGTCGAGGTTCAGCCGCGACAGCTCTTCGCGGATGACCGCGGCAGTCTTGAACTCCTGATAGCCCAGTTCCGGGATGCGGTGCAGCCGATGACGCAGCTTCGCAAGGCGGTCGGCGTCGAAAGCGAAGACTGGTTTGGCCGACATGTTCGATGCACCGTATCGCGGTGCGGCAAGGACGGCAATTCGCCGGCCCTGCCGGCGGACGATGAAAGTGGCGAGCGGCAGCATCATCGCCGCCCGTGCCACGCAGTCACACTTCCAGTCGGGGCCTGGGCGAAAAGTCGGCGTTAATCGCGAAACTCCAACGTCGCCAGGTCGCGCGGTGCGGTCTCAGGCGATCCCTGGGTGACCGGCCGACCGCCGACTGCGGTCAGCAGCAATGGTTCCCATCCGGTATGACCGATGCCAAGGAACTGCTTACACAAGGCGTCGTTGAAGTTGCCGAAGGAGACGGCCGTGGCGTTGATCGCGTCGGCGGCCAGCCGCATGCGCTGGCCGGCCAGGCCGGATTCGAGGTGGGCCAGGCGGTAAAGATCCGGGCCGCCCTCGCCGAGGAGCTTGGTCAGATTGGCGACCATCACGCAGACCGCGGCCGCCTCGGCGCATTCCTCACGTCCACGGGCGAGCAGCACGAGCTCGCGCGGATACACGCCGTGGTTCAGGTGTGCCCAGCGGTCGTGAATCGGGTCATGCCACCATATGCCCGGGTCAACGTTGCTGACGTTCAGGATCACCCAGAACGGCCGCACGACCGCCAAGTGCGGGCCGTCGGGGCGCAGCGGCGCGAACGTGCCGCTGCGAAAACCCGCCCGGCTGATTGCCATCAGCGCCGCCCGCGCGATCGGTTTGCCCTGCAGCGGCGGGCGAGGGCCGTCGAGCAGCACCGACCGCAGCGAGCGGCTGTCCGGCACGGCCGTCGACGAAGCGTCCGCATGTCCGACGTCCGCCGGCAACGGCGACAGATCCGTCAGCGGCGGGCGCAGCTCGCGCACGCCGACGCCGCGTACGGTGCAGTCGCCGTACGCCGCGACGACATCGCCATACGCGGGCGTCGGCGGCAGCGCCGGGCGGATGAGCGGGAGCACGTCATCGGCGGGCCCCGTGAGGTCGTGGGGCACGTCGGCATTCTCGCCCCACGCGACAATGGCCTGCACCGTCTCGAACTCTTCGTACGGGGCGGATTCGTCCAGGCCGATCAGGCAGCGTGTATGGGCATCGTTGAGCCGCAGCCGCGTGACGGTGGAGATGCCCAGCCCGCCGGCCGTCGCGTGCAGGTTGGCGACGGCCGCGCCGGCGTCGACGGTCGCATTGCGCAGCGCGCGGATGCCGTGGAGATGACTCGAGCGGCAGAACAAGGTCGACACGAGGACAGCGCCGGGCGCCTGGCCGAGAAAGTTCAGGTCGGGTCGTCCACGCCGCAACAGCGCCAGCGCCGTCGGCCCGTCGCGCAGGCGGCGCAGCGCGTGCTCTGCGACTCCGTAGTGATACAGGCCGGGCTCGAGGCCAGCGAACGCGAAGGCGGCGACGTAAATCTCGACCGAGTAGGCGTCGTCACAGCTCGCCCACGCGCGCGTCGCCGCCGCTCCCCGTCCGCGGCAGCCGCCGGCGAGGTAGAGCCACGTCGACAGCGCCTGGATATCGCCGCGCGGCCGGTGCAGGCTCTCGGGCACGGCGTCGAGCCCGCTCTCCAGCAGCGGCAACACCGGCACGGGCAGATCGAGGATTCGCGTGGACAGCGGCGTCCGTGGGTGCGCGCTAAACAGCCGCGTAGACGGCAGCTTGATCCCGCCGGCCGCGGGCGACGACGGCTCGAGCCGGCTACGCCGGTGGAAATCCAGCAGCCGCTCCGAGCAGTCGAGGATGTCGTCCGGCAGGCTCATCCGGTGGGGGTCAACTGCGCGCGGGCGAGGCCGGCGACGCACGCACTCGAATCAGAACAACAGATCAAGCACCTGCTCAACAGGCATCTGCATGGCCGTGAAGATCGGCGTGTCGCGCTGGGTGAACTTGCTCGATTCGGTTTCGCGCAGCTCCAT
>DASVSS010000388.1:0-3602 GCA_036387945.1 Tepidisphaeraceae bacterium | reverse complement strand
TGCCACTTCGTCGGGCTGACGTCCGGCATCGACTGAACGACATAATCCTCGGTTACCAGCGGACGACACAGCGATTCGGTAAGGCGGCGCACACGCAGATAGTCGCCGATGAATCGGGACGGCCGGGCGGCGGTCGAAGAGCGGTGAAGTAGATCGGTCATTGCCGTCGGGCGCGATCCCCAGGCGAATCAGGTAGCGCGACGAAACACCTTAGGCCGGCGGGGAATGTCGTTCAATCGGAATCCCGCCTGCGGGCGTCATCGCAGCTGGAGCGGGTGCGGGTCGTATCTGTCGTGCCGGTCGCGCGGGGCCGAGGCACGCAAACGGGCGGACGACTATCTCACCCGGCGCAGCCACCACCATTCAATGATCTCAAAGGCGCTTTGAATGGCCAGGGCCATGACGGCGGCCGGGAGAGCACCGTAGGTGATGTAAAGCGTTTTGTCGTCGAGTCGGATGCCGGTGAGGATCGACTGCCCGTAGCCGCCGGCCCCTATCAGCGCGCCGATCGTGGCCGTGCCGACGTTGATGACGGCGGCGGTCTTAATGCCCGCGAGGATCGACGGTCCGGCGAGCGGCAAATCGACCTTGATCAGGCGCGACCACCGCGACAATCCCAGCGCCGTGGCCGACTCGCGGAGCGGCGCCGGGATGCCGAGCAGCCCCGTCTGGGTGTTGCGGACGATCGGCAGCAGGCTGTAGAGAAACAGCGCGACCATCGCCGGCGTCTTCCCGATGTCGAAGAACTGCAACATGAACACCAGCAGCGCCAGTGACGGAATCGTGTAGATCGCCGCCACGACGGCGATCGTGACCTGCCCGCCGACGCGCGATTGCGCCGCGAACAGGCCCAGGGGCACCCCGGCAATGATCGCCAGCGCAAGCGAGCGACAGACGAGATCAAGGTGCTCGAACGTCCGCCGGCGCAGTTCCTGCAAGCGCGTTTCGCTGGCCGGCAGTGCCGAGCCCGCCCCGCCGAGCGAGGTGACGAACCCGGCGGCGACGTCGCGCTCCGGCACGCGGTCGAGTTTCGCACGGGCGTTCATCGCAATCATCTGCTTCTCGCCGATCGCGCCGCCCAGCCGCTCGAGCGATTCAATCACGCCCGGCGAGCGATCCGCTAGATCGAGTCGGTACAGAAACACCGCCTGGTATTCGGGAAAAACGTGCAGGTCGTCGACGAGAACGCGCAACTTGTAATAAGCGATTTCGGCGTCGGTGGAATAAAGATCTGTCACGTCAATCGTCCCCGCCGCCAGCGCGCGGTAGGCGACTTCGTGATCGAGTCCCGTCACACGCTCATGCCCGAGCGCGTATCGCTGGCGCACGGCCGGCCAGCAGTCGGGGCGGCTGAGGAATTCGTTGCTCACGCCGACGCTGATCTCGGGATATTGGCGCAAGTCGCTCAACGTGCTGATGCGCAGGGCTGCGGCGCGGTCGTCCAGCATGCCCAGTGCGTAGGTGTTGTTGAAGCCCAACGGCTCGGTCATCCCGATGCCGCGCTCGGCCAGCGCGGCTCGGACGGCGGCGAGATCGCGGGAGGCTCCGCCGCGCAGGATTTCTTCGGTGATCGTGCCGGTGTACTCGGGATACGCGTCGATTTTTCCGTCAACCAGCGCCTGCCACAGGACGCGCGTGCCGCCGAGCGGTTCGACGTCCTGCGTAGGATGCCCGGCGTCGCGGAGCAGCTGCCGGGCGATCTCCTTCAGGACGATCGACTCAGTGAACGCCTTCGCCCCCACCCGCAGCGGCCGCCCGCGCGGCCAGAGCAGCGTGATCGCGCCGACGACCGCGACCAATGCCGCGACCGCCCCGATGAGGCGAATTGCCTTCACGCCGCGCCCCCCGACGCCGGCACGCGCTGGGCACGCATGAACGCGGTCACGAACGCATCGGCCGGCGAGCGCGCCAAATCGTCGAACCCGCCCTCCTGCACGATCCGGCCGCCGCGCAGCAGCACGATCGTCTCGGCGAAATACGCCGCTTCAGCGAGGTCGTGGGTGACGAGGACGACCGTCTTCTTCAGTGCGCGAAAAATGTCCGCCAGGTCGTTCTGCAGGTCGTAGCGGATCATCGGATCGAGCGCGCCCAGCGGCTCGTCAAGCAGCAGCGCGTCGGGATCGAGCATGAGTGCGCGCATCAGGCTGACCCGCTGTCGCTGCCCGCCGGAGAGTTCACCCGGACGGCGGTCGAGTAGCGCGGCGTCCAGCCGGGTGAGGCCGAGCAATTCCGTCACGCGCGTGTCGACCCGATCCGCAGGCCAGCGGAGTTCGCGGGCGACGAGCGTGACATTGGCGCGCGCCGTCAGGTGCGGGAAGAGGCCGCCTTCCTGGATGACGTATCCGACGCGACGGCGCACGTCACGGCGGCGGTCGCGTGTCAGCGCTTGGCGATTGAACGTCACCTGACCGGCGCTGGGTTCGATCAGGCCGAGCAGCAGACGCAGGATCGTGCTTTTGCCGCAGCCGCTGGGGCCCAGCAGCGCCGTCGTGCGGCCGGTGGCGATGCCGAGATCGATCGGGCCCAGCACGGTGCTTTCACCGTACTGCTTGGTCACCGTATCGAGTCGGAACAGTTCGGGCATCGTCGGCGGTGCTAATGCACGCAAAGTCCCGCGTCAAACGCCAGCCCCGCGGCGCGTTCGACGAACGACCACGCCGCGGGGGCTAATTTCCTTCCGACGGCCGAGGCCCTATCGGGCGTCGGGCCGCTGCGGCAGGGCAAGGACGGTGCCGAGTTTCAGCCGGCCGGCGTCGTTGCCGATGGCGGCCTTGTTGAGGTCGTAGATCGCCATCCAGTAGGCGGTCCGGCCGTACAACTTCTTCGAGATGCCGTGCAGGGTGTCGCCGCTCTGCACGCGGTACTCGCGCGTGGTGTCGATGGCCCCGGTTTCGGGACGCGCGGGCGCCGCAAGGCTGCCGCGCTCGTTTTTCACGGTCTCGACCGGGGGAAGGACGATCTCCGTGCCGACCTTCATCCGGGCCGGATCGACGCCGGGATTGGCGTTGATGATCGACTGATAGAGGTTGCGATCCCCGTACGCCTTGGCGGCGATCGACGAGAAGGTGTCGCCGGGGGCGATCTTGTACTTCTTTCCTTCAACGGCCGGAGCGGCGGCGTCGCGTTTGGGCTCATCGGTCGCGTTGGCCCGCTGTCCCGATTCGCGCTCACCGGTTGCGACATTGGCCACCGGCAGCACGCTCACGCGCTTGCCGGCGTCGGGTTTCTGGCCGTCGGCCTTTGCCGCATCAGGTTTGGCCAGATCCGGCGTGCGCGTGACGACGACCTCACGCGACTTTCCCGCGCTGGGCACGCGGCCGGTGACGAGGGCTGTCGTCCACGGGTCGGACGTGCTGCCGTCGTTGCGGCCGCTTTCGGCGAACGGGTCGACGGGCTTGGCCGCGGCCACGACGGGCGGGTTGACGGGCGGGTTGGCCGGTGTCGCGACGGGCACGATGTCGGCCTCGGGCGGCGGAAGGCCAACCACGACGTCGCCAGTTGCGCCGTCGACCAGCGTCGATTGCGCCCCCTCATCGGTGGGCGCCGCGTCGCCGCGGCTGGTGAGCAGCGCCATCGCGCCGTACACGGCGGCAACGCCGAGC
>DASVSS010000387.1:0-24717 GCA_036387945.1 Tepidisphaeraceae bacterium | reverse complement strand
GCGATTGCCGCCGAAGCGGCGGAGACCGAGCGCTGGATCGCCGGCCTGGCCGATGCCGACGCGGCGGTGCGCGCCGAGGCATCCCGACAGCTCGTGCGCCAAGGCGCCGACAGCCGCCCGGCAGTGATGCGCGCGGTCCGCTCTCCGTCACCCGCGGTCGCCGAGGGGGCCGCCGAGGTGCTGTTGAAGCTTCCGTGGTCGAAGCCGACGGATTCGCGCCGCGCCCGACAGGCACTGGCGGGCTACGGCACGCTCGCCCCGCTGCAGCGCGTCGACGTGCTTCATGCGCTGGCCACCTCCGAAGACGCCGCCGGCGCACGGACGGCCATTCGCGTGGCCGCCGAAGACCCCGCGCCGATCGTGGCCTGGACGTTCGCCTCGATGATGAGCGGTGACGACGCGTTCGTCGCCGAACTCGCCCGCAGCGGCGTCGACGCCGCGACGCCGGCGTACCGCTACGCCGTCACGCTCGGGCAGGTGCGCAAGGCCGCCAAGTTCCCGTTCGAGGAAGCCCACCGCCAGCAGATGTTCGCCGCGCTGGCCGACATGGCCGCGGTGTCCATCGACACCGGCCCGCTGCCCGACGGGATTCGCCGCGCCCTGCTGACGGACGCGCGCTACCGCGGCGACCATGCGCGCGTCCTGTCGCTGCGCCGCGTGCTGACCACCGCGGAGGACGATTCGCAGCAAACACCTAACAGCTCGCTGACGCCGGGCGAGGCGATCCTGGCCTATCACGCCGCCCACGGCCCCTTGCCGGGCCTGGCGACCGACGCCGCCGACGCCGACCCGCTCGTCGTCGCCGCCACGCTCGCCCGCATCGCCGACCGTGCCGACGTGCCGCTGCTCGCCAACGTCTGCTGGCAGACGTTGGACGGACAACTTGCCCAAATGCCTCCCGACGATCGCGCCGATGCGTACCTGCGCCTCGGCGAGTGGCTCGAAGCCGCAGGCGACTACCGCGCCGCAGCCGGCACGTTGAACAAGATCGACTCGCTCAACCTGCCGGCCAGTGACGACCGGCTGCGCAGCTCATACTTCCGGCGACTCGAGCTTGCCGTCGCCTGCGACGACGACAGGCTCGCCATCACAGCGCTGGAACAAATGCAGCAGTCCGGCCAGATGCTCAACGTCGGCACGTTCGAGGACCAGCTCTACTGGCGGCGGTGGCGGCTCGAGCGCCACAAGCCGGAGGTCGCGGGCGACGAAAAGGTGATCGAGCGGATAAAGGAAATTGCCGCCGGCGACAGCACCGCGTCGACCTCCATCGACATCATCCCCTGGCTCGACGCCCACGGCCGCGGCAAGGACGCGCAAGCGATCTTCGACGGCCTGTTCAACGAACTGCAGCAGCAGGTCGCTTCGGAAAAGGTGAACGACCTGAACAACCTCGCGTGGCTTTGCTCGCGTTCGCGGCGGCGCCTAGACGAGGCCCGGGTCATGCAGACCAAAGTCCTCGCCCAGGCGCCCGCCAACGCGGCATACGTTGACACCATGTCCGACATCGAAGCCGCCCGTGGCGACTACGCCGCGGCGCTGCACTGGGAGACGATCGCATCACGCCTCCAGCCGGGCATGCCGTTCTTCCAGGACCAGATGTTCCTGTTCCGCGCCGCGTTGTCGGCTCAGAAGTAGAAGTGCAGCCCGACGCCCAGGAATCGCACCCGGTCGGTGTAGAACTGCCCGTTGGGCGAACGGCCGTCGTAGTACTCGAGCATGATGAGCATGCGCTGGCTAAAGCGGGCCGGGTCTTCGAACTGAACGCCGGCGCGGAGCGAATAATCCGTGTCGTAATCGCTCTCTTCGCGGTTCTGCAGGTCGGCCGCAAAGACCGGCCGCATGGTCGTGTCGGGTACGAGCCACGGACTGCGGAACTCGGCGCCGTACTGGAAGTAGAGCGGATCGATCTCCCCGGGATTGCGGTGAAAAAGATAGCCCGCCCCGCCGTAGGCGCGGAAGCCCAGGGGCAGCTCGTAGCTCAGCAGCAGGTCGACGGCCTCGTAGCTGACGTTCACTCGGTCGTCCTGGTTGACGTCGTCGCGCAGAAGGAACTCGTCGCCGAGGTGCGAGCTCTGGTGATAGACGCGGGCCAGCAGAGAAAGGTCTTCGAACCGCAGCGCGTAATAGGGGCCGCCGAAGTAGTCGGCATTGATGAGGTCGGCCGAATCGCTGTCGAGGTCGAAGATGGCGAACACGCCGGCCTGCACGCCCGCTTCCCAGCGCAGGTCGTTGTCGTAGGTCTTGCGGACGATCGAGATCGTCTCCCCGAACCCGACGCCGCCGACGTGCTCGAACCCGGCGTCGGCGTCCTCGATGTAGTTGTTGTATGAGGCATAAAAGTGCGGCCAGCGCGGGTCCGCCAGCAGCGGCTCGAACAGCCGGCCGGGGCTGAGGTAAAGCGAAAGCGGGCCGACGATCGGCACGTCCACGTCCGCCCCGACCGACGACGTCCCCGTCGCCGCCGACGCGCTTCCAGGGGCGACAGGCCCGGCGCCGTCCGAAGCCGCTTGCGGCTTAGCCGCGTTCGCCTCGCGCAAGGCCGCGCGGTTTACGATCCGCACCTCTTTCACCCCCGGCACGGCCCCGAGCGATTTCACGAGCTGTTGCTTCTCCAGCGTGCCGAAGGCGCGGTCGGGGTAGCTCAGCACGCCGTTCTCGACGGTCATCTCGTCGGCCCGCAGCGCGAACTCGCGCTCGAGGATGGCGGCGGCGTAGCCGCGGATGAAGCCGTCATCGGCGAGAACGGTCGAACCCCAAAGCACTGACGCGACCGCGACCACAAGGCAAGGTTTGGCTGGCATCGCCGTCGAGGGTAATGGATTCGAGGCCCGCGCACACGTCGGCCGGCCGGGGACGACAGGCACGCGGTAATGGGTGGTCGTGGCGTGGCGTCCTGCCCACCTCCTGGCGCAGCCCGAAAGCTTCTTCGTCGCCGCGCGACGAACGTGGGCGAGACGCCCACGCCACGGTTCGTATACGCGCCCACGTCTCGAGCGCCCCGTCGAGACGGCCGCCGGATTCACACCACGTCAGGCCGCGTCATCGCGTCGTAGTCGAGCAGTTTGTCGAGCGTCGCGTCGTCGAGCAGCTTCAGCTCGCGGGCGATCTGACGGATCGTCTTCCCCTCGGCCATCGCCTGTTTGGCCACCTTCGCCGCGTTGTCGTAGCCGATCGCCGGCGCGATGGCGGTCACGTTCATCAGGCTTTGCTCGACCAGTTCGGCACACCGCTTCTCGTTCACCTTCAGCCCGCTCAGCAGCTTGTCGACGAACACGTCGCACACGTTCGCCAGCAGGTTCACGCTCTCCAAAAACGCGTCGATCATCACCGGCATCGCGACGTTGAGCTCGAAGATGCTCCCCACCCCACCGAGGCCGGCCGTCGTGATCGTCGCGTCGTTGCCGATCACCCGGCACGCTACCTGCATCATGCTCTCGGCGATCACCGGGTTCTCCTTGCCCGGCATGATGCTGCTGCCGGGCTGAATCGCGGGCAGGATCAACTCGCCGATCCCGCAGCGGGGGCCGGAGCCGAGGAGTCGGATGTCATTGGCAATTTTGGAGAGAGCCACAGCGACTGTTTTGATCAGGCCGTGCGCGGTCACAAAATTGTCCCGCGCGCTTTGGGCGGCGGGGTGATTGACAGCTTCGACGAAACGCAACGCGACGCCCCCGTCGCCGACGCGATCCTCCAGCGCTTTGCACACTTTCATCGCGAATTGCGGGTGCGTGTTGATGCCTGTGCCGACGGCGGTCCCGCCGATGGCGACGTTGAATTCCATCTCGTCGATCGCCCAGTCCAGCTTTTCACACGCATTGCCCAGTTGTGCCGCGTATCCACCGAACACTTGACCCATGCGGATGGGCGTCGCGTCCATTAAGTGCGTCCGGCCGACTTTGACGATTGCGTCCCATCGCTGCGACAGTTCCTGCAAAGCGTTGGCGACGTTAAGCACAGCTGGCGTCAGCTTGTGCCGCATCGCCATCGCCGCCGCGACGTTCATCGCCGTCGGGAAGGTGTCGTTGCTGCTCTGGCCCATGTTGACGTGGTCGTTGGGGTGGACTTTGGTCGGGGCGGTCGCCTTGCCGCTTTGTCGGACTGCGAAGCTGGCGCTTTGTTGGGTCTCGCCGCCCGAAGCCCCCACCCTACCCTCCCCCGGAGTACCGGGAGATGGATTTGTTTCTGCGGCGTCCGCGGGGCCATTGCTGCGCTTTGCCAGGTAGCGATTGGCGAGGTTGGCGATCACCTCGTTCGCATTCATGTTCGTGCTCGTGCCGCTGCCGGTCTGGTAGACGTCGACGGGGAAGTGCGCGTCGTGCTGGCCGGCGGCGACTTCGTCGGAGGCGGCGATGATGGCTTCGGCGATCTTCGGATCGAGCTTGCCGAGGTCGCGGTTGGCGGCGGCGCAGGCGGCTTTCAAATGGCCGAAGGCGTGGATCACTTCCTTCGGCACGGGCCGCCTGGCGATCGGGAAGTTCTCCACCGCCCGCGCCGTCGACGCGCCGTAGAGCGCTTCGGCCGGCACCTGCATTTCGCCCATCGAGTCGCGTTCGGTGCGGGTGTTCATGTCCGATAGTCTAGAGCCTGCCGCTTATTTTTGAACGCCCCGAAGCCGTAACCGGCTTCGGGGGGCCTGGCGTGTTTTTCCGATCCGGTGCAACGGCCCGGCGCCTCACGCCCCGCTTCGTTGGGCAACGACGTGCTTGATGCACATCCTCACTTCCGGCGGGCGAGGCGCCTGCCGAGCCTCCGGCGCAAAGACGTTCGAGCCTCCGCAGTAGCCTCGCCCTCCGGGAGAACCGGCGGGGCCGGCAGACGTGCGTAAAGGACGTCATTGCCGTTCACCGGCGGGGTGTCGCTGCACGATTACGAAGACACGGCCGGGAATATCAAGCCCTGGCCACCGGAAATGCGGAACGCCACAGCGCTGCGGCAGCTTTCCGCAGCGCTGATGGAAGTCGGAACGACGCTGAAGAAGGTCGTATTAGCGCTGACGGAAGTCTCCGCAGCGTTGTGGAGAGTCGTCGCAGCGCTGACGGAAGTCTCCACAGCGTTGTGGAGAGTCGTCGCAGCGCTGGGGAAGGTTGCCGCACCGCCGTGGAACGGAGTCGTTGTCGGCGTGGGCGCGAATCGCGTCGGCGCTGATCCGGACCTGGACTCGACGAAGAACGTCCGATCATGTTCGGCGGCGGCATGGCATTGGCTTTACAAACCCGCGGACGTGGGCGACGTTCGTCGGTGTGAACAGCGTCACCGTCTTTCTGTCGTCCGCCAGGAACGTGGACCGAATTTACTTCGACGCCGCCCGCGCCCTTGGCAACGCCATCGCCCGGGAAGGATGGACGCTCGTCTACGGCGGCAATTACGTCGGCTGCATGGCCGCCGTCGCCGACGGGGCGCGGGAGATGGGCGGGACGGTCGTGGGGATCACGCCGCAGTTGTTCGTCGACCGCAATCTTGCCGACACGCTCTGCGACGAGCTTATCGTCGCCGACAGCATGCGGCAGCGAAAACACCTGCTCGAGCAACGCGGCGACGCCTTCGTCGCCCTGCCCGGCGGACTGGGGACGTTCGAGGAATTTTTCGAGATCGTCGTCGGCGGGCAACTCGCTTATCACCACAAGCCGGTCGTTTTGTTGAACGTCAACGGCTTTTACACGCCGCTGCTGCAACTCATCGACAACGGCGTGGCACAAGGCTTCATCCGCCCCGAAGCCCGGGCGATTATCCGCGTGGCCGATTCCGTCGCCGAGGCGGTGGCGATTCTGAAGGCGGCGCCCTGACAGGCTGTTTGCGCTTTTCAGCCCACGCCCTTTTGCCCCGCGTGGCCTCCTCGGGACGTGTCAAAAGTACGTCGCAGGGTCAGGGGTTCATTTCCCTTACCCGGGAAGCGCTCGTACACCTGATTCGTAGAACGTGCGACGCGGCCCGCGGATAAGATCGAGCCGGCCGCGCGGGCGGTCGATGATGGGGGCTGGGCGACGCGCGACATGGGCGACCGACCGATCATTCTCGCCGTCTCGTTCGTCGCGGCATTGGCGGTGCACGTGGCGATCGCGTTTTACGCCGACGTCCTCGTCGAGCCGTGGGGCGGGCGTCCCCCGAATCGCGCGCGACCGACGGCGGTCGTCCCGCCCGTCGCCCAAGCCCCGCCGGACGCACCGGACATGCCGCCGGAGTTGCCGATGATGGTGCTCGGCGAGCGCGACGGTGCGGGGGATGCGTCCAACGCCAGCGACGCATGGGACGTGGCGGTGGCGCGGCTGGAGGGCCCGAACCAGGCGGACCTGCAGCGCGACGCCGCCGGCCGCGACGGGCGGCCGGCGCCGGCAGCGCCCCCGGCATCGCCCCGGTTGGCGCAATCGCTTCCGCCGACGTTCTCGGCGCCACGGCCGCCGGTGGCTGAAAGCACGCGTGCCGAGAAGTTCGAGCCGCGCGGGCTGCCCCGGCCGACGAAGACATCGCCCTTGCCCGCCGCAGCCCCGCCCGCCCCTTCTGTGGTGCCAGCCGCACCGGCCGAGCCGGCGAAGCCCGCGCTGCCGCCCGCCCCGCCGCAGCCGCCGGGTGAGCCAGCGATCGCGGCAGGCAAGCCGGTCGAGCAGTCGGACCGGGACAGCGATCTGGCAGGCAAAGACGTCTTCGTCGACGCCAAGCCCGGCAGGCGCGTCGCGCGCAATGGCCGCGGATTCAAGTTTGCCCGCCCTGCCTACAACGTCGCCGCCGACGCGGACCTGGCATTCGCGGCGATGCCGATCCGGCTGTTGCTCTCGGTGCGCATCGACCCGACCGGCCGGGTGCAAAGCGTCGAGGTCATCAAGTCGTCCGGCAGCCGGACGTTCGATCGCGTCATGACGGTGGCCCTGTACGAATCGCCGTTCGATCTCAAGCTCGACGCCTCTGGTCGCGCCATCGCCGAGAATACGACGATCGGGTTTCAGTGGCAGTGACGGGACCGGAGCAGCGGAGACGCAGGCTCGTTTCCGGCCGAGTGGGCGTCGAGGAAAGTAAGGTATTGTCCGGCCGATCGCCTCCCCTTCCGGTTTCTTCCCCGCCGGGAGGTTATAGGTGGGGGCGGCCAACAACCTGCCAATAGTGGCTCGCTGATGCCAAAGGACCAAACCCCTCGCCCGGTCGCCGGGAGAGGGTAGGGAGAGGGCCGAGCGTCTAGGCGCTTGACTGCAATGAAGCGTCCGCCCGCCCCCACCTAACCTCCCCCGCAGGGGAGGGACCAGACATTGGCGCTTGATCGAGTGATCGAGGTGAGGCGTCCGGCCGCGGCAATCCGCCTTCATGGTGCACCAGGTAGAAGAGCACGAACGCAATCAACCGTCGCCGTAGAAGCGGTCGTTTTCGTCGAAGACGCGGTCAAAGTCGTTGCCGCCGTTGAAGTCGTCGTCGAAGACATCGACGAAGAGGCGGTCGTCGTCGTCCTCGCCGCGGACGGTGTCTTCGTTGCCGTCGACGCTGTCGAGGATGTCGTTGCCGTTGGCGCCGAGCATGGTGTCGATGCCGCCGTCGCCGAGCAGGGTGTCGTCGTCGGCGCCGCCGTCAAGGTCGTCGTCGCCGCGGCCGCCGCGCAGGCTGTCGTGGCCGTTGCCGCCGAGGAGGTTGTCGTCGTCGTTGTCGCCGTAAAGCACGTCGCCGCCGTCGTCGCCGCGGAGGGTGTCGTTGCCGCTGTCGCCGTAGAGGGTGTCGGCGTCGCCGTTGCCGTTGATTTCGTCGTCGCCTTCGAAGCCGCTGAGCAGGTCTCGTCCGCTTCCGCCGCTAAGGGCGTCGTCGCCGGTGTTGCCGAGCAGGTCGTCGTTTCCGTCGCCGCCGAGCAGCGTGTTGTTGCCGCGGCCGCCGTCGAGGTCGTCGTTGTTCGCCCCGCCTTCGATCAGGTCACTGCCGTCGTTGCCCAGGATGCTGTCCTGGCCGGCGTCACCCCAAAGCACGTCCGACCCGCCCTGCCCGTAGATCACGTCATTGCCGGCCCCGCCCATGAGGTAATCGCCGCGGGAGTTGCCGAAGATGCGGTCGTTCCCGGCTTCGCCGAAGATCGAATCGGTGCCGTTGGAGCCGCTGACGCGGTCGTCGCCTTCGCCGGCGAGAATCGTCGTGCGGAGCTTCAGCCCGCGCGAGACGCTGATGCCGTCGTTGCCGCGAAACGCGTCGATGTACACCGACGAGATTCCGCGCGGGCTGTAGCTCGCCCGCAGCCGCCCGCCCTCGTAGACCACGATGTTCCCCGACGACAGCTCCACGCCGACGCCGAGCTCGTCGCTGCCGCTCGTCCCCGCCACGACAAGCTGGCCGTCGATCACCGACGAAGACAGCAGCAGCCGCGGGGAAAGTGATTCCATTACGCTTGGGGCTTTGATAGCATTCGTGGACATTCGATCGCACCTCGTCGCCCCTTCAGACCGTTTTCACAGCGTAACGTTTGCCGGAAAGTTGGACAGGATTCATGCGCAGCCGCCCCATCAATACGCCCATTGAATGCCTCGAAGCCCGCCGGCTGCTCGCCGTCAGCGCCACGACCCTCGCGGGGCCGCAGACGGTCGGATTCAGCCGCACTTATAATGCGACGTCGAGCGGGCTGGGCCCCGCCGGCACTTCCATTATGTTCGAGATCAACGGCGGCGGCGCCAAGCTCGACGGCCTGCGCGTGCTGCGGGTGGATCAGTCGTTCAAGACGACCACACCGACGGTCATGCGCACGGCGGCGTCCTCGTACCAGCGGCTGGACGGGCTGGGGCTGCGCGTTTTTCAGACCTCGACCCGGGCGCGGACGAGCGTGTCGCTGACGACGTTCGATCCCTTTGTGCTATCAGTGCCGCCGTCGATGGTCGCGGGCAAGTCTTATCCGAAAGAGTACACCGCGACGCGGCGGGCTGTTTCGAACCCGTCGGTTCCGCCCGTCGTCACCACTTACACGTCATCGGTTCGCCTCGTTTCGGAGAAACCCGTCGGCGTCCGGACGCGGGCGGGCCGGTTTGCGGCGTATGAACTGGTGACCGAGACGACCGGCCGGAACGCAGCAGGCACGGCCACTACTGTGTCGCGCGCCTGGATCGTGCCGTCGATCGGGATGGTCAAGATGGTGACCACGTCGCCGGGCAGCACGCTGCAAAGCACATTTGATCTGCGCAGCTACCTCCTGGCACAGGCGAAGGTTGCGGCGGTTGCGGGGGACGCCAAGCCGCGAACGGCCAGTGTCGTGAGCAGGGGTCCACTGGTGCTGGGGGCGAAAACGTTTCTGCATTTGGGCACGCGCGTCCGGATTGCCGATGCGTTGCTCGCTTCGGCAAAAGACGTGCGTTAGAACCATATCGTGCGCGTCAGTGAGCTTTTTTACTCTATCCAAGGCGAAGGCAAGCTCGTCGGTGTGCCGTCGGTATTCGTTCGCGCAAGCGGGTGCAACCTGCGGTGCACCTGGTGCGACACGCCGTATGCGTCGTGGCATCCGGACGGCGAGGACTGGGCGATCGAGCGCATCGTCGGCGAAGTCGATCGTTACCTGCCGGCCGACGGCGGGCATGTGGTGCTGACCGGCGGCGAGCCGATGATTATGCCCGAGATCGAGACGCTGGCCGCGGCGCTCAAGCGCAAGGGCCGGCACCTCACGGTTGAGACGGCGGCAACGGTGTTCAAGCCGCTGCCGCTGGACCTGGCGTCTCTGTCGCCGAAACTCAGCAACTCCACCCCGCACGCGCGCGAAGGCGGCCGGTTCGCCGCGGCACACGAGAAGGCGCGGATCAACGTGCCGGTCATTCAACAGTTCATCGATGCCTCGCCGGAGGTGCAGTTGAAGTTCGTCGTCGCCGGCGACGGCGATCTCGATGAAATCGACGCCCTGCTCGCCCGGCTGAGGGGCTGGACGCCGTCGGACGTGCTGCTGATGCCCGAGGGCACCGACGCTGCCGTTCTAGCCTCCCGCGCCGGCTGGATCGCGGAGGTGTGTAAATCCCGTGGGTTCCGTTACTGTCCTCGCCTGCACGTCGAACTTTACGGCAATCGTCGCGGGACATGACACCCGCTACCTCTCGCCGGCGGCGGGCGGTCGCCTGACAGCAGGATCAGATCCCGTTACCATCCGGCGTTTCGATGCGCGTCCGACTCTCAAAAACGTTCGATTTCGAAGCCGCTCACGACCTGCCGGGCTTCCCCCCCGGCCACAAGTGCCGGCGGCTGCACGGCCACTCGTTTCGCTTCGACGTCGTCGTCGAAGGCGAACTCGATCCCGCCAAGGGGTATCTCATCGACTACGGCGACATCAAGCAGATCTGCGACCCCATCGTCCGTCAACTCGATCACTTTTACCTTAACGATATCGAAGGGCTGGCCAACCCCACGAGCGAGATGATTGCCGTCTGGCTATGGGATCGGATCAAACCGCAAATGGCGCTGCTCAGCGAGATCGTTGTGTACGAAACCTGCACCTCGCGCTGCGCTTACACCGGGCCGTAGGCGATGGGGCGAGCCAGTGAACGCACCGGTTTCGACAGCGGTCAGGCCGCGGTTAAAAAAATCGCGAATAAACTTGACAGAACTTGGAACATATTGGAATATCTTGAAAGATTCTGACACTTACGCAGGAAATCGCGGATGGCAGCAGGGTTAGAACGATCGGAAGTCGAGCGGCTGGTGCGGCAGGTGCTTCAACAGAGGCTGGCCGGGGGCCGTGGCGGCGAACGGCGTGGCGGCGGGCCGAATCCGCTCGTCGTCAACGTGTCGGCACGTCACCTTCACGTCACCCAGGCTGATCTGGAGACGTTGTTCGGCGCCGGGTCGAAGCTGACGAAGCTCAAAGACCTGTACCAGGCCGGCGAGTTCGCCAGTGAGCAGCAGGTCACCGTCGTCGGCCCGCGGCAGCGCATCGTCCCGAACGTCCGCATCCTCGGCCCGACCCGCAACTACACGCAGGTCGAACTCAGCTATACCGACGGCATCTACCTCGGCATCGACCTGCCCCTGCGCATCAGCGGCGACCACACCGGCACGCCCGGCGTCACCCTGCTCGGCCCCAAGGGATCGCTCACGCTCAAACAGGGTGTGATCCGCGCCAAGCGTCACGTGCACATGTCGACCGAAGACATGGCCTACTACGGCGTGAAGGACGGGGACGAAATGAAACTCATCGTCACCGGCCCGTGCGGCACGACGTTCCACGGCGTCACGGTGCGGTATCACCCGAAGGTGATCCTCGAGGTCCACATCGACACCGACGAAGGCAACACCTGCGACCTTGAGTCGGCGACAAAGATTGAACTGGTCAAGTAAAAGGGAATTGGTGATTGGAGGTTGGGAGTCGGCCGAAATCTTCTGCCCCCAACTCCCAATTCCCAACCACCAACTCCCCACATTGGAGACGAAATGGCAAGCGAAGCTCTCGGACTACTCGAAACCAAAGGTCTGGTCAGCCTGATCGAAGGCTCGGACGCGATGCTCAAGGCCGCGAACGTCGACATCATCGGCTGGGACAAGGCCGGGTCGGCGATGGTGACGGCCTTCATCAAGGGTGATGTCGCCGCCGTTAAGGCCGCCCTCGACGCCGGCGCCGAAGCCGCCGGCCGTGTGGGGCAGGTGCTCAGCGTGCACGTCATCGCCCGACCCCACGACGAGCTGGCCGCCCTCATGCCCAAGCCCAAAAAGCCCGCGGACGGAAAGCCGAACACCGCCGCTGTCGGGCCGATCCAGGCCGTGGGCTTGATCGAGACCAAGGGCTGGGTCGGCCTCGTTGAAGCCACCGACGCCATGGGCAAGGCCGCGGACGTGACGATTGTCAAGACGATCCAGATCGGCGGCGCGTACGTCACCAGCATCGTCAAGGGCGATGTCGGCAGCGTCAAAGCCGCCGTCGACGCCGGCGCGATGGCCGCTGGCAAGATCGGCGAGCTGATTTCGTCGCACGTCATCGCCCGCCCGCACGGTGAGCTCATCGCCGGCTTCACGGGCTGAATGAACGGGCCACAAGAGGCGCAGAGAGCACAGAGCGTGACGCGAAGGCAATGATGTTCTTTGAAGTCTCCGTGGCCTCTTCGATTTTTTCTCAGTGCATTTCTCTGTGTTCTCGTGCCTCTGCGGCAGGTCCGTATCTGAGTAAGTGATGCAAGTTCTCGTCGCCAACCTCGGCTCGACTTCGTTCAAGTTCAAAGTCCATGACATGGACAAGAATGGCGAAGTGGTCGCGCGCGGCGGGTATGAGCGGATCGGCCAGGAGTCGGGCGAGTTCAAGACGCACGGCGACGTGATCGACGTGATCCTGAAGCAGCTCGGCGGCAAGCCCGACGCCATCGGCTTCAAGGCCGTGCACGGCGGGCCGATCAGCGGCGCGGTGCGGGTGGACGAGAGTGTGATCGCCACGATGCAGCAGTTCGCCGACATTGCCCCGGCGCACAACCCGCCCTACATCGCGGCGATGCGCGCCTTCGCCGAGAAGCTGCCGGACGTGCCGCAGGTGGCGTGCTTCGAGACGGCGTTTCATCAGACGATCCCTCCCGCCCGGCAGGCGTACGCCGTGCCGCAGGAATGGGCCGAGAAACTCGGCATCCGTCGCTACGGCTTTCACGGCGCGAGTCACCGCTATATCGCCACGCGGATGAAGGAATTGTCGCCCGGCGCGCGGCGCGTCATCAACTGCCACCTCGGCGGCAGCAGCAGTATCTGCGCCATCGAGGACGGCAAGAGCGTCGCCACCAGCATGGGCCTGACGCCGCAGACAGGATTGCCACAGAACAACCGCGTCGGCGATTTCGACACCTTCGCGCTGTTGAAGCTGCTCAAGAGCGGCTTCGGCGTCGACCGTGTGCTGACCGTGCTCAGCAAGCAGAGCGGGCTGCTCGGCCTCAGCGGCGTGAGCAACGACATGCGCGACATCGAGCAGGCGGCGGCAGAAGGCAACGCCCGGGCGCAGCTGGCGATCGATGCCTATGTCGACAGCATCCGCCATTACGTCGGCGCGTACCTGGTCGCGCTGGGGGGCTGCGACGCCCTCGTCTTCACCGCCGGCATTGGCGAGAACGGCGCGCAACTGCGGGCGGACGTGTGCCGGAACCTCGGCTTTGCTGGCATCAAGCTCGACGACAAACTGAACAACGTCCGCGGCAAAGAGACAAAAATCAGCGCCCTGGACAGCAACTGTGAGATCTGGATCGTGCCCACGAACGAGGAATTGATCGTGGCACGGCAAACGGCAGAAGAGTTGAAGAAATAGTTTGGAGTTAGAAATTTCGAGTCTCGAGTAAAACGCTCCGCGACTCCAAATCCCGAATTCCAAACTCCAAACTGGAGTTTCCCATGGCAGCAGGCGAAGCACTCGGACTGATCGAAACCAAAGGCATTACCCCGGCCGTCGAAGCGCTCGACGCGGCCCTGAAGGCCGCGAACGTGACGTTCGTCGACCGGAAGATGGTCGGCAACGGCCTTGTCGCCATCAGCGTCAAGGGCGACGTTGCCGCCGTCCGCGCCGCGATCGACGCCGCCGCCGAGGCGGCCGCGAAGCTCGGCGAAGTGGTGAGCGTGCACGTCATCGCCCGCCCGCACGTCGACGTGGCGAAGATGTGATTACGAAGTCAGAAGGATAAGCGCGGTGAAGGATGGAATGCCATTCCTTTCCGTCGTTCATGCTTCGTCCGTCTGACTTCATCCTTCCAGCGGAGTGTGTCGATGTTTCTCGCCCGCGTCACCGGACAAGTCGTCAGCGTCGTCAAGGACAAGTCCTTGAACGGCCAGAAGCTGCTCGTCGTCGAGCCGCTGAACGTGAAGTACGAGGACAAGACGGGGACGACGCCGGCGTCGCTCGGAAATACCGGCCGGGCCATCGTTGCGATCGACGTCGTCGGCTGCGGCGAAGGGCAGCTTGTCCTCGTGGTGCAGGGCAGTTCGGCCCGCATGACCGAGTACACGAAGAACCTGCCGGCCGACGCGGTGATCGTGGGCATCGTCGATAGCGCGACGTACGCCGGCAAGACGTTTTACGACTCGAAGTAACGTGCGGGAATTCAAGGATCATGGACCAGGCAGTCATCCAGGACGTCGTGCAGGAAGTCATGCGGCAACTCCGCGGCCGCTCGGGCGGGTCGTCGGGCAGCAGCTATTCGTCGGGCGCCGGCATGCGCGCCGGCGAAGACGCACCCGCGAACGAGCCGATGCGCGGCCACCCCGGCAACATCGGCGCCGACGGCCGGTACGGCATCTTCGGGACCGTCGACGAGGCCGTCCGCGCCGCCACCGAGAGCCAGGCAAAACTTCTTAAGCTCTCGCTCGACGAGCGCGACGCGATCGTCAAGCTCATCAAATCCACCGCCAAGGAAAACGCTCACGCCTGGGGCGAGATCGAGTTCAAGGAAACGAAGATCGGCCGGCTCGATCACAAGATCGAGAAGCTGCAGATCCTGGAGCTCGTGCCGGGCGTCGAATTCCTGAAGACCCACGCCACCACGGGCTCCAACGGCGTGTGCCTCGAAGAGTTCGCCCCGTTCGGCGTCATCGGCATCATCACGCCGGTTACGCATTCGGTGCCGACGCTATCGGCCAACGCGATCAACATGATCGCCAGCGGCAACGCGATCGTCGCCAACCCGCACCCGAGCGGCATCAACTGCGCCGTGATCGCCGTGCGCGAGTACAACCGCCGGATCGCCGACAAATTCGGGATCGAACACCTTATCACCGTCGTCACCCCGCCAACGCTGGAAACCGCGGAGGCGATCTTCGCCCACCGCGGCGTGCATCTGCTCGTGGTCACCGGCGGGCCGGCGGTGGCGCGGGCGGCGCTGAAATCGCCCAAGCGTGCCATCGTCGCCGGCCCGGGCAACCCGCCGGTCGTCGTCGACGAATCGGCCTGCATGAAGAACGCCGCCACGTCGATCATCAGCGGCTGTGCGTTCGACAATAATCTGCTCTGCATCGGCGAGAAGCAGGTCTTCGTCGTCGAAAGCGTTTACGACAAGCTCGTGACGGCCCTGCAAAACGCCGGCGCGGTGCAACTGAGCGCCCCACAGATCGAAACACTCACGCGGCAGGCGATCCCGATCGATCCGAAGGACAACAAGCCGCATGTGAACAAGGATTTTGTCGGCCGCGACGCGAAGTACCTCGCCGAAGTCGCCGGCGCCAGCGCGTCGCCGGCGGCGCAGATCGCGTTCGGCGAAACAAACTTCGATCACCCGTTCGTGCAGGTCGAGCAGATGATGCCGTTCCTCCCGCTGGTGCGCTGCCGCAACGTCGACGAGGCGATGGACCGCGCGATCGAGAGCGAGCACGGCTACCGCCACACGGCCATCATGCACAGCCGCAACCTCGACAACATCACCCGCTTCGGCCGCCGTGCCGCGACGACGCTGTACGTCGTCAACGGCGCTTCGCCGTCAGGCCTGGGACTCGGCGGGCAGGGGCATTTGAGCTATTCGATTGCCACGCCAACCGGCGAGGGCATCACGACGCCGCTGACGTTTACGCGGTATCGGAGGATCATGATTACAGGATCACTGCGGATGGTCTAAAGATGGATTTGTTTCCCGACCACGCCGTTTTCGCGCCGGGACAGGTCGGCTGGGATCATTTCGTCGATCTCGACCCGGCCTTACCGATCGAGCATCACGACATTTTCGAATTCGACGACGACCCCTTCGTCGTGTTCTACCCGAACGGGATGCTTCTGGACGTGGGCTATCTACTGCGGCAGGAGCCGATTTTCACGGTTTCAATCGCGTTCCAGAAGGGCCCGTGGCGGACAGTGTTCGAGCGAAAATGCAAGTCGTTCGAAGACGTACGAATATTGGTGTTGCAGATGCACCCCAAAGCCAGAGATTGGAAAGTTTAGCGTGCAACTCGGCCTCGTCATCGGTCATGCCACTGCGACCATCAAGCACGAAGCGCTTGAAGGCTGGCGGCTGCTCGTGATCCAGCCGCTGAATACGTCGCGCAAGCCCGAAGCCGATTGCGTGATCGCTGCCAGCGGGATCAACGCCGCCGTCGGACAGACCGTGGTGTACAACAGCGACGGCAAGGCCGCCCGCGATCTCATCGGGCACGCGAAATCGCCGGTGCGGTACTTCGTGATCGCGATCGAATCCGAGAAGGAGTCGGATTGATCGTCACGCAGCGCCAACTCGAAGGATTGCTCAAGCTGCACGGCCGGATCGTGCTGCCCTACCGTGCGCGATTGAGCCCGATGGCGCAGGACTACGCGCGGCACCGGAAGATCGAAATCGGGTACGGAGCGGTGGAAAGCGTCGAGGCGCCAAAGCCGTCGCTGCCCGGCGCTGTGGCGATCCCCGGCCGCTCAGACGGCGGCCGCGGGGGCGAACGGTTCGTATGGTGGTCCGACGGGGCCGACGGCGTGGCGAAGGCCGCGATCGGCATGGCCGCCCGTGAGGCGAAGCTGGAACCGATGACGATCCTGGAAGACGCCACCAAGACCATCGCCGCCGTCCGCACGCTCAACCGTGCCGTGGCGACGGGCGGCGCCACCGGCGGCGTGCTCGTGGTCAAAACCGCCGGCCCGGCATTGGTGATCGCCAACAAGGCTTCGGCGCTGCGGGCCGTTGTCGCCAGCAGCCTGGCGGCGGTGGACGAAGCGATCAACACCGTGGCGGCAAACGTGCTTGTCGTCGAACGCGAAAAATCGTCGTTGTACGTGCTGCGAAACATCCTCGCCCGCTTCTGCCGGGGCGGGCGAACGGTCGACAGCGTATTGTCACAGGAACTGGCAGAGCTTTCGGCGACGCCGGTTGCCGGCAGATAAATCATGCGTATCGGCAAGGTCATCGGTCGCGTCACTCACAACGTGCTTTACAGCACGCTGCAGGGCGGCCGTTTCCTGATCGTCGAAGTGCAGGACCGGTTTTCGCTCGCAGGTCAGCCGCGCAAGAGCGTCGAAAGCCTGGTGGCCTACGACCACCTCGGCGCGGGTGACGGCGACTTGGTCGCCTTCACCGAAAGCCGCGAGGCGTGCATGCCGTTTTATCCCGAAAAGATCGTGCCGCTCGACGCATACGTCGCGGCGATTCTGGATCACGTTGTCATCGAGCAGCAGATTTAAGCAGCAGATTCAAACAGAGGTATGAACATGGTTCCCGTCGCCAGCGAATTCAAGATTAAGCAGCAAATGTGTGACATCGGCACGCGCATCTGGCAGAAAGGCTTCTGCGCCGGCAACGAAGGCAACCACTCCTACCGGATCGGGCCCAACCGATTCCTCTGCACGCCGACCGGCATCAGCAAAGGCAATCTCCGGCCCGACGACATCTGCACGGTCGACGGCGCAGGCAAGCAACTCGCCGGCCGACTGAAGCGGTCGAGCGAGTTCCTCATGCACGCGGCGATCTACAAAGCCCGGCCGGACGTGGTGGCGGTCATCCACTCGCACCCGCCGCACGCGACGGCGTTCGCCATCGCCGGCGTAGAGCTGCCGACGTGCATCCACCCCGAGGCCGAAGTGTTCCTCGGCCCGGTCAAGATGGCGAAGTACGTCACGCCCGGCGACCAGCGTCTGGCCGACTCGATCATCCCGTTCGTGCAAGGCGCCAACACGGTGCTGATGGGCAATCACGGCGTCGTCTGCTTCGATACCGATCTCGAACAGTGCTACTACAAGCTCGAGATCGTCGACGCCTACGCCCGCATCCTGCTGCTGACCAAACAGCTCGGCAGCGTGAACGTGCTCGGATCGAACGACATGAAGGAACTCATCGAGCTTAAGGAAAAATTCGGCCTGCCCGACCCGCGCATGGACCAGGCCAAGAAGGGCGAAGTGTTCTGCGCCACGAGCGATTTCATGAGCCGCGTGGGCGGCGGCGATTTCGGCAGCCGCGGCCGGATGAGCACCAGCGGCGGCACGGCGCCGGTCCAGCCGCAGGCCGGCGGGGACGTCGAGAAGCTCATCAATTCCATCGGCCTGCCCGCAGGCGCCAGCCAGGCGGACATGGAACGGCTCGTGCAGACGATTACCGACCAGATCATGGCCGGCGCCGTCTAGAACGGGCCCGCGGGCCCCGGGTTCAACATGCTTGCCGTCGAGCGACAGCAGAAGATTCTCGCCATCGTGCGCGACCGCAAATCGGTCTCGCTCGAAGCCTTGTCGGCGGAGCTGGCCGTCTCCGGCTCGACCGTGCGGCGCGACCTCGAACAGCTCGAATCCACCGGTGAGATCGAGCGTACCCACGGCGGCGCGGTGTTCGTCGGCGGCCGGGACGGCGCGCCGCGGCCTTACGCGTTCGACGCGCGGCTGCAGCACAATGTCGACGCCAAGCGCCGCATCGCCCGGGCGGCACGGCAGCTCGTCCTGCCCGGGCAGACGGTCCTTCTCGACGGCGGCACGACCGTTTACTACTTCGCCGAAGAACTGCGCGGCCTGCACGTGCAGATCGTCACCAACTCCCTCGCCATCGCAGGCTTATACGACGCCGACGGCAGCGCCGAAGTGGTGCTGACCGGCGGGATCGTATACCCGCGCTACGGCGTGCTGCTGGGGCCGCTCACCGAACACGCCATCGGCACGCTGCACACGCAGACGCTGTTCCTGTCTCCCGCCGGCGTGGCGGACGGCCAGCTCTATAACCAGAACCTGCTGCTGGTGCAGACCGAGGAAAAGATGATCCGCCAAAGCCAGCAGGTGGTGGTGCTGGCCGACAGCGGCAAGTTCGGGCAGCAGGCCCTTAGCCGTCTGTGCGCTCTGGACGAAGTGGACGTGCTGGTGACCGACCTCGAGCCCTCCTCCGCCGACCGCCGCCGTATCGATTCCGCGGGTTGCCGGCTGATTATCGCAACATAATCGGCCTTCCCGGCGTATATAGTTCGCACCGCGAATTACGGAGTGAACTCGATGCGATTCTTCGCCTTTCTTGGATTAATGCTGCAGGCCGCGCTCTCCCTGGGGGCCGAGCCGAACGTCCTGCTGCAGAGTTGGAAAGATGCGGCCCGTCAGTGCGAGGTGCCGGTCAAAATCTACCTGCCCGCCGACACGAGCGGGCCGGCGCCGGTGATCCTCTTTTCCCATGGGCTCGGGGCGTCGCGTGAGATGTACGGATACCTCGGCACCTACTGGGCCGAGAAGGGTTTCGTCGCCGTACACCTGACGCACGTCGGCAGCGACGACTCGGTCTGGCGCAACGCCACCGACAGCCGCGTGGATGCCATGATGGCCGCGGCCAGCGCGGCGAATTACGTCGCGCGCCTCGGCGACATCGCTTTCGTCATCGACGAGCTGACGCGTCAGAACGCCGAAAAATCTTCGCGCCTGTTCGGCCGGCTGAACCTCGAGCAGATCGGCATGGCCGGGCATTCGTTCGGCGCGCTCACCGCCCAGGCCGAGGCCGGGCAGTCGATCCTCGTCGCGGGCGTCGAGCGCGTGTTCAGAGACCCGCGCATCAAGGCCGTCGTGGCGATGAGCCCCGCCCCGCCGCCGAAATCCAACTTGCCCGCCGCCGCTTTCGCCCGGATGGCCGCGCCGATCTTCTACCTCACCGGCACGGCGGATTTCGAGATGATTACCATGGCGGGCGTCAAGCAGCGGCGCGAGCCGTTCGACAAGGGCGGCGGCAGCGACCAGTACCTCGCCATCTTCGCCGGCGGGGATCACGGCCTGTTCGTCGGGCGCCGCCGAGGGGGCGCCAGGAAAAGCGACGCCGCCGCGTGGGCGTACATCCAGAAGGCCACCACCGAGTTCTTCAACGCCTACCTCCGCAACGACCCCGCTTCGCTCGTCTGGATGCGCGAGAAAGCCGCCGGCGAGATGGGCGCGATCGGCAAGCTGGAATCGAAGAAGTCGTCATAGCCCGGTAAAGCCGAGCGCGATCACTTCAGCAGAAAGACCTGCACCTTGCCCGGCCCGTGGACGCCGGTGACGAGGTTCATCTCGATGTCGGCGGTTTTGCTCGGCCCGCTGATGATGAACGTGCCGCTGGAGGTGTTGTCCTTCTCCAGCAACTCCAGCAAGTCGATGAGGTCGCCGACGCAATTCTTCGGCTCGACGATCGCCACGTGCAGCGCCGGTACGAGCGTCAGTGCCCGGCCGTGCGTCGGGGACGCGCGCATCACAAGGCTGCCCGTTTCGGCTATCACGCGGTAAACGTCAGTCACGCTGGCGTCGAACTCGTACGCCTCGTCGAGCGTGATCTCGTCCCAATGGCGGGTGACAAACCCGGCGGCCTGGAGGGCCTTGGCGATCTCGAGGCGTTCGAGGAACCGCGACCGTGGCAGCATCACGGACCGCACCTTGAGCTGCTTCAGATGCGCCACGAGTTCTTCGTGCAGCGCTTCGACACGCACCGGCGTGACGCCGATCTTGCTTTCGAGCGCCTTCTTCTGGAACAGTGCGGGCAGGCCGATGTCGCTCAGCACGAGCCGCACGAGAGGCTCGTCCAAATGCGGAGGGGCCGGCGGTCGATCGACCGGCTTGAGTCGGCCGAGGGAGTGACTGACCTTCTGGAGTACGTTTTTTTCGTCGTGCATGTGAGTCGCTCGTCCGACAAGGCCAGGTGACGTGGGGTTGATTCGCCGCCGGGGGCCAAGTGCTCCCGGGCCTGTTACCGCATCATTTCCGGCGTCGTTTCCACTGCTGGCGGAACAGCGACTTGGCCGGGGCGGGCATGTCGCGGACATCGGTCCATCCCGTACCGGGGAAGGGCATTTTTTTCACCCAGCCGCTTCGCATCGCGCGGCGGCGCAAATCGAACTTCTGCGCAAAACTTACGAGCTTGTAGCGGGCCGGCGTGCGCATCATCCACGCCCAGGTGCGGTAGATCGCCTGCTCAAAGCCGTTGGTGATCTTCGCCTTTTTCATGTCCCGGCGCAGGTTGATCAGGTGCTTGGGAATGTTGATCTTCACCGGGCACGCCTCGTAGCACGCGCCGCACAGACTCGAGGCGTTCGGCAAGTCGCTGAACTTATCCAAGCCCTGCATCAACGGCGTAATCAGCGCCCCGATCGGCCCGGGATAGACGCTGCCATACGCATGCCCGCCGATCTTGCGGTAAATCGGGCACGCATTCAGACACGCCCCGCAGCGGATGCAGCGGAGCGTCTCGCGGTACTCCTCACTCGCGAGCACTTCCGTGCGGCCGTTGTCCATGAGCACGACATGAAACTTCTCCGGCCCGTCTTTCTCGCCCGCGCCGCGCGTGCCGCCGAAGATGCTCGTGTACACGGTCATCGACTGCCCTGTCGCGCTGCGGGCGAGCAGCTTGAGCATGACCGACAGGTCCGCCATCCGCGGCACGATCTTTTCGATCCCCACAAGGCTGACAAGGACCCGCGGGGTCGTGACGCTCTGCCGGGCGTTGCCCTCGTTTTCCAGAGTCACCACGTCACCGGTCTCGGCGACCAGAAAGTTGCCGCCGGTCATTCCCAGGTCGGCTTGGCGGAACTTGTCGCGAAGGTAGACGCGGGCCTGCTTCGTGAGTGATTCCGGATCGTCGTTGTAAGGCGTCTTGAAATACCGGCTGAACAGCTCGGCGATTGACGCCTTATCCTTGTGAATGATGGGCGTGACGATATGGCTCGGCGCGTCGCCGTCGATCTGCACGATGAACTCGCCCAGGTCGGTTTCCACCACGTCCAGGCCGATGGCTTCCATCTCGTGGGCGAGCTCGATCTCCTCGCTCACCATCGATTTGCTTTTGATGACGCGGTGGCAGTTTTCACTTTTAACGATGTCGAGAATGATCTTGCGCGCGTGGTCCGCGTCGGCGGCAAAGTGCACGACGCCGCCGCGTTTTTCGACGTTCTCGGCAAACTGCAGCAGGTAGTAATCGAGATGGTCCAGCGCGTGCTGCTTGATGTCCCCTGCGAGCGTGCGGATGCCGTCGCTGTCGGGTAGCTCGAGCAGCTTGAGCGCGCGGCCACGGTCGTTGCGCACCACGGCGTTGTCGATGGCTTTCTTCAGGCGCTCGTTGGTGGAAGCGGCGACGGATTCGGTGCCGAAATCGAACGTCCGCCGCTCATGGGCGTGGTAGTTGAGGATCTTCTGATCGAGCGTGCTTTGCACGAGCTGCTGGAGCATTGGGAGATTTTACGCGACCGTGTGGTGCAAACCAAATGGGGAAGGGAATCGGGGGTTGGAGTTGGTAGAGGCGATCGAGCGGTCTCCGCCAGCCCCCAATTCCCAATTCCCCGTTCCCCCTTTACAATCCGCCATGCTCTTCCGGCTGACCGCGGCCAACCTCACCACCCGCCGCGTTCGCACTGTGCTGACGGTCCTGGCGATCGCCTTTTCGGTCGGGCTCGTGGTCGCGATGACAAGCGGCTTCGCTGCATTTGAAAACGCCGCCGATTCGTTCATGGGCCGATTCGCGGGCGTGGTCGACGCGAAGATCGGCCGCACGACCGACATCACCATCGGCATCGATCGCACCCTGGCCGACCGGCTCGCCGCCGACCCGCGCGTGCGCCGCGTCTGGGGCCGCCTCGACACCGACGCCCCGCTGCCGATGTCGGCGGGCGTCAACAGCGGGATCACCTCGCCCCGTGCCTCGCTCGTGGGCGTTGAGCGCGGCAACGACCCGCTGCTCGACTGGCTCAAGCTCAACGCCGGCGGCTGGTTCGAGCCCGGCGCTCCAGGCTTCGTAATCGATAACAACATTGCCGACGGCCGGAAGCTCAAGGTAGGCGACAAGCTCGCCGTCCGCGGCCAGCACGGCGAGATCGAATTGCCGGTCGTCGGCATCGTCCACATGACTGGCGCGCTGGGTCCGCTGACGCAAAGCAAAATCTACGCCCCGCTGTCGGTCGTGCAGCAGTTCGTCTATGGGGATGTGCGGCGCGACGTCTTTACGTCGCTGTCCGTGCAGTTCAACCCGGGTGTCGACGCGACACGATTCTCCGCCGACTGGACGGCCGAGCTGGCGGCAATCGACCCGCTGCTGAAGCTCAAGCTCACCCGCGCGATGCGCGAAGAAGTGGAGCGAAATCTAGGCGGCTTGCGGCTGCTGTCCACCCTGGGCGGCGAAGTGGCGCTGCTGACGGCGGCGTTCATCATTTTCTCCACTCTTTCGATGGGCGTCGCCGAGCGGCAGCGCGTGCTGGCGACCTTGCGCGCGATCGGGATGAACAAGCGGCAGGTGGCGACGACCGTCATCGGCGAGGCGGCCCTGCTGGCGGCCGCCGGCGTGGCGATCGGCGTGCCCTTCGGGTACGCCGGCGCGGCGATCATCGTCAAGTTCCTCGCCCAGCGGTTCAACGTCACGCCCGCGCTGGACTGGCCCGGAGTGCTGATCGCCGGCGGCAGTGCGCTGGCGGCGGCGGTCGCGGCGAGCTTGCTGCCGGCGTGGCAGGCGACGCGTGTCGACCCGCTCGAAGCGATGACACCGCTGGCCGACAGCGGCCGCGACCGATTGCCCTGGACCGCTGTGGCCGTCGGCGTGCTGTTGATCGCCATCGACCCGCTGCTATTCACACTGCCTTACAGTGGTCCGTACGCGCGGGAGATCCGATTTTACGGCCACTTCATCCTCGGGCTGCCGGCACTGATGCTCGGCTTTTTCCTCGTCGCGCCGGCGCTGGTGCATTTCTTCACGCAAACGCTCGGCCGAGTGATCGCGGTGGTGCTGCGCGTGCCGTTTGCGCTCATGCGGCAGCAGACGAGCGATTCCAACTGGCGCGCCGCCGGCACCTGTGCGGCGCTGATGGTCGGCTTGGCGACGCTCGTGGTAATGCAGACCCAGGGCCATTCGTCGCTGAAGTCATGGACGCTGCCGACGAATTTCCCCGACGTGTTCGTGTATACGCAATCGATCAGCGGCCTGACGCCCGAGTCCCAGGAGGCGATCCGCAAATCGCCCCTGGTGAAGCCCGAAGATTTCATGCCCATCGGGGCTCTCAACCCGGAGATGGGCCCGGGCATTCTTGGGCTCATCCGCGGCGTCGCCCTGCCGGGCGCGACGATGTACATCGCCGTGGAGCCCGACCGGGCATTCCGCCTGATGGAGCTCGACTTTCGCCAGGGCAACCCCGAGGAAGCCGCCAGGCTGATGGCCGAAGGGCGGTATGTCGTCGTGACTGAAGAGTTCCATCGCCTTCGCGGCGTGCGCGTAGGCGACTCGGTGCAGTTCAAGAGCCGCACCGAAGGCATGCTGGACTATAAGGTGGCGGGCGTCGTGTGGTCGCCGGGCATCGACGTGATGATCTCGACGTTCGACGTCGGTCAGCAGTTCGAGCAGCAGAGTCAGGCGTGCGTGTTCGGCTCGCTCGAGAATGCCCGACGGGATTTCGGGCTGCGCAATGTATTCATGGTGTGTGCCAACTTGCGCGAGATGGGCCTGCCGCGTGACAAGATCGCCGAGCAGCTGCAGACCGAGTTGAGCGACAAAGGCCTGCGCGTCGCCGACGTGCGGCATCTCAAGCACATGATCGAGAGCGGCCTGCAGCACCTGCTTAACGCCGCCAGCATGGTCGCGTGGAGCGCTTTGGCCGTTGCGAGCCTCGGTGTGGCCAATGCCATCGCGGCGGGCGTGCGGACGCGGATGTGGCAGTTCGGCATCCTGCGCAGCATCGGTCTTTCGCGCTCAACGCTCCTGCGCGTGGTGTTGGTCGAGGCCCTGCTGCTGGGCAGCATAGGCGCAGCAATGGGGCTGCTGTGCGGCGGCGTGATGGTGTTCGACTCACGGCACCTGCTGGCCATGACGATCGGCCACGAGCCCCCGCTGACCGTGCCGTGGCGCGTCGTCGGGATCGGGGCAGGCGCGGTCGTCGCTGTCAGCGTGCTGGCAAGCCTGGTGTCGGCGGTGGGCGTCGCGC
>DASVSS010000386.1:0-52488 GCA_036387945.1 Tepidisphaeraceae bacterium | reverse complement strand
CGGGACGGCGCAACCCCCGCCCGGACGCTGCCGGAAACCACCGAAAAACCGCAGATTTCCGCCGACTTTTCGCGGCCGAGGCGTTAGAGTCGCTCTGTGGCGAACGGCCGAAGATTCACCCCGCGCACGGGCCGATTCGTCGGTTCCCGCGCGTCTTTGCCGGGCGATCGCCGCATGAAAAATTGGCCGAACGAACCCACGGCAAGCCAGGCGGTCTGCGTGCGCCCCGGGAGCGCAAGAAATCGCGCCCGACCCAAAGCCCTGCAACGACTTACGCCGCCGAGCGAAAAACAAAACGCCAGGAACGAAAATCGATCATTTCCGACGCGCGGTGCCGGGCGGATCGCCCGCCGCGGCGTCTACCGCAATTTCGTGTCGCTGTTGCCGATGCCGCGCAGGGCCAAGGTAAGGGCGTCGACGTTGGTGGCCAGCCGCTTGGCTTCGTTGACGTCGATGATCTGTTTCTGGAACAGCTCGACGAGGTGCTGGTCGAAGCTCTGGCTGCCCGATTCTTTCTGGCCGACCGTGCCTTTGAGCTTATCGAACTCGCCGTCAAGGATGTACTTCTGCACGAGCGGCGTTTTCATCATGATCTCGATCACCGGCACGCGGCCCTTGCCGTCGCGCTTCTTGGCGAGGCGCTGACAGATGATCGCGTTGAGGTTCAGGGCCAGCTGCTGCTGCATGAGCTCTTTCTGGTCCGGGTCGAACAGCGACACGATACGCTGCACGGCCATGCTCGCGTTCGTGGCGTGGATGGTGGTGAACACCAGGTGACCCGTGTCCGAGGCGCGAAGGGCGGTGGCGAGCGAGAACGGGTCTCGAATTTCGCCGATCAGCAGCGTGTCGGGATCCTGCCGCATGGCGGCTTTGAGTGCGTACTCGTAGCTCTCGGTGTCCTGGCCGACTTCGACCTGGCTGACGAGGCTCTTGGCGTTCTCGTGCTGGTACTCGATCGGGTCTTCGATGGTGATGATCCGCTCGGAGCGCGTGCGGTTGATCTTGCCGATGATCGCCGCCAGCGACGTCGATTTGCCCGACCCGGTCGTGCCGGCGACGACCACGATGCCGCGGTGGAAGTCGGCCAGACCTTCGACGACGGCGGGCAGGTTCAGGTCGGCGAAATTGGGGATCTTCGTCACGATCCGCCGCAATACGCAGGCGTACTTCGTGCGGCTGTGGAACATGTTCACGCGGAAGCGGGCGGACTTGTCCGGCATCGCGTAAGCGCAGTCGGCGGCGCCTTTGTGCTCGAGGTTGTGCAGGACCTCGGTCTTTTCCATCGCGAGGTCTTTGACGATCTCTTCCATCTGCGGGTCGGTCAGCGGCGGGCAGTCGAGAAACCGGGCGCGGCCGTCGACGCGGATCATCGGGATGCTGTCGGCCTGCAGGTGCAAGTCGCTGCCGCCGACTTTGATCACGGTTTTGAGAAAGTCCCTGAGCTTGAGGGTGCGCTCCTCGATGTGGATTTCCGGGGCCGGCGCTTCGTAGTCGATCGTCGGGGCGTTGTCTTTGAATTCTTCGACCGCGGTGTGGGGAGTGGACATACCGATCCTTACGAAAAATCTGCTCTAAAGGTTGGGCCGCTCGGCGGTAATTGTAGCCAACACCCCGGCCATTACGCTATTGCGAAAACCGCTGGCGCTATAGCCTGTCACACGCCTTCTGAAGCAAGTTCTGAAGCAAGAGGCCGCCTTATCCTGTCTGGGTGCCACGGTCTCGGACGCCAGGCCGTGGGGCCCTTGGGCATGAGTCCACGCGCGATCAGGCACCACGGTCTGACGGGTACGTCAGACCGTGGCACCCGGCGCGGGCCATCGCGGTCATATCAAAACATTTACATGATTCACGGGTTTTCCCCCATAGGTCATTGGGGACAGGGCACCTACGCTCATTGGCCGCTGGTTAGATCATCCTTTTTGGCTGTCACCAGCGGATCATGTCCTTGGAGGTCTGTAATGGAAGATGCAAAACGACTGACCGAATCCCACGCCGCCGATCAGGCGATTGTTTCGCGCCGTGGTTTGCTCGGCAAAGCGGCCCTGACGGGCCTGGCGGCGGTGCCGGTGATCGGCATGCTCACGAGCGAGAGCCGTGCCGTCACGCAAAGCGATCTCACCGCCGCCGACCGTGAAGCGTTCACCGACATCCGTTTGCACGAGAACGACCACGTCGCTTTCCTGCGCAAAGCCCTCGGCAGCGCGGCGCGTCCGAAACCGTCGTTCAAAGGCCTTAACACCACGAGCTTTTCGCAGTTCGTGGAACTGTCGCGCGTGTTCGAGAACGTCGGCGTCGGGGCGTACCTGGGGGCGTTGCCGTCGCTCAGCAGCAAGGCCAACATCGCCGCCGCCGGCTCGATCGCCTTGATCGAGGCCCGCCACGCGGGGTTCCTCAACGTTTTTGCCGGCCGGGACGTCTCCACGCAGGCGAAGAACAACAAGGCCGCGGGGTTCGACGTGCCGCTGACGATTCAGGAAGTCGTCAACGCCGCCAGCCCGTTCATCGCCAGCCTCAACGGCGGCCCGCCGGCGTCGTTCACGCCGGGCAATGACGTGTCGATCCTGAACTTCGCGCTGCTGCTCGAGCACCTCGAAGCTGACTTCTACAACATCAACATCCCGAAGTACTTCGGCAACGCCGTCTGATCCGCGGGCGGGTCCATCGATCCGCCGGCGCATTCAGGCCGAAAAAACGCATTCGCCCGGCGACGAACCCGCTCGTCGCCGGGCGTTTGGCTTGGCCCTCCCGCCGCCCCCGTCCGGCCGCCGGGCATTTCCGCTGCTGTGACAATCCGCACGATTGCCGCCGGCGGGCGAGTTCACTACGATGCCCCGTCGCGCCCGAAAGTGCCGGGCGAGAGGAGTTCGTAACAACCATGGCCCACATCATTGCCCAGCCGTGCATCGGCACGAAAGACACCGCCTGCGTCGCCGTCTGCCCGGTGGATTGCATTCATCCGACGAAGGACGAAGCCAACTACGACGCCGAGGAGATGCTCTACATCGAGCCGGACATCTGCATCGACTGCGGCCTGTGCGTCGACGAATGCCCGGTGACCGCGATCTTCCCGCAGGAAGATCTGCCCGCGGAATGGGCGGAGTTCATCGAGCGCAACGCCCAGTACTATAAGAAGTAGTCGCCCGCTGCGTTCCGCCCGTCCACTGCCCCGACGTCACGTCCGGGCTTTTTATACTCATCGCAACAAAACGCCAGTGTCTGGTCCCTCCCCCTGCGGGGGAGGCTAGGTGGGGGCGGGCGGCCGCCTCATCGCAATCAGTCGCATCGACGCTCGGCCCTCTCCCTACCCTCTCCCGGAGTGCCGGGCGAGGGGTTTGGTTCAACGGCATCCGCGAGCCGTTGTTGCATGCCGCACGCCGCCCGCACCTAGCCTCCCCCGGCGGGGGGACGGGCATTGGCGCTTTAGTGGAATGCGGCCTCCGCGCTCGGCTCGCCGCGTTTTTCGACCAGCCCTTGAAAACGTCCGATAGCCCGCGCCGACGGCAACGCTTGCGCACCTTCACTATGTCGGCGACCGCATTGTTACCGGGCGGGCGCGATGGCCGGCGTAAACCGGCTATTCGCACAGCATGATCGCCGCCCGGCGTCCGATGGAACGTTGAGACACCGCCAAGGAATGCCATGACCCCTCGACCGCCCGCCAGCACTCGCCGCATCCTCGCCGCCGCCGTTGACGCCCTTGAGCCGCGGCGGCTGATGGCCGCAGTCGTCGCCACGACGCCGTTCAACGGGCAGCAGAAGGTCACGAACTCGACGAACATCAGCGTCACGTTCGATCAGGCGATGAACGTCGCCAGTTTCACCAGTTCTACCGTGCGCCTGCTCGACGCCGCGGGCAACACCGTCGCCACCACGGTCGGCTACGACACGGCGACGAAGACCCTCGTCATCAACCCGTCGATCACCCTCTCCACGACCAGCGTCTACTACACCGCCAGGATCACCGGCGGCGCCGCGGGCGTGAAGGACGCCGCCGGCGGGGCGCTCGGGGCGGACGTGAGCTTCAGCTTCACCGCCGGCACGCCCAGCTTCGGGGAGACGGCCATCTTCACCGGCCTGCAGTTGCCGACGGCCTTCGAGTTCGCCCCCGACGGGCGCATCTTCGTCGCCGAGAAGCGCGGCGTCATCAAGGTCTTCGACAATCTCACTGACACCACGCCCACGATCTTCGCCGACCTGCGCACCGGGGTTTACAACTACTGGGACCGCGGCCTGCTCGGCATGACGCTCGACCCGGGGTTCGCCACCGGACGGCCGTACGTCTACGTCCTGTACACGAGCGACAGCGACCTCGGCGGCCAGGCCCCGAAGTGGGGCGCGCCCGGCGTCGACACCGATCCCGGTAGCAGCGACGGCAGCACCACCGTCACCGGCAAGCTCAGCAAGCTTACCGCCAGCGGCAATGTCATGACCGGCAGCGAGCAGGTGCTCATCCACGATTGGCAGAACCAGTTCCCCAGCCACTCGATCGGCGACCTGAACTTCGGCCCCGACGGCTATCTCTACGCCTCCGCCGGCGACGGCGCGAGCTTCAACGCCGTCGATTACGGGCAAACCGGCAACCCCTTCAACGACCCGGCCAAGGAAGGCGGCGCCGTCCGCAGCCAGGACATCCTTTCGCCAGGCGATTCGCAAACGCTCGACGGCACGGTCATCCGCGTCGACCCCGACACCGGCAATCCCGCCCCGGGCAATCCGTACGCGAACCTGTCGCAGGCGAACCAGAAGCGCATCATCGCCACCGGTCTGCGCAACCCGTACCGTTTCACGTTCCGCCCGGGCAGCAGCGAAATCTGGATCGCCGAGACGGGATGGAGCGGCTACGAGGAGATCAACCGCATCAACAGCGCCGGCGACAGCGCGGCCGAGAACTTCGGCTGGCCGGCGTACGAAGGGCCCGTCGTGCAGGCGGGGTATAAGAACGCGAACCTGCCGCTGATTGCCGGGCTGATCAACAACCCCTCGCTCGTGACGATGCCGTGGTTCAGCTACGCCCACAGCGAAAAAGTCGCCCCCGGCAGCAGCGAGCCCACCGGCGGCAGCAGCCCGACGGGCATCGCGTTCTACAACGGCGGGGCGTACCCCGCGGCGTACGAAGACGCGATGTTCTTCGCCGACTATTCGCGCCGGCAAATCTACGTCATGTACCGCGGTCTCGACGGGCTGCCGGACAAAAGCACGCGCCAAGTCTTCCGTGCCCCCGGCGGCGCGCCGGTCGACCTGAACGTCGGCCCCGACGGGGCGCTGTACTACGCCGATCACAGCAATGGCCAGATCGTGCGCCTCGGCTACGCCGGCGACGGCGTCGCGCCGACCAGCGGCAAGCTCGTGGGCACGCCGATCGGCACCGCCGGCCTTAGCGGTGCGGGGCCGCAGCAGGCGTTCGACGGCAACGTCACCACGTCCTTCAACGGCGGCGGTTCGACGGCGTGGGTCGGGCTCGATCTGGGCGTCGCGCGGTGGGTGCGAAAGATCCGGTACTACGCGCCCAACAGCGGCGCGTCGCGCATGGTCGGCGGCAAGTTCCAGGCCAGCAGCACCGCCGATTTCAGCGGAAGTGTCGTCGATTTGGCCACCATCACCGCCACGCCCGCCGGCGGCTACAACACCCTCAATGTCAATCCCACCGGGCAGAGTTACCGCTACGTCCGCTACGTCCACCCGGCCAGCAACTCCAACATCGCCGAGATCGAGCTCTACGCCGGCGACGGCCTTAGCGCGACGTACTTCGACAACAAAGACCTGAGCGGCCCCAGCGTCACCCGGATCGACCCGAGCGTGAACTTCAACTTCGGCGACGGCTCGCCCGACCCGGCGATCGGCGCCGACACCTTCAGCGCCCGCTGGTCCGGCAAAATCCAGTCCGCCGGCGCGGGGACCTACACCTTCCGCGTCACGAGCGACGACGGCATCCGCGTGTGGGTCGGCAACTCGCTCGTCATCGACCGGTTCATCGACCAGTCGCCCTCCACGCACAGCGGCACGATCACGCTGGCGGCGTCGACGTTGTATGACATTAAGATCGAATACTACGAAAACACCGGCGGGGCGGTGGCGCAGCTCGAATGGCAGAAGCCCGCCGGCGCGTTCGAGACGGTCCCCACGTCGCACCTGTTCAGCACCGCTCCCACGAGCAACACCCCACCGGTCGCCACCATCACCGCGCCGGACGCGGGGCTGAAGTGGCGCGTCGGCGACGCGATCAATTTCTCCGGCTCGGCCACCGACGCCCAGGACGGCGCGCTGCCGCCCGCGCGGCTGAGCTGGGCGGTCGTGCTCATGCACGACAGCGAGATCAACCCCGGCAACCCGCACGAGCACGTTCTGAGCACTTTCGACGGCGTGTCCGGCGGCAGCTTCGCCGCGCCCGACCACGCTTACCCGTCGTGGCTGGAAGTGCGCATGACCGCCACCGACAACAACGGCGCTGCCACGACCGTCACGCGCCGTGTCGATCCGCTGACGCGCGTCGTCACGCTGGCGAGCAACGTCAGCGGCGTGCCGCTGGGCTTTAACGATTCGACCGCCGCTGCGCCGGTGAACAAGACGTGGATCGCCGGCTCCGTCGCCACGATCTCGGCGCCGCAGCAGTACGTCGCCGGTGACGGCACGGTCTACGTCTTCAGCGGCTGGAGCGACGGGGGGGCGCTGTCGCACGACGTCACCGTGCCGGCGACGAACGTCACCTTCACCGCCACCTACGCCCTTGCCGCCGTGCCAACTGCGCCGACGAATCTCACCGCGACGGGCGTGTCGTCGTCACGGATCAACCTCACCTGGTCGGACAACGCGACGAACGAAACCGGCTACGGCGTCGAGCGGCGCTTGCCGGGCGGGACGTTCACGGTCATCGCAACGCTGCCGGCCAACACCACGAGCCTTTCGGACCTCGGCCTGGCCGCGGGCATGACCTTCGAGTACCGCGTGCGGGCGCTAGGCGCCGCCGGCCAATCCGCGTACAGCGCCACCGCGTCGGCGAGCACCGTCGCAGTCGAGACCGCGCCGGCGGCGCCGACGAATCTCGTCTCGGCGAACGTGTCGACGACGTCGGTGGCGATCGCCTGGGCTGACGCGGCGAGCAACGAGACCGGCTACCGCGTCGAGCGCCGCTCCGGCGGCGGGGCGTTCGCGACCGTCGCCACGCTCGCCGCCGACGCGACCGGCTACACCGACACCGGCCTGACGCCCGCCACGGCGTACGAGTACCGCGTGCGCGCGTTCAACGCCGCCGGCGATTCCGCGGCGAGCAACACCCTTGCGGTAACCACGACCGCCCCCGCCAACGGCGTGCCGACGCCGCCGGCGAACCTCGCCGCCGCGGTGCTGCCCGGCGCGGACGTGAAGCTGACGTGGACCGACACCGCCGGCAACGAAACGGGCTTCAAAATCTTCCGGCGCTACGCCGGCTGGATCTGGGCGGAGATCGCCGCCGTCGGGGCCAACACCGCGACGTACACGGACATCGACGCCATCGGAAACGTCACCTACGAGTACAGGGTGCAGGCGTACAACGCCACGGGCGCGAGCGGCGACAGCAACGTCGTGCTCGTCAACACCGTCCAGGCCGGAGCGGGCGCTCCACTGGCGCCGACGAACGTCACCGCCACGGCCGCGGGCAACACGCAGGTCGCCGTCGCCTGGGACGACAACGCCACGACCGAGATCGGCTACGAAGTCGATCGTCGCCTTGCCGGCGGGACCTGGGCGCTGCTGGCCACCACCGCCGCCGGCGCGACGTCGCACAACGACACCACCGCCACGGCCGGCACGGCGTACGAGTACCGCGTGCGCGCCAAAGGCACGAGCGAAAACAGCTCCTACGGCAACGTCGCCACCGTCACCACCCCCGGCGGCAGCACCGGCATCCCGCTGGCCCCCAGCGGTCTGACCGGCGCAATGACCACCAAGCCCCAGGTCAGCCTCAGTTGGCGCGACAACTCGAGCAACGAAACGAGCTTCACCGTCCAGCGCCGCTACGCCGGCTGGGTCTGGAACGACGTGGCCACGGTGGCCGCGAACACGACGACGTTTGTCGACACCACGGGCATCGGCAACGTGACGTACGAATACCGCGTCTTTGCCAGCTCCGCCGGCGGCAGCAGCCCGTTCAGCAACGGCGTGATCGTCAGCACGGAATAACCGCTCTCCCACGGCGCCCCGAACGACACGATCGCCCGGATCCTCCCCGGTACTCGGGGCAGGGCAGGGAGGGGCGGACGCAGCCGCCTCATCGCATCGAAACGCCGCGCGCTCCGGATCTTCCCCCTCCGGGGGAGGCTAGGTGGCGGTGGCCCCCGACCTGCAACAGCGACTGGCTGATGCCAGAGAACCAAACCCCTCGCCCGGTACTCCGGGAGAGGGTAGGGAGAGGGCCGGAGCGTAAAGGCGTTTGATTGCGATGAGGCACCTGCCCGCCCCCACCTAACCTCCCCCGCAGGGGAGGGACCAGAGGGGCGATTGTTTGCGATGAGGCGTCCGCCCGCCCCCACCTAACCTCCCCCGGGAGGGGGAGGAACCGGAGACGCGCACTTCATTGCGATGAGGCATCCGTATCCGTCCGCTCGCCCCGCTCCGGTGAAGGTTCTACTCAACCCCGCGTCACGCCGCCCCGCTCGCGGCGGGCGCTTCGCCTTGGTGCTCGATCCACTGCAAATACAGCCCGCACGCCGGCGCCGTCGGGCCGGCGGTGCGGCGGTCGCGGCTGGCGAGCATGGCGTCGATCGCCTCGGGCGGCGTGCGGCCGATGCCGACTTCGATCAGCGTGCCGCTGAGGATGCGCACCGTGTTCCACAAGAACCCCGACCCGCACACGCCGATCACCAACCGCGGGCCGCGGCGGGTGACGTCGCAGGCGTAGAGCGTGCGCACCGTGTTCGATCGCCCGTGGCCGGGCTTGGCGAAGGCGTTGAAATCGTGCGTGCCCACGAGCCGCGCCGCGGCGTCACGCATGCGCGCTACGTCCATGGGCTGCCAGCGATGAAACGCCAGGTCGCTGTGGAACACCGGCTTGTCGGCGGCGTTCCAGACGAGGTATTGGTAGCGCTTGCGAACGGTATCGCGGATGGCGTGGAACGTGGTCGCCACCGGCGTGACCGACCGCACGAGAATGTCCGCCGGCAGGCGCGCGTTCACCGCCCGGCGCAGGCCGTCGGGCGGGATCTGCGTCATGTGCGTGTCGAAGTGCGCTACCTGCCCTTTGGCGTGCACGCCTGAATCCGTGCGCGACGACCCGCACAAGTCGACCGGGTGCCCAACGACGTCCATCACCGCCGCCCGGCAGAGTGCCTGGATCGTCGGCAGCTGCACGCGCGTGACGTCGTGCTCCTGCGTCTGCCAGCCGTGATAGTGCGTGCCGCGGTAGGCGATGACGAGCTTGTAGCGCTGCGAAGTCGGCGTGGGTGCTGCGGTCAATGAAACCTTTTCGGCCGCCGTTGGGCCGTTGCGGACGGGCCGGGGCCGCCGCGGATGATAAGGCCGCCGCCGTGCCGCTCAATCGCGGCGGGCCGGGGCGGGGTGGCCGTCGCAACCGCCGCGGCCATCGCACGCGGCGGTTGCGTTGCTATAGTGCTGCCGATGGCGGGAACGCTCATTGACGGGACGACGATCGCCGCGGGCGTGCGGGCGGAGGTGGCCAAGGGGATCGCTTCGCTGAAGGCGGCGGGCCACCCCGTGCACCTGACGGCGGTGCTCGTGGGCGCTACGCCGGCGGCGGAGCTATACGCCTCACGGCAGGCCGAGGCGTGCCGGGCCGTCGGCATCGATTACACGCTCATCAACCATGCCGACGACATCGCCAACCGCGACTTGCGCCGCGAGATGCGACAACTCAGCGAAGACCGCTCGGTCACCGGCATCATGCTGCACCTGCCGATGCCGCCGCACATCGACGTCGCCCGCGTGCAGTACGCGATCGACGTGGTCAAAGACGTCGAAGGCGTCAACCCCGCCAACATCGGCTACGTCCTGTACAAGCACGTCGTCCTCGCCCCCTGCACGGCGATGGCGGCGGTGGAGCTCATCAAGCGCACGCACGCCGCGCTTGAAGGCGCCGAGGCCGTCGTCGTCGGCGCCAGCCACATCGTCGGCAAGCCGATCGCCATGCTGCTGACCGAGCAGTTGGCGACCGTCACGCTCTGCCACATCGCCACGCGCGACCTGGCGTTCCACACGCGCCGCGCCGATATCCTCGTCGTCGCCGCGGGCAAGGCAGGGCTGATCACGCCCGATCACGTCAAGGACGGCGCGTGCGTGATCGATGTCGGCATCAACCGGGTGGCACAACCCGACGGCGGGTTCAAGACCGTCGGCGACGTGCTGCCGTCGGTCGCCGAAAAGGCCGCGTTCCTGTCCCCCGTCCCCGGCGGCGTGGGGCCGATGACCGTGGCGATGCTGCTGAAGAACACCCTGCGGTCGGCGGAGATCCTGGCGGGGGTGACGGAAGGGTGAGGGGTCAGGGGGGTTGTCATCTGTGGTGTGTGGTCTTGTTAGCTTGTCCGGTTTCTTTACACTCCGCCGCCGATGACCAACATGCCTCCGCCACCTGTCGTCGGTTCTTCCGGTTCAATGACGCCCGCCCCTGCGCGCACGAACGTGCCGGCGCTGATCAGCCTGATCTGCGGCATCGTCGGCTGTTTCATCATCACGCCGGTCATCGGCATCATCACGGGCATCATCGGGCTGGCCAAGGCCAAGGTCGTCGGCGGGCGCGGGATGGCGATCGCGGGGATCATTCTCTCGGTCCTCTGGATCGTCGGCGGCATCGCGGTGGTGGGCGGGACGTACTGGGGCGTGAACAAGATCGCCGGGATGGCCAAGCAGCCGGCGATTGACACGATCAATGCCCTCGTCGACGGCGACATCGCCAAGGCCCGCGGGCTGTCGGTGCTGTCCGAAGACGAGGCCCGGGCAATGTCGGACCAATTGAAGTCGTACGGCAAATGCACGGATTTGTCGGTCAGCGGCCTTAATTCAAGCAACAACAACGGTACGAACACCATCAGCGTCACCGGCACCGCGACGTTCGAAAAGGCCGGCAACAAATCCTTCAGCGCCGAAGCCACCGACGCCGGCGGCACGCTTAAGGTCACGAAGCTCGGCATCGATTGAGTTGCGTCGCCCGGAGAATCGGCGACGTCGCGATGCTGCCGGAAGTCTCCGCGAAAGGTCGATGCCGATGTCGGACGAACCGTCCATTGAACCGCCCGTCGCCCCGCCCGCGGCCGACCCGCCGCAGGCGGAACTGAAGAACAACGTGCCCGCGATCATCGCCGTGTGCGCGGGGCTGGTGTCGTGCGTGCCGGCGCTGGGCGTGGTGGCGGTGGGGTTCGGGGTAATGGGCCTCGTGCGGGCGCGCGACCCGCGGGTGACGCCCGGCACGCGGCCGATCGCGGCGTTTGGGGTGATCCTCGGCGTGCTGGGCGTGTTCTGGTCGGCAATGCTGACCGGGGCGGCGATGGACTACTACTACCGCCGGCAGTACGCCCCGGCGATCGACGCCCAGGCCCAGTTCCTCCGCCTGCTCGGCAGCGGCCAGATCAACGCCGCCCGCGGCATGACCGACGACGCCCTGGACGAAGTCCTTCTCACCGAGGCCTTCGCGGAATTCGAACGACACGGCGCGCTGATCGATCTCAACAACAACTACGGCGGCAAGATGCACCACCGTGCGGACGTCGAAGTGAATTCGGAGCTGAAATTCGAACGCGCCACCCGGCTGTTCACCGGCCACTGGACGGTCGAACCCGCAACGCCGCAGTTGAAGGCATTCACGTTCAAGGACGCCCCGGCCACGCGGCCATCGCCGTAGGAGGCGCCTCTCTGGTCCCTCCCCTGCGGGGGAGGTTAGGTGGGGGCGGGCGGACGCCTCGTTGCATTCAATCGCCTTTACGTTCGGCCCTCTCCCTACCCTCTCCCGGGGTACCGGGAGAGGGGTTTGCTTCTTGGGCGTCCGCGGGCCGCTATTGCAGGTCAGAGGCCGCCCCCACCTAACCTCCCCGGAGGGGAAGGAACCGGATGGGCGCTTCGTTTACTTCGCACTGGCCGCTCGCGGCGTCGCTCGAATGTCGCCGGGCCCGTAACGACTGGCACGCCGCGACGACTCTAGCTATGCTCGGACGGTCAACCCCTGCGGTTTTCGGCGTGCGGAGTGCTTTGGCCGAGGGCTCGGGTTCACTTTGATACCTCCACGAAGGACACCTATGCACCTGGCGGGGCAACGCGGCAGTCGTTCTGTAATGGCCGAAGCCTTCGAACCGCGGACGCTGTTCGCCTTTGCGCCTTTCGGCCCGCCGCAGGTAGCGTCATTTTTCGGCGTCGATAACGTCGACGCCCTCGCCGGCAACGCCGCGGGCACGCACGTCGTCGCCTGGGTCTCAGCGGGCAACGCATTCCTCCAGGTCTACGACGCCGGCGGGGTCGAAGTCGGCCAGCAGTTGCTCGTCAATAACGTCGGCGGCGCCACGTCGGTTGACGTGGCGATCAACGCCGCCGGCGAGATCGCCGTCGCCTACGCCGCCACCGAGCCCGGCGGCATCGGCGGGCCGTTCGACAACCCCAATCCCGACACCCAGGGCGTCTACGTCCGCCGCTTCGACGCCACCGGCAACGCCCTTGGCGCGCCGGTGCTGGCCAACACCATCCCCGACGGCGACCAGGTCTCGCCGCGCGTGGGCATCGCCGCCGACAACAGCTTTGTCGTCGTCTGGCAGGACAATGACGACGGCACGATCAAGCAGCGCCGCTTCGACGCCGCCATCGCCCCGATCACCCCCGAACAGGAACTGCTCGCCACCGGCGTGCGGCCGGACATCGCCGTGCAGGGCACGGGCGGGTACGTGCTGGCCTACACGACCAACATCAACACCATCGTCCAGCGCTACACCGCCGCCGGCGTGGCGTCGGGCGTGGCGCTGACAGTCGATGACGCCGGGGCGTCCAATCCCTCGGTCGGCGTCGCCACCGACGGCAGCTTTGTCGTCGCGTACGAGCGCGCCGAAACCACCGGCACGGACAGCGACGTCGTCTTCCAGCGCTTCTCGCCCACCAACACCCTCGTGGGCGGCATCACCAACGCATCGAGCGATCCCGAAGGCGACGAGCGACTCCCCCAGGTCGACGTCAGCGGCACGGGGCAGTTCGCCGTCGGCTGGATCCAGGGAACCGCCGACGGCGTGTTCGACCAGATCGGATTCCGCGCCTTCGACAACACCGCCGACGAAATCACCGACGACACGATCATCAACGACACCCTCGTGGGCACGAACCAACGGTTCGGCATCGTCTTCCGCGACAACCAGCCGGTGCGCGTAGGCTACCGCGACGAAAACACCCGGGCGGTCGTGCAGACGTACGTCATCCCGGCCATCCTCACGCTCAACCTCGGAAACAACGGCGGCACGCTCACGATCGACGGCACGACGACGAACCTCGTCGTGCGCCTCAACGGCACGAGCACGACGTACGGCCTGGCCGAGTACACGCAGTTCATCATCAACGGCGGCGACGGGCCCGACTTCATCCGCGTGCGCAACGCCCCCCAGCCTGCGAGCGTGACCGGCGGCGGGGGCGACGACACGATCCGCACTGCCGAAGGCAACGACACCATCGACGCCGGCGACGGCAGCGACGCGGTGGCCATGGGCGACGGCGACGACTACGTCTACGGCGGCACGGGCAACGACACCCTCTTCGGCGGCGCGGGGCGCGACAGCCTCACCGCCGGCCCCGGCCGCAACCTCGTCTACGGCGAGAACGACCCCGACCTGCTTCAGGGCGGCAACCGGCCGGACACGATGTACGGCGGCGCTCAGAGCGACCGCATCTTCGGTCGCGCCGGCGGCGACGGGCTCTTCGGGCAGAACGGCGACGACTCGCTCTTCGGCGGCACGGGCAACGACGGCCTCGTCGGCGGGCTTGGCACCGACAGCATGGACGGCGCCGAAGGCGCCGACACCCTCCGCGGCGGCATCGGCAGCGACAACCTCCTCGGCGGGCCCGACAACGACCTGCTCTACGGCGACACCGGCTCCGACGCCCTCAACGGCGGGCTCAACTTCGACACCGGCTACGCCGACGTGCTCGACACGCTCTTCGCCATCGAACGCCGCCGACTGCAGCGGTAACGCATCGCCCGTGCCGCGGGCGGCGCACGGCATGCAACAGCGACTTACCGCCGCCCGAGAACCAAGCCTCTCGCCCGTTACTCCGGGAGAGGGTAGGGAGAGGGCCAGAGCGCCTAGGCGTTTGATTGCGACGAGGCGGCCGCCCGCCCCCACCTAACCTCCCCCGCAGGGGAGGGACCAGACCAGATGCGCGCTTCGGCTGGATGAATTGATCCGGGCGTGCGCGTAGGGTGCGGTTCACCGCACAAATCCGTGTGGCGCATCAATGGTGCGGTGACCCGCGCCCTGCGACGCCATCACCTTCGTCGTCTGCGGCGACGGCCCTCTCCCTACCCTCTCCCGGAGTACCGGGCGAGGGGTTTAGGTCTATGGTGCCAGCAAGCCGCTGTTGCATGCCGTTGGCCGCCCCGGCCTAACCTCCCCGGAGGGGAAGGAACTAGAGCGGGTCGCCTGCCTGCAATCGGAATATTCTCCACGCCACGTCTTTACCGCCGCGACGTCACCCGGCATTCTGTCGGCCACTTCGCATGACGCAGCCATTGCCCACCGAAACCGTCGTCGCATCCGAGGCCGCTTCTGCTTCTCCCGTTGCGCCGGTGCGGGGGGCGGGGTGGTTGTTGCTGCTGCTGGTGTTGCTGAACCTGCTGAATTACATCGACCGCTACAACCTGCCGCCGGTGATCGGGCCGATTCAGCAGGAATTCTTCGCCCCCGGCGATCCCAACGCCAACGAAAAGATGGGCCGCCTGGCGACGGGGTTCGTGGTCGTTTACATGCTCACGGCGCCGATTTTCGGCTTGCTGGCCGACCGCTACAGCCGATGGGCGCTTGTCGGCATCGGCATGCTCGTGCAGTCGCTGGGCACGTTCGGCAGCGGGTTCGCGCCGACGTTCGCGGTGTTGCTGATCAGCCGCTGCGTCGTCGGCATCGGCGACGCAGCGTACGGGCCGGCGGCGCCGACGATCATTTCCGATCTGTATCCCGTCGAAAAGCGCGGCCGCATGCTCGCGTGGTTTTATGCCGCCCTCCCGGTGGGCAGTGCGCTGGGCTTCGGGCTTGGCGGGCTGATGCACGGACTCACCGGCAACTGGCGGTGGGGCTTTCATGTGCTCGTGCCGATCATGGCCACGCTCGGGGTGATCTGCCTGTTCATCCGCGATAAACGCATCGCCCCCCGCACGCGCCACGCCGCCAAGCTGCCGTGGGACCAGATCCGCGGGTTGCTGCGCAACCGCTCGTACGTCATCAACTGCGCCGCCCAGACGGCGATGACATTCGCCATCGGCGGCATCAGCTACTGGATGCCCAAGTACCTCACCGACGTATACCTGCGGCAATACCCTGCGTTAGCGCCCGAGGATTTTGCGCGGGCGTCGACGATCACCAGCCTGGGCTTCAGCGCCGTGGTCGTCGTCGCGGGCCTTGGCGCGACGCTCGCCGGCGGGTGGGCGGGCGACCGGCTGCGCGGACGCTTCGGGGGCAGCTACTTCCTCGTCAGCGGGGCCGGCATGCTCGTGGGCTTTCCCCTGCTGCTGCTGATCCTCGTCACGCCATTCCCGGCGGTGTGGGGCGTGATCTTCCTGGCGGTGTTCGCGCTGTTCTTCAACACCGGCCCGAGCAACACGGCCCTGGCGAACGTCGTTTCGCCGGCGGTGCGGGCGAGTGCGTTTGCGTTGAACATCTTCATCATCCACCTGCTCGGCGACGCGCTGAGCCCGTGGATCATCGGCGTGATCGCCGACCGATCGAGCCTGGCGATGGGGTTCGTGGTGGTGAGCGGGACGGTCGCCCTCGGCGGGGCGTTGTGGCTGATCGGCATGCCGTTCCTCGCCGCCGACACCGCCCGGGCTGAGGCCCCCGATCTGGCCGAACCCCGGGGCTTCGAAGTTCTTGCAAAAACGACTTGACATGAGATTGAGTCTCAACTAATTTTCCCGGCCGTGAAGCCGGACGTTGATGAAACCGCCCCCCAGTTGCCTTCGCCGACTGCCCCGGCCGGGTCGGGGTTGCGGGTGATCGAAGCGCCCGCGCTGTTCGGCAAGGCGTCGGAAGTCCGCATCCGCCACAACGCCGTCGAGTACCGGCTCTGCATCACGCGGCAGGGCAAGCTGATTTTGACCAAGTAGACCAGGTAGCAGTCGTTTGCGGCGGCCGTTGTGCCGCCATTGTTCATTCCCGCCAGCCAGCCAGGGCTTTTCGTCCCCAGCCAGCCAGCACGGTGTTTTTAACCCGTTGGTGTCGCCGCCGCCTGTCGTCGCAGGATCAGGCCGGCGACTTGGCTTTGCCGCCGCCACCGCCCGGTCGGGCTGGCGTCGGCCTTTTCGGGACGGAGATTCGCATGTCAGTTTCCAGTCGTTTTGTTCTCGCCAATCGCCCGGCGCAGCGGGCGTTCACGCTTGTGGAATTGCTCGTCGTGATCGGCATTATCGCGCTGTTGATCTCGATCCTCCTGCCGTCGCTCAACAAGGCGCGCGGGGCGGCGCAGACGCTCGCGTGCAAGTCGCTCCTGCGGCAGTACGCCCTAGCGGCCCAGATGTACGCTAACGATTACGGCGGCACGATGGTCGACGCCTACAAGTACCTCGACTACACGAGCGGGCTGCCGAAGTACCTCGGCCAGGGGCAGATGCCCGAGAAGCTCACGCGCTGCCCGAGCGACCGCGATGCCCGCCTGGCGGCGGTCGGCAGCTTCACCAATCCCGCCTTTCCCGCCAACGATTACCTCCAGCGCAACGGGCGCGGGGAGCTGTACACCCCGCGCGTCAGCATCGGCTTCAATCTCAACGTCCTTTCCGCCAGCCTGCGCGTCAGCGGCACGCCGGCGACGCTGCAGCCGCGGTGGATCAAGCCGCGCAAGTTCAAGGCCACCGGCAACTGGGACCCGACGCGCGTGATGATGTGGTCGGATTACCAGAACAACCCCGAGACCGAGGCCCCCGAGTTCCCCAGCGTCCGCCCGGGCACGACGGACGCGACCAACGGCACGAAGCAGATGGGCAGCGTCGTCTTCCGCCACAATGGCGTGGCGAACGTCGCGTTCCTCGACGGCCATGTCGGGCAGATCCGGGCACGGATTGCCACGGTCAATAACGGATTCGATCTCGCCCCCGGCGCCGACTGGTCGCCGGCCGGCTGGACGGGCACGAGCCCGGAGGGCGTTGTCATGAAGCCGCTGCGGAATCACTTCCAGCTCTACTACCCGTTCGGCCCGGGGTACGAAGGAAAAACGGTGCGCATGTTCGGCGATTACCCGACGATCGGCATCGATTAGCCGGCCGCGGTGTTGAGGCAATTCAGGAGTTCAGCGGGCGTGCCGCTTGAGGTGTAGTCGCATGAGGGTTGTTCGTAAGATCGTCTTCTGGCTGCACCTGGTGATCGGCCTGGCGGTGGGATCGGTCGTGGGGCTGATGGCCGGCACGGGCGTGCTGATGGCCTTCGAGCACCAGATCGTCGACGCCGTGGAAAAGGGCGACGGCGCGCCCCCCACGCCCGACGCCGTGCAATTGTCGCCCGAGGAGTTGCTGGCCAGCGCCCGCCGGATCGTCCCCGACGTGACGCCGATGGCCCTGACGGTGTCGGCCGACCCCGCCGCGCCGGCGTCGGTGCAGCTCGGCCGCGAGCGCTTCATGCAGCTCAACGCCTACACGGGCGAGCGCACCGGCGCCGAGGCGACGAAGCTGCGCGGCTTCTTCCACACCGTGCTCGAGCTCCACCGCTGGCTGACCCTCAGCGGCGACTGGCGCAACGTCGGCAAAGGCATCACCGGGGCGGCGGCGCTGGGCTTTCTCGTGCTGATCTGCAGCGGGCTCTGGCTGTGGATGCCGCGGGTGTGGAAGTGGTCGTCAATCCGGCCGGTGCTGCTGCTGAACTGGCGCGCCGCGGGCAAGCTGCGCGACTGGAACTGGCACAACGCCCTGGGCTTCTGGGCGATGATCCCGCTGCTGGTGATCACAATGAGCGGGCTGGTGATGAGCTACCCGTGGGCGAACAACCTGCTCTTCCGCGCCGCCGGTGACGTCCCGCCGCCCCCGCGGCAGGAACGCGCCCGCGGTCAGCAACAGCAGCGCGGCGCGACGACGCGCCCGCAGCGTGCGCCGAATTACGAAGGCCTGAATGATCTTTGGGCGGCGGCGGAAGAATACACGCCAGCGTGGACGTCGATCACCCTGCGCCTTGGTGGCCGGCGCGGCAACGACAACGCCGAGGCAGCCGACACCGAAGCCGCCGCCGAAGGCGGCCGCGCGGCGACGCGCGGCGCGGTGACGTTCGTCGTCGGCGTCGGCGACACCCGCAACCCGCAGAACCGCACGACGCTCACCTTCGACCGCCGCAGCGGCGAGCTGACGCGCACCGAAACCTTCGCCACCACGAGTCCCGGCCGCCGGCTGCGCTCGCTCGTGCTGCCCCTGCACCGTGGCGAGCTGTTCGGCATCGCCGGCCAAGCCGTCGCTGCACTGGCAAGCGCGGTTACGCTGGTATTGGTCTACACCGGCTTTGCCCTGAGCTACCGCCGCCTCGTGCGGCCGGTGGTGCGCCGCATCCGCGGGCGATCCACGCCAACCCATTCACCCGCTGCCGGCGCCGAAGACGACGGTCCGCTGCCGGACGGCGTTATTGCCACTTCGGTCGCCGAATAGATTTGATCGCGAAGGATCGTTCACGACGCAGCGCCGCTCTTTCGTGGCGTGGGCGTCTCGCCCGCGTTCGAGCGCAGCTCGAATATTTTCGCCGCTTCGCAGCGAACGTGGGCGAGACGCCCACGCCACGCCCTGCCGGGCGCCGCCACGGAACGTGTCCTGACCTAGTGCGTGTGCTCGCCCTGCAAGGCCGGCGTGAGTTCCTTCACCAGGCTCACCACGTCGGTCGGGCAGACGTCGACGCATTCGCCGTCGAGGTCGCACTGGTTGAGGTTGCGCAGGTCGATCATCGCTTTGCCGTCGACGCTTTTGAGCACGCCTTTGTCGCAGTGGGCGATGCAGATCTCGCAGCCGATGCAGTCGGCTTGGTCGATCGCCAGGGTGACGCGGCGCGGGGCGGTTTCGCCGCCGACGCTTTCGGTCGCCGCGAAGGTGCCGACGGTCGCGTACGTCTCACGGCTGACGGCCGGCTCGAAGCCCGCTTCGTAGCGGTCGAACGTGGCGTGGCCTTTGACTTCGGCGGTGCCGCGGCGGCGAAGGCGGAAGACACTCTGGTTGCAGCCGTCGCAGCGCTGCAGCGTCTCGAGCTTCTCCAGGTATTTGATGGCCGTACTCACGACCGTCGCGTGGCTCCACGTCAGCGGGCTGACGCTGATCGGCTCGTTCGTGTACGGATTCACCTGCTCGGCCAGCACGCCCGATTCCAGCGCGTGGTTGGCGGTCCACTCGAAGATCGGCAGCGCCTGCTTCAGCTCGGCCGTGGTCTTGGCACGGGTGATCTGGTAGTCGGCGAGCCACAGCGTGCAGATGAACCACGGGTTGCCCGGCACGTTGGCGATGTCGTCGCTGATGCGGTGGTAATAGTCGTTCTCGTACCGCGCCATGCCGCCGACGTCGGTCTTGACCCATAGACGGTCCTTGACCTGCTGCATCGTGCTCACGACGCGCGGGTCGTCGGCATCGAACAGGTGGAATTTGAAGATCGCGTACAGCGCCGCGTCGATCGTCTCGTCGACTTCGTAGATGTCATTGCAATCGGCGTCCTGACGGAGCGGGACGGATTCGGTGTAGGTCGTGTCGTCCGGCGGGGTGGCGGCGTCCTTGGGGACCAGACGCCGCACGAAGCGGCCGAGCTTTTCGCTGTACAGGTACTTGGCCGCGCCGGCCTTGATCTCTTCGGCGGCTTTGTTGTAGCGCTCGGCGCGTTCGCGGTCGCCGAAGCAGACGGCGAAGTTGCGCGCGGCCTTCAGCCCGCCGTAAACGGTGGCGACGGTGAACGCGTGCACGCCCCAGCGCTCTTCCCACAAGTCGTAGCTCGGGTGCGGCAGGCCGGTGCGCGGGTCGCGGTAGTCGCACATGAAATCCGCGGCCTTCTGCACCACGTCGATCCACAGCGGGCGGATGTACTCGATGTCGCGGTAGCGGAAGTAGTGCCGCCACAGCGCCCACACCACCAGGGCGGTTTCGTCCTCCTGGATCGGCAGCACTTGCCGGCCCTTCATCACCCATGGGTGCCATGAAGAAGCGGGCGAGCCGTCGGGGTTGTATTTGTGATAAAAGTAGCCTTCGTCGGTGATCGTGCGCTGGCAGAAGCTGTAGAAGCTTTTCGCCAAATCGCTGAAGCCGGCCAGATCAAGGCTTTCGGCCACGAGCGCGCCGTCGCGCGGCCACATGTAGCTGTAGGTGTCGCGGTTGAAATGGAGGTAATCGCTGTCGTTGGCGGCGATGATCGCGCCGGCGTTGTCGATCTGCGTGCGCACGACCAACAGGCTGCGCTTGAATAAATCAACGACCTTCGCAGGCAAATTGCCGAAGTTGATGTTCGTGCCGCCGGCCCACAGCCGCCAGTAGCTTGTCGTGCGGTCGATCACGCTCTGCGGCGATTGCTTGAGCAGCCACTTGTGCAGGGTCACGAGCTCGTCGCGGCTCTCGGCCATGATCATGCACAAGTACGCCGTGTGCTCGCCCTCGGCGGGCACGTGGACGTGCAAACCGATCGTGCTGTCGACCGCGCCCTGGGCGATGGCATTGCCCTGCAGGTGGCCGTCCTCGGCGTCGCGCCAGGTGCCTTCGGCGCCGTTGAAGCCGCTTGTGCCACAGGCGTATTCGTCGACGCGCTGCTCGCTGCCGTCGAACATCGTCACGAGGATGTACCGCTTGCCGCGGTAATGCACGATGCCGCGCAGCTCCGGGTCGTAATAGGCGGTGTCGCCGATCTTCTGGCCCCACATGTTGAAGTCCTGGTGGTGATACAGATTCACCACGCGGTCGCTAGTGTGGTGGTTCTTCACCTTGATCTTGCGGACGTAGACGGGGCGGTGGAAGTCGACGACGTCGTTGCAGTACATGCCGACCTTGAGCGGCTTGTGCTCGAGGCTGACGCTCGTGGTGAGGGTGTCGCGCAGGTAGCGCTGGTGGATCTGCCACTTCTCGTCGTGGCACCACGCAAGCTGCCCGCCGTGGCCATTGGGGTTGCTGGTGTAAAGGCCGAACCGGCAGGCGCCGTTGCCGGCGTGGTTTTCCTGGCCGACATGGGGGAAATAGACGTCGCGGATCTGATAGCGGTGGTCGAACGTCATCAACAGCCGGCCGTTGCCGACGGGAATGTCACGGGGCATATCAAAGTCCTGCAAACGGCCAACGACCGAACGTCCAATGCCCGCCGCACGCGGCGGGACGCTGCAAATGTCATCTTCGGCACAATCGGCGTTGGGGTTCACCCGGGGCAGGCGTGGCATAGGCGTTGTAGGCGACGCAACTTAACGGTGGGGGTGTGACACGGCGTCTAAAACCCTTTTCATGCGCCGCCTTTATTAGCGATAAGTCTATATTGAACATAGAGATAAGTGTTTTTTACGGCGGGGAGAAATGCAGTTGTTCTACGGGTTAGATCGTTTAGGATCACATTGTCCGAAATCAGGGGTGTTTTTGAACCCCGATATTCGATCAAATCGCTCGCGTTGCACGGGATCCGGGCAACACACATCCGCCTCGGGAGTAAACCCTAAGGGATGCCGTAGGCGCGAAGCGGGGACGGTCCGTTCAGGGAGACAGTGAAAATGCTTTCGACTTTCAGCAGTAAGATGTACGCCGGCGTTCTATTGGCCGCTGCCTGTGGTCAGGCCGTTTATGCCGCCCCAGTCTACTGGTTCAACAACCCCAATAATTCCATTGACGCGCAGGACGTCACCTTCAGCCGCGGGCTGAGCGACAAAGGCGCCTTCGGCGATCCCGAACTCAGCGGCGTGCAGCCGAACTCACTGCTGTTTTTCCCGTCGGATTTCCTCGCCGAAAGCGAGAACGGCACTGCCGACACCTTTACCGATCGCTTGGCGTTCAAAGTCACCGCCGACCCGGGCAAGACGATCCAGAAAGTCCGCATCCGCGAGACCGGCGACTGGCTCATCGACGGCCAAGGCTCGGTCCAGGCGTTCGGGTATCTCGAAGTGACCAAGCTCGCCGGCACGCCCGGCAACTACAAGGGCAAGGACATCCTCGACGTCGTCTACACCGACGACCAGAACAACATCACCTACAACTCCAACGTCGCCCCCTTCAACCCGGTGCTCGACGGCAATGGATCGTGGACGGGGATTTTTGAAATCACCCTGCCCGCCGGCGTGACCTCGGCGCAGGTCGTGCTGAACAACATTCTCACCGCCCGCACCGAAGGCGGCAGCACCGCGACGATCCAGAAGAAGTTCCTCGGCGACCCCGAAGAGGGCCCGCAATTCGAAGTCGGCGTCGTCGTGCCGGAACCGATGAGCATGAGCTGGCTGTTCGTCGGCGCCATCGGCCTCCGCCGCCGCCGGGCTTGATGCCTGCATTCGCAGGCCGGTTTCGCCATCATTCGTGGCGTGGGCGTCCCGCCCACGTTCGAGCAAAGCTCGAAGCATATTTCGTCGCTGCGCGACGAACGTGGGCGGGACGCCCACGCCACGAGAGTAATCCGTACCTAAGCAGCGATAACGATACGTCGAACAGAGTTTCGCTCGCGCCTGCGGGCGTTTATTCGGCGGATCGCCGTTCTCTTACACCTTCAACTCCGCCGCCTGCGTGAGCGCGGCTTTGTACCGCTCGCGGATCGGCGCGGCGACTTCGGCGATAAAGCGATCGACCTGCTGCGGCGCACGCCCGACGTAGCGTCGCGCGTCGAGCACGTCGCCTAAATCCACGCCTTGGAACATCGCGTCGTTTTTCAACCGGGAGATCAGGTCGTTCGCCCGGCCGTTCTGCTTCACTTCCGCCGCCGCGTCGAGGCTGTGGCGGCGGATGCGCTCGTGCAGCGCCTGCCGGTCGCCGCCTGCCTGCACGGCGGCCATCAGAATCTCTTCGGTCGCCATGAACGGCAGCTCGTCGTTGACGTACCGCTCGATCACCTTCGGATACACTACCAGCCCGCGGGCGACATTGATGACGATCGACAAGCACCCGTCGATCGCCAGGAACGGCTCGGGCACGCTGATGCGCTTGTTGGCCGAATCGTCGAGCGTGCGCTCGAACCATTGCTCGGCGGCGGTCTGCAGCGGGCTGCTCGCAAGGCTGATGACGAGCCGTGCCAGGCCCGTCGCGCGCTCGCAGCGCATCGGATTGCGCTTGTACGCCATCGCCGACGAGCCGACCTGCTCGGCCTCGAACGGCTCTTCGATCTGCTTCATGCCCGCCAGCAGTCGGATGTCGTTGCAGAAGCGGTGTACGCTGGCGGCGACGCCGGCGAGGGCGCTAACGATTTGCGCGTCGATCTTGCGCGGGTACGTCTGCCCGGTGACGACGAAGCTGCTGTCGAAACCGAACGCGCGCGTGACCATTTCATCGAGTTGATCGCATTTGCCATGATCGCCGTTGAACAACGTCAGAAACGACGCCTGCGTGCCGGTCGTGCCCTTCACGCCGCGGAAGCGCAGCGTGGCGACGCGGTGTTCGAGTTCTTCCAGGTCGATCGCCAGGTCCTGCGCCCAGAGCGTGGCGCGCTTGCCGACGGTGGTGAGCTGCGCCGGCTGGAAGTGCGTGTAGCCGAGGGTCGGCAGGTCTTTGTACCGATCCGCGAAACTCGCCAGCGCGTCGATCGCCGCCGCCAGCTTGCCGGCCAGCAGCTTCATCGCGTCGCGCATGATGATGAGATCGGCGTTGTCGACGACGTACTGACTCGTCGCCCCGAGGTGGACGATGCCCTTGGCCGCGGGGGCGGCTTCCTCGAACGTGTGCACGTGGGCCATGACGTCGTGGCGCAGGCGTTTTTCGTGGGCGGCGGCGGCGGCGAAGTCGATGTCGTCGAGTGTTTCGCCCATCTGCCGCAGCGCCGCGTCGGTGATGCGCGACACGCCAAGCGCCTGCTCGCACCGCGCCAGCTCCAGCCACAGCCGCCGCCACAACCCGAACTTATGCCGCGGCGAAAACAGCCTGAGCATCTCGGCCGAAGCATTGCGCGAAACCAGCGGCGATTCGTACGTGTCCATTCCAACGCAGTGTGGTGCCGCGGGCGGCGAATGTCGAGCGGCCAAGCCTTGCGGTTCCTGCTCCCTGGGAAGATCGGGCGCGACGGCGTTCGGCATGCAATCACGGCCCCGCCGCTGCCAGCGAACCAAACCCCTCGCCCGGTACTCCGGGAGAGGGTAGGGAGAGGGCCCGAGCGTGATCGCGCTTTGTTGAGATGAGGCGTCCGCCCGCCCCCACCTAACCTCCCCCGCAGGGGAGGGACCGGAGCGCCAGCGCGGAGTTTTATGGAAGGTCTGGTGGTGTGTGGCACTTGGCCGATTAGCTGGGAGGCACGCTCCGGGAAGAGGCTGCTAGAGACACCGTTCTCTGACCTGTCGGGCAAATGTCATCAATCACCTCCGCCCCGCTCCCGAAGGGTCGGCCCGCGCCGACGGCGGGGTGAGGCGCAGGAGTTCGCCGCTCATGCGGTCGTAGGCGAACACGTCGCCGCTGCGGGTGTCGCGGGCCCAGGCGGTGACACGCAGCGCGTGCAGCGGGAACGCCGGCCGGGCGGCGAGGGCGTCGCGGTCGAAGGTCGCCTTGGATCGGCCGGCGACGATCTCGAGCAGCGGGTAGCGAGCCTTTGATGTCGGCGTGATCGCCGCATCGCTCGGGCGCGGGGCGGGATAAAACGTCATCCGCGGCGCGCCGGCGGTTTCCAGCAGCAGCGGCGGGGCGGAGGGCGCGGGCCGGCCGTCGGGCGGATCGACCGGCGTGGCGCGGCCGGTGCCGTCGAGCGACCACAGCAGCCCGGCGGCGCGGTCGAGCAGCCAGAACCCGCCGCCGGGTCGCCCGCAAAGCGTTGTCGCATCGCCCGGGCGCAGCGGCTGGTCGCCTTGGCGCATGAAGCGGAACGGCCGCACTGCCCGCGCCGTGCCCGACGCGAGTTGCCGGGCCTCGAACTGCAGCATGACCGACCCGTCGGTCGTGCGCAGCCACAGCCAGACGACCGCCCCGCTGCCCGCGAGCTGCGCGTCGGCGACGTCGATCGAATCGCCCATCCCCGACGCCGACGCCATCTCCGCGGCCGACATCAACAGCGTGAGGCGGTCGCTCGCCGGGTCGTACCGCTGCAACGACACGAGCGACCGCTTGCGCGACGCCCCGGCGGTTTGCAGCACAAGATCCCCTCGCGGCAGCACCGCAATCGCCGCCAGTCGCACGGCCGCGGCGTCGTCCTCGCCCGTCGCCCCCAGCGCCGCCGCCAGCCGCTGCGGCGAGACCGGCAACGTCGTCACTTCCCCCGCGCCGCTCACCGCCCGCACGCGCCCGTCCCCGTCGGCCTGAAAAACGTACGCCCCCCCGCCCGGCCGCGAAATCACGGTCGTCTCCCGCCCGGCCCGCAACGTCGCCAGCGTCCGCCACTCGATCACCCGCCGCGCCGGCCCCGCGGCGGGCCCCGCCGGCGGGCCGGCGTCACAGGCGCACAGCAGCGCGAAGATCAACACCAATGGACGTCGCACACCGGAAGTGTATCGCATGCGCGAACGTCGTGATGCACGACCGGCGACAAAGCAAAAGGCCGCCCCCGGTGGGGCGGCCTTTCGGTCTTGCTGGTACGAATCGGCCGACGATCTACTCGACCGTCCGAGCCGTCGGCCAGTTGTGGTGAGTCTTGGCGTCAGTGGCCAGCGGTACGTCGGTGCTGGCCGGATCGTAAAAGCCGCCGGTCGGAATCCACAGCGCGGGGTTGGCGGCGGTCAGGTCGTCGATCAACTCGACGTGACCGTCGAAGTAAACCGCGTTCATCTTGTACTGACCGGCAAGCTGTCCGGGAGCCTTCACGCCATGGCGGAAGGAAAAGATTCGTGCGTCGATGCCGCCGGCCGGTTGCGGCGTGTTGCCCGGGGCCAGCGAGCGGTTCCACCCGTTCGACCGGTTCGAGAACGCGCCGTGGTCGCCCTGCATGCCGCCGCTTCCGGAGTTGTACGTCGGCGTCATGTTCGGTGGGGTCGTCGGATTCGAGTAGCGAGCGCCGTCACCCATGTAGATCTTCTTCGACGAATTCTTGATTTTCGCCAGCTGCGGCGAGTAGCCCGTGGGGACGTTGCACTTCTGGTACGCACGAACGCGCGGCGACGATCCGCTGGCGGTCGCATAGTTGCCCGAGCCAGGGCCCGTTATCGAGGGATCGTACGGCAGCAAGTGAAAATAGATGCCCTGGATGTAAGACATCGACGGCCCGATGACGGCGAAGGGCGCAAATGACGACGGGGCGGCGATCACGTCATTTTCCGGGCAGCGGAACGATTTGACATAGCGCAGCGTCTCCAGCCGCGAGTCAGCCCCGGCATAGCGGTCATTAGCAGTCGCGCCTTTGTTGAACTTGATGCCCATCGTGTCGGCGATCGGCGACATCCAGTCGAAGATCTCGAGCACGTCCGGCAAGTTGTCATTGTTGTAAGTGGTCTTCAACGTGGTGAAGCCCGGCGTGAACATGAAGGCTGACGTGGTGGTCGGCCCGCCGGGGATGTAGCCCTTCCACTGTGAGGCGTAGATTTGCATCGCCTGGCCGATCGAGCGCAGATTGGCCGAGCAAGTGATCACACGAGCCGCGCGGCGGGCCTTGTTCAAGGACGGCAGCAGGATCGAGATCAACAGCGCGATGATGCCGATGACCACGAGCAACTCGACGAGGGTAAACGCCGACGCGCGCTGGGCGCGGCGGGTACGACAGGGGGCGGTTACGACTTGCATATTTTTCCTTTTCTGACTTCTTCCAATTCGATTCAGTGTCAATGCGTTTCGTCTCGCCTGGTCACACGAGCATGTGACGCCGGTCGGACGATGCGGGGCGATCAGGCGTGCTTATCCCTCGCTCGGTTCGCTCGGCTCTCTCCGGGTTTTGCGGTTGGCTTCGTACTCGGCCCTGGTGGGCGGCGGCGACGCGCCGGGGCCGGGCCTGGGGTTGTAGAGTCGGACGACCCGGTTGCAGTCGGGGCAGAAGTTGCCGCCGGGCTGCATTAGGACGTACGTCGGGCTGGTTTTTTCTTTGCCGTCCGCGGTCCAGAAACACAACTCGGCCGGGAAGCCGGTGTTTTTGCCGCTGTGCGGCGAATAAACGGGCACCCTGTCGCCCGCCTGGAGGGTGTAGGTAAACCCCTTTTTGGTTTCGGCGCACACGAACGGCCGCTCATTGGCGGCCAAGAAGGTCTCGCTGGGCCCGCACGACATGCGGTAGGAGCTGAAGATCAGCACCCCGCCGAAGAGGAGGGCCGCCACAGTGCCCAAGGTGGACCCATTGACCTTCAAGAATTCTCGAAACTTCTCCATAACGCCAATCACCAAAAAACAACCACAACACGGCTGGCCGCGCAGCCCGGCGTCTAAAACGGCAACGCCGGATCGGGCAGACGCGTCCTATCCTTTGCGCGAGGCCGCGTTCTACCCTGCACGCAATAAGACCGCGTGAAGGGAACGTTTGCCGGCCGTAAGCATGCGTCAACGTCGATTCAGCAAATGTCGAGCCAATCGAAACGGTTAACTTCAATTGTTATCGGCGGCGGCGTCGGCGGCCTTGCGGCGGCGGCACGGATGGCGGCGAATGGCACGCAATGCACGCTCATCGAGAAATTGCCCGCCGTCGGCGGGAAGCTGCATTTTTACGCAGCTTCGGAACAAGGGCCCGATCCTGCTTATTCCTTCCGCTTTGATACCGGGCCCAGCCTGCTGACGCTGCCGCTGGTGTTTGCCGATCTCTTTGCCGCTTGTGGCGAGGACATTCGCGACCATCTCTCCATCCGCCGGCTCGACCCGGTGGCGCGGTTCCAGTGGGCGGACGGGCAGACGTTCACCCTGCGGGCCGGGCGGGACGCGCTGATGGACGAAGTGCGGCGATTCGCCCCCGGCGACGTCGACGGGTTCGCGCGGTTCCTCGCGTTCGGCAAAAAGGTGTGGGATCTCAGCGGCGAGCTGTTTTTATCCAAATCGCCCGAGCAGGCGCTGCGCGGCGACGGGGCGTTCTCGCCGCTCAATGCGCTGCGCACGCTCGCGGTGCCGCTGCGGATCGGGATGTTCCGCAAATATGCCGGCGAGGTCGACGCGCGGGTGAAAAGCGGGCGGCTGCGCGAAGTGCTGTACCAGTACGCCACCTATTCCGGCGCCAGCCCGTTCAAGGCCCCGGCGACGCTGGCGGTGATCCCGCACGTGGAACTGGCGATGGGCGGGTGGTACGTCGACGGCGGGATGTACAAGCTCGCCGAGGCGATCGAAGGCCTTGCCCGCCGTAAGGGCGTTGACGTTCGCACGGGCACCGCCGCCGAACGCATCCTCATCGACGCTCCGGCCGGTGGAGGCAAGCCGCGCGGCCCGCTCGGCGTCGTCCGCGGCGTTCGGCTTGCCGGCGGGGAGGAGATCGCCGCCGACGTCGTGATCTGCAACGCCGACGTCGTTTACGCTTATCGCCAGCTCATCGAGCCGCGCTTCCGCCGGGCCTACGCCGACGACAAGCTCGCCCGGCTCGAGCCCGGCGGCAGCGGCATGGTGCTGGTGCTGGGGGTGAAGGGCACTTACCCGCAACTCGCCCACCACACGAAGTTCATGCCCGCCGACTACACGTCGGATTTGCGCGCGATGTTCGAGACGCGGACGATCCCCGACGACCCGTGCATTTACGTCTGCGCCAGCACCCGCACCGATCCGTCGCAGGCCCCGCCGGGATGTGAGAATTTGTTCGTGCTGTGCAGCGCCCCGCCCCTCGACGGCGCGATCGACTGGGCGACGGCCGGGCCGCGGTACCGTGACAAAATCGTGCGCACGCTCGAAGAGCGCTTCGGGCTAACGGATTTATCGACGCGGATCGTGGCCGAAGGCCGCTACACGCCCGCGGATTTGCAGAGCCGCTACAACGCCAACGCCGGCAGCATCTACGGCATCAGCGGCAACGGCGTGAAGCAGGCGTTCCTGCGCCCGCCCAATCGCGACCGCGACGTCCGCGGCCTGTTCTTCGCCGGCGGGGCGACGCACCCGGGCGGCGGACTGCCCCTGGTGGCGCTGTCGGGGAAGATCGCCAGCGAACTCGCGGGCGAATATCTCGCGGGGCGTTGACGTTGTGATGAGACAATCAAAGACGGAATGACCGCCGAGGCTGCGGTCGTCGCGAAGGAATAAAGAGCAAAAAAGACGAGCCACAGATGGCACAGATGAACACGGATAAGAAGAATTACTTCCTATCCGTGTTCATCTGTGCCATCTGTGGCTTAGTTTTTCTTGTCGGCTTTTCGTGGCGCGCCGGGGCGTTTATCGGCTTCTTCCCGTAGCGGGAAAAGGCGTGACGCGGCCCGCTTCAGGCCACTTTGTGCAGCGGGGCTTCGGGCACGTTTTCGAGTTCGAGCGTGCGCGTTTCGACTTTGCGGTAGCCGAGCTGCTGCATCACTTCGAGCACTTCGGTCCAAGTGGGGAAGAGCTTTTTGTTTACTTTTTTGTACGTCTCGATGGCCATCACGAACTCGAACTGCTCGGGATTCATTTCGCCTTCTTCTGCGCTGCGGCGTTCTTCCTCGCGGCGGATGCCGGCGCCGCGGCGGCGCTCCAGGCCGGTGCGGCGGTCGGCGCGCTCGCCCTGGCGGCGGTCAGGGCCGTTGTAGCCGGCTTCGGCGGCGCTCTGCTGGCGGCGGTCGACGCCGACACGGCGGTCCACGACGTCACGGGGGGCGAGGGGCTCTTCTTCGGACATAACGGCTCTCCGTCTTCCCCATCGGCGGGATTCGGGGGCGAGTTGAGCAACCGCGTGAAGATTCTCCAGGAGCCCGGAGCCCGGAGCCCGGAGCCCGGAGCCCCGGACCGCGGAACGGGCGGACGCCCTGCATTCGTGGCGAGGGCGTCCCGCCCGCGTTCGCCGCAAAGCGGCGAAGAATTGCTTCCAGCTTCGCTCAAACGCGGGCGGGACGCCCACGCCACCGAAGACCATCGCTACGTCGGAAGAGAGGAGAGATCGCCCGGAAACGCAAAAGGCCCGGTCGTGCGCGGGTGACGCTCGACCGGGCCTGCCCGCGATGGTTTTCGGACGTCGATCAGGTATCGACGATGCGGCCGAGGATTCGTCCGCCGACCGTGCGTGTGCCGTAGCTGCTGGCGCTGATGGTCGCGCCGTTCTGCACGTCCCCGCCGATGGACAGGATGCCGATGCCCCGGCTGGCACGGACGAACGCGCCGGTGAGGACGCTGCCGCGGACAGTGAGATTGGCGATCCGCTGGGTCGTCTGGATCGTCGAGCCGACCGTGCCGGCGTTGATGAGATCGATGTTCCCCGCCGACTGCACCTGTCCGAGCAGGCCGCGGCGGACGAAGATCGAGCCGATCGAGCCTTCGGCGCCGCGGGCGTTGAGCGTCGAGCTGCCGCGGAAGATCCCGCCGACGGCGACGCTCTCGATGCGGCCGGCGACGTCAACGTTGCCCAGGGCGAAGTTGCCGCCGGTGTTGAGCTCGTCGAGCTCGCCGGTGGTGACCCGCAGGCCGTCGATGCCGCCGCTGGCGAAGATGCGGCCGGTGCGGTTGGCGAACGCCACCCGCATCGGGAAGCTCTGTGCCACCGGCAGAAGGGTGTTCTCAACCCCGGCGCGGATGACGAACGCCGTCATCTCCTGCAACTCGCCGTTGCCCAGGGCGACGACGTCTTCAATGATGCCCGAGTTGGTCACGCCCGACAGCACAGGCGTGCCGCGGCTGAGGCCGAGGTTGCGGTAGAGATCGTTGCTGGCGTTGAGCGACCGGCCGGTATTGGCGTCGAAGCGTCCACGCTCGGCGCTGCGGACGCTGGCGCTGTAGCTGCGCAGGTTCAGCCGGCTGCCATTGCCGCGGGCCTGCAGGCGGTTGAGCGATCCGCCGGCGCTGATGAAGGTATCGCGGATGCCCAGTCCGTCGGTGCTGATGACGCCGTTGGGCCGCCCGGTGGCAGTGGCGCGGATGGACGAATCCAGAATGCCGAATCCGCCGCGCACGTCGATCGCGGCGAAATTGCCTACGCCGATGAGCGACCCGATGATGCCGCCATTGCCCACGACCGACAGCCCACGCAGGGCGAAGGTGTTCAGGCCCGTTGAGGGATCAGTCAATACCAACCCGCGGTTGGTGAAGACGGCTTGGCTGATGTCGGTGACCGTCAGGACGCTGGCACCGATGAGCGAGCCGTTGCGGACGTTGATGTTTCCGATCGTGCCTTCGCTGGCGATCGTGCCGCGGATGTCGGCGTTGTTGGCCAGCACCTGGTCGATCGAGGTGTTGAACAGCCCAACGCCGGTGATGGCGTAGATGCCCGCCTGCGGCGTGCCCCCGGTGCCTGCCGACAGGAGCCCGCGGCCGACGTCGACGTTGATGAACCGCTGCGCCGCGACCGTGCCGATGATGCCGTCGACCGAGCCACGGGTGTTGCGGCCGTCGGCGTTTGCCCGCAGGAGGCCGACTGCGCCGTTGGCTGCGTAGAAGTTGCCGATTGACTCGCGGGCCGACACTTCGATCACCGAGCCGTTGACGTTCACACCGTATGTGAACGGATTGAACGGCAGGGCGGCGGCGAGGATGTTCGTCGGCGCGAGGACCGTCGTGGGTGTGCTGCCCTTGATGTAGCCGATCGACTGCGCCCGCAGGACACCGAGCGTCGCGGCGTCGATGCCGGCCATTTCGCCGGCGGTGTTGTTGACGACGCTGGTGAGGTTCGTTCCCTGGAGCGACATCACGTTCACCGGCGCGCGGCCGGCGATGTTGACGACATTCGCCAGGGCCGGCGTGACCGAGACGCCGGCTGCCGTGCCCGTGCCAGTGAGGTATCCCACGCGCGCGAAGCCGTTGGGGTTCAGGGGCGTTGCGCCGGTGACGACGGTGGTCGTCGGCGTGCCGACGCCGTTGCTGATGAGTTCGGCAATGTCGAACTGTCCGCCATTGCTGCGGCTGGAGATGCTGATGCCCGCGGTGCTGGTGAGATCCACCAGCACGCTGCCGCCGCTCTCGCGCACGCCATACAGCCGCGCCGTAAGCGTGCCGGGATTGACCGTCGGTGCGCCGCCGGTGGTGGGCGGGGCGCCGATGATCTGGCCGGGGGCGATGGTCGCGACCGCGCCGCTGTCGTCGGTGAAGGTGAGTGATTCGCCGGGCTGGCCGACGCGGGTGGTCTCGATGGTCGAGCCGAAAGCGGCGCGGTCGCGGTAGAGAACGCCGCCGACGCGCAGGTACTTCACGTTCCCACCGGGCCCGGTATACAGGGCAGGGCCGCCAAGATTGAGGCTGCCGAAATCGCCGGTGACGTCGATCAGATCGATGCGGCCGTCTTCGCCGACGCGGTCGGCATTGGCGAAGAAGATCGTGCTGCCCGAAACCGTCCCGGCAGTGACGTGGCTGATAGCGCGGCGGGCGGTGAAATTACCCGACAGCGCCCCGCCGGCGATGATCCGCTGGTAATCGCCTCCGACGATGCGGTCGACGAGGGGCTCGGCACCGGTGCCGAGCGGGTCGGCGTTGACGGCGTCGGCGTTGACGTTGATGAGCCCGGTGGCGCGAAGCAGCCCGACGCTGCCGCGCGGGACGATCAGCGACGGCGGCAGCACGGGGTTGGCGGTGTTGGCCGTGCCGATGTCGCCGGCGCTGTCGATTTCGCGCAAATTGCCGCGGGCGACGCTGAACGGCGTCAGCGGGCTGGCCAGGACGTTGCCGCCCGAGGTGATTGCACCCAGGTCGCCGGTGCGGACGAACACGCCTTGGTCGGGCTCGTTGAACAGCCCTTCCTGCCCGAATTGCAGACCGCCGAGGGCGACTTGCCCGTAGTTCTGCACCGACAAGGTGTAGGTGCCGAACACGTTTCCGGCGTTGGCGAAGGTGGTGTTGTTGGCCCCGCCGACCGCGAGGCGATAGGTGCCGGGCATGGTGGCGGTGAACTGGAATTGCTCGTTCCCGCCGTTGCCGCCGAAATCGGCGATGTCGCTCGTGACGAGCCGGCCGAGCGGGTCGAAGACGCCGACCGCCAGGCCCAAGCCCTGCAGCAGGATCGTCGGCCGCTGGCCGGCGATCAGGGGCAGGGCGTAGTAATCGACGCTGTCGCCCGCGGTGCTGTTGAGGTCGCCGGCGAAGTCCAGGGCCTGCAGGTCGCCGGTGATGGCCGAGCCGTGGCTGCTGCCGAACTGGATGTTCTCGAAGTCGTCGTTGTTGAACCCCGCCACGGCGAGTTCGCCCAGCAGGAACACGGTGCCGGGGGTCTGCCCGGCAAGGGGTTTGAATTCAATTTCTTCGAAGGCTTCGGTCTCGATCTCGATTTCGGGGTTGTTGACGATTTCGTACGACCCGCTGGAATCGCCGAGCACTTCGACGTTGCCCAGCCGCCCGCCGACGCGCATGTCAAAGCCCGTGCGGTAGTTGGTCTCCGACGTGCCGCTGACGGCGTCGGTGCCGACCGAGCCGGTGACGAGGAAGTTACGGAGATTGCCGCCGATGAAGAAATTGTTCGGCCGCGTGGTGTTGGAGTTGAGGAACAGCCCGTCGGTGTCGCCGGTGAAGACGTTGCCAGCGTAGAACGTGTTGACCGAGCCGCCGATGAAGACGCGGCCGGTGATCGTCCCGCCGATCATGATCTTGTCGAGCGAAACGCCCGGCGCCGATTCGATGCCCGCGGTGATCCCGCGTGTGGCCGGGCGGACGCCCAGTGGCTGGCGATAAGGGACGAAATCAATGGGGAAGTTCGCTTCGTCGTTGCCGTCGATGAGGCTGGCGTCGCGCGTGCGGGCGCCGATGGTCACCCCGCCCGTGCCGCCGGGGACGTCGACGGTGATCGGGTCGGTGCTGTTGCCGTCGTTGTCGTTGATCTTAAAGCCGGGGACCGCCCCGCCGAACGGCGCGGGAATGCGCCGCGGGCCGGTGACTTCGTTGATGATGATCTGCCCGTCGGGGCCGGCGGCGTTGATGTAGATGTTGAACAGATCCGCGCCATCGGCGCGGGTGTTGGGCGGCGGCGGGGGGACGAGGTCGCGGACGACGAGGCTGTTGTCGGTCGACCGGACGCGCACGGCCGTGAATTCGGCTTCGATCGTGCCCACCATGGTGATGCGCATGATGCGGTTGCGCGCGTCGACGTACTCGAAGATCTGCCCGCCGGTGAGGGTCGTGAGCAGCCGGCGGGATTCGAGGGCTTCGACGCCGTCGAAGCCGCGACGGGCCGCAGGAGGGACAACAGAGTGCGCGGCATTGCGCAGGACGGATGCGATGCGCGAAATACGGCCACGGGGCATGTTGCGCTTCTCCTCGGGATTCCAGGTTGCGATGTCTAAGACGCGTGATTCGACGGGCGGATTCAGGCGAAATCCGCCGGCCCGGCGAGGGGCCTTCTTTTCGGCCGTTTTTCGGGCCGGCCCTGACGCCAGAGCCGCTGTGAGATCATACAGGCCCGCCGAGCCCGGATGCCCCGCCATAAGGACGCCGCAGCGGCGGGCACCTTACCGGGGGCGAATCGCCCGCCGGGGCGTCCGCTGGTCGATCCCGGATTCGATTCGAAAATCCACTCCGCCACCGCGCCCCCGGCCGCGAAGTCGCTTCCGGCAGGGCGTTTCCACCGCAGGTTTTACCGCACGGCGGTCGAAACTGTCAACGATCGACAGGGGCCGCGACAATCGCCACGGGTGTCTGGGCCGACGCCGGCGGCCCCATCGACGCCACCGCCGCCGCGGAGTCCGCCGGCAGCATCATGGCGGGCCGCTCGACCTCGGGCCGGGTCGTGGCCGACACCTGCTTGAAGACTTCCACGATCGACACCGCCAGCGCCACTACCACCGGGCCCACAAACAGCCCGAGGATGCCGAACACCTGCAGGCCCCCAAGCACGCTGAAAAAGATCACCAGGTCGTGCATGCCGGTCTTCTGGCCCACCAGCCGCGGGCGGAGGAAGTTGTCGACCGACCCGATCACCGCCCCGCCCCAGACGGTCATCGCCACCGCCTGCCACCATTGCCCCTGCGCCCCCAGCCAGATCGCCGCCGGCACCCAGACGATGAACGAACCCAGCGCCGGGATCATCGACATCACGAACATCACCACGCCCCAGAGCACGAACCCCGGCACGCCCAGCAGCCAGAATGCCAGCGCCCCCAAAGCCGCCTGGATGGCGGCGATCAGCAGCACGCCCTGCACGCTCGCCTGGATAATCTCCTGGCAGCGCTGGAAGACCTGCAGCGACTGCTCTCGTTCCAAGGGCAGGGTGTCGGTGATCTTCTCCCCGATCTTGTGGTTGTCGCGCAAGAGGTAAAAGAGCGTGAACAACGCAAAGCAGATCGACACCACCGACCCCGCCAGCCCCGCCGCCAGGCCGAGAAGGCCCTGCGCCACGCGCTGCGTGTACGGGGTGACAAGCTGCTTGATCGCTTCGGGATCCTGAAAGCGGTCGAGGTCGACGTACGGATCGACGAGCTTGTAGACGCGGCTGTCCGGGCCGATCATCGATTTCCATTCCACCACCTGCTTCTGCAACTCCTCTTTGTCGGGAATCTGCGTCACCAGCATCGACATCACGATCCCCACCGGCACCAGCACGACCAGGCAAACCCCCAGCGTGGCAATCAGGGCCGCGGTGTTCCGCCCCAGCCCGCGGCGACGCAGGCGCAGGTGATACGGGTAAGTGATGATCGCCAGCACGACCGCCCACAAAATCACGTCCAGGAACGGGGCGATGATCAGCCAGCACAAGTAAAGGGCGATCAGCGTGATCGCCAGCAAGGCCAGCCAGCGGGCGTTGAGACGGGGCATGCCGCGAGTGTAGCGTGCCCGGCGCGGGGCGTCGTGGTCGCTCTGGTTTCGCGCCTCCCGGGCGTGGGTTGCGTGAACGGCGTGGCATGGTCGCTTAAGCGACCATGCCGGTGAGGCCTGGTAGCTTAACCCCGTCCGTTACACCGCGCCCCCCGCGGGGGACGACTCACTCACGCCCGGCGCCAGTTCGGCGACCACGCCTTCGTCGTCTTCATCGGCGGCCTCGGCGGGCTTCTGCTGGGCGATCTGTTTGTATGCCGCGACGAGTGCGCGATCGGTCAGTTCGTCGCCGTGCAGGAACACGCCCCCGCTCTTGGGCCAGAACAGGTGCCTGGCGATCAGGCTCACGCGGTCGGCGTCGTCCTCGCCCAACGGCCTGGGCGCCGTGGCTTCGGCCAGGGCGGCGACGTCGGGGCAGCGGAGCATGAGCTCGCGTGGCTCGCTCACCAGGCACGCTGCGGCCCGCACGCCGTCAGGGCGGACGGCAAAAAGCTTCACCTTCCCCTTCGCCGGCCCCGGCTGGACCGACAGAAAGCGCAGGTCCGCCACCGGCCGGACGTGCCGCCAATGGCCTTTGTTCAGTGCCGACAGCCCCTCGACGAACAGCTTGATCTTCGCCGCGGTCTCGAATCGCAGCTCGCCGGCGGCCTCGCGCATGCGCTCGGTCTGCTCTTCGATCTCTCTTCGCGGGTCGAGCAGGGTGGCGACGCTCCAGTCGATCATGCGCCGGTACTGCTGCATCGAGATGCTGCCGTCGCACGGGGCGGGGCACTTGCCCATGTCCTTGTACGCGCACGGACTGCCGCCAGGCGATTGGCTCAGCACGTTGTAATAACGGCACAGGTCGAAGAGGTCTTCGAGCGTCTCGATCAGCTTGCTCGCGTGCTGCAGCTCCGCCAGCGGACCGAACACAATTCCGTTGCCGATGAACGGGTCGGTGACGCGCGTCCAGCGTGGGAACGGCGCCTGCGGGTTGACGTGGATGAACGCCGGGGGGCGCAAGGGCATGACGTTGCGAAAGGTGTCGGGAAACGCCGCCCGCGCCACTTCGAAATACACCAAATCGGATTCGAACGCGCTGTCGACGCGCTTCCAGCAGATCTGCCGCACGACGGAGCGGTAATCGATCTTTCGGCTCGGCCCTTCGACGGGATTGTCGCCAAGCCGCCGCCGCACGCTGGCGCGGACGTTCTTCACCGATAAAAGCTGCACAGGGCGGCCGTTTTCGTCGCGCATGAGATAAACCGCCCACCGCGCCGGCAACGGTTTTGTCGCCACGTCCAGCGCCGCGGAAGGGTCGATCGTGAGCTCTCCGTCACACCACGAATCCATAGCCTCAAGTATACGCACCGCGTCAAGCCCCCCGCAGGGCGTTCAGTGCGTTGTTGCGAATCCGACTCGTCCCGCGTGGACGCTATGGAGCGGCCGACGCTCGGTCGCGGGTGCCGGCCAGGAAGGACGCGATCACGTTTCGGTACCTGACAGGGTCGGCCGCCAGTGCGAGCGTGTGGTGCGCGCCGGCGACGACCACCACGCGCGATCGCCCGCCGTCCTCGCGCGACGCCATCGCGGCGTCGAGGGCGGCAAGATCGCCCGGCGTGACGAAATCATCCGCGCTGCCGCGGATCGTAAGCACCGGGCACTTGATCCGCCGGATCAGTTCCGCCGGCCGCGTGTCGCGCCAGCGCGCGCCGCAGATTTTTTCCGCCAGCCGCACGATCACGCCGTGCAGGGTCGTCAATGGGATGCGCAGCCGCCGCAAATGCGAGCGCACGGCGTTGCCGTAGTCGGCGAATGGCGAATCGAGCACAACGGCGCTGATGTCGCCGCGCCGGGCCGCACACCCGACGGCCGCCCCGGTGCCGAGGCTGACGCCGAATAGCGCGACGTGCCGGGCGGCGGTCGGGTAGCGGGCGCGCAGGGCGTCCACGATCGCGTCCAGATCATCGCGCTCGTGGTACCCGCCGCTGCAGAACCGCCCGCCGCTCTCGCCGTGCGCGCGGCCGTCGACGGCGACGACGTTCCACCCCAGTTCGTGCCACGTCGGCGCCCACGCGATGGCGCCGATCTTCGCGTCGCCGTAGCCGTGGAGGAGGACGACGGTGCGATCCGCGGGCGCCGCCGACGGAATCCACCACGCGACGAGCTTCAACTGCTCGCCGCGCCCGTCGCGCACGTCGAACCCCAGCGGCTCGTGCCGCAGGCCCAGATCCTCGGGCGACAGACGCTTAAGCAGGTAAAGCGCCTTGCCCTCGGTCATGCGCGGCGGCCGCACGACCCGCCACGCGGTGTATGCCACCGACGCCACGACCCAGGCGATCGCAGTGGCGAGCAATAGAGCAAAGAGCGCGACAGGCACGGGGCGGGAGTGTAGTCGCGGGCCGGCCCAGGGGAACGGCGCGGCGGGGGCCTGAGGAAATTGCACGAGAGGACGGCGAATCGTACGTCGGTGGCGGCGACTTCGGTGCGAAGCGCGTCGTGTAAACCTTCAAGATTGGCAAGCCGTATGTCCGATAAGACCTTCACGCCTGACATGGACGTCTGGCTTGGCTCTCACGAAGGAATCCACATGACACACATCGTCGCTTTGCTGTTCATTCTCGCCATCGGCCTGATCGTCGGCTGCGGATCGAAGGACAAGATGGCCGTCAACGACGGTGTGCTCGACGTCAGCAAATCGCCGGCCCCGGTTCCCTCTGCCGAGCCGCTGGCGGCCCCCGCGCAGCCCGAAGCCGTCGCCTACACCGCCCCCGCGGCCCCCGAGCCCGTCGCCGCCCCGGCGGCGTCGCCGGCGGCAAAGACGTACACGGTAAAGAAGGGCGACACGCTGTTCAGCATCGCCAAAACCAACTACGGCACCGGCAAAGAGTGGCAGAAGATCGCCTCGGCCAATCCCGGCCTGAAGCCCGCGACCCTCAAGGCCGGGCAGAAGATCAACCTGCCGTAGTCGCCGGCCGATCGACCGGATTTTGAACATACGAGGCGTCGGTGGCGAGCGGGAAACCGCTATCCACCGACGCCTCTTGCGTTGCAGGGGACCGCCGCCTCATTGCAACAAAGCGCCTCTCCGGTTCCTCCCCTGCGGGGGAGGTTAGGTGGGGGCGGGCGGACGCCTCAGCGCAACAATCGCGAATGTCTGGTCCCTCCCCTGCGGGGGAGGCTAGGTGGGGGCGGACGGATGCCTCATTGCGCTCAAGCACCTAGACACCCAAGGCCCTCTCCCTACCCTCTCCCGGAGTACCGGGCGAGGGCTTTGCTTCACAGGCATTAGCACGCCGCTATTGCAGGTCACGGGCCGCCCCCACCTAGCCTCCCCCGGAGGGGGAGGAACCGGAGTGACGCGCGCGGCAAGAATGCGTTTGCCGCACGTCCCCGTTTTTTCACGCTCTGACGCCTTACACCGCTTCCTCACCGCCCCTATCTTCCCTCGCCATGGACCGCCGCAGTCATCGCTGGGTGCAGCTCGCGATCGTTTCCGCGGCGGTGTTGGTCTTTCTCATCGGCAACGCCGACGTGCAGCTGTGGGACCGCGACGAGCCGCGGTTCGCCCAGACGTCGCGGCAGATGCTCCAGAGCGGCGATTGGGTCGTGCCGCGCTTTCTCGACACCGTGCGCACCGCCAAGCCCGCCGGCATCTACTGGTGTCAGGCGGCGGCAATGCGCGTCTTCGGTGACAACGCCTTCGCGGCGCGGCTGCCGTCGGTCGTCGGCGTGGCGCTGACGATCGTGCTGCTGATGGCGTTCTTCGGCCGGGCCAACGTCGCGCGCGGGTTGTGGGCGGGACTGGTCTTCGCCACCGCCGGCCTGTCGATCGCCTCGGCGAAGATGTCCACCGCCGACGGAGTGCTGGTTTTCTTCGTCACCGTGGCGCAGCTGTGCCTCTTCGTATTGATCGACGGACGCCGGGTCGCGCCGGCACTGGTGATGGGATTGGCGCTGGGCGTCGCGGGATTAATTAAAGGCCCCGTCGTGCTCGGCGTGGGCGCGACAACGCTTCTCGCATGGTGGGCACTAGGCAAACGATGGCGATTCGCCGGCCGGGGATTACCCCGCCACGAGCCGATCGCGGCCGGCCCAGAAGGGGCGGGCCCTGCCCCGCAAGCACGACGCCCAAAGCATCTCGTCATTGTGATTGCGACCACTGCGATCGTCATGCTGATCGTTGCCGCGCCGTGGCTATATCTGATCGAGCAACGCGCGCCAGGGTTCCTCCGCGCCGCGATCGGACACGACGTCATCCAGCGCGCCCGCACGGGCCTCGAAGGCCACAGCGGCCCGCCGGGGTTTTACCTGGTAACGGTGTGGGGCACCTTCTTCCCGTGGAGCCTGCTGCTGCCGGCGGCGCTTGTGCACGCGTGGCGGCGTCGGCACTTGCCGGTCACGCGCTTCGCGCTGGCGGCGGTTGCGGGGCCGTGGGTGATGTTCGAGCTCATCGCCACGAAGCTGCCGCACTACCTTCTGCCGACGTTCCCGTTCCTGGCGTATCTCGTCGCCGACCTGCTCGTGGGCGCGGCGCGCGTGACGGAGTTAAGGTCGCGCGCGTTTCGCGGGGTGGTGCGCGCGTGGGCGGTCGTCGTCGTGGGATTGGGATGCGTCGCGCCGCTGGGATTGCTGCTCAGCCCCGGGCGGCCGATTGTTTTATGCGTCGGCGCGGCACTGGTCGCGCTCGTCGCCATCGGCATGGCGTGGCAGGTGACGCGCTCGCTGCTGGGCGGGCGGTTTGAGAGCGCAGCAGTCGGGATGAGCGCGGGAATGCTCGCGCTGGTTGCGGCGCTGTACGGACTCTATTTCCCGCACTACGCGCCGCTGCGGATTAGTGCAAACGTAGCAGACGTCATCAAAGCTCACGGCGGTTACGGCGCGTTCGGTTACATGATTGATTACAAGGAACCGAGCCTCGCCTTCCATGCCGGCGGCGGCTTGCGCGAGCAGCGTGACGAACGGTTTTTATCGCGCGCCGCGCCCGCGGAACTGCCCGAGTGGGTGGTCGTGACCGAACGCGTGTGGCAACGGCTAGATGAAGAAGCGGTAAAGCGTTGGCGGGTGGTGGGACGGGTAAATGGGGTCGCTTATAACGATCGCGGCCGACAAAAAGTTTTAGTGTTGCAGAATGTCGCACCCCCGGCAAAATCGGCCCGAATCGGCGTTTTTAGGCCGTGAGGGGCGATCTTGTGCGCCCCGCTGTCGCACTAAAAAATCGTCGTTGCAACGATGATCCTCACGAGTTGAATTTTTTTTCATTTTAAGCTCACTTTAGGGTTGCGTGAGCCGATCGATCTGTGGATAAAGCCTCCACCCAAGTCGAACCCAAGACCTGGGGGAAGTCGATCGCCGAACGCGTCACTGGATGTTCGATGCTCAAGGCGACTCACCAATCGGGCGTTCATTTCCGGCGGAGCCGGTGTGGGCGGCGGGATAAACGGCATTTCTTGCCGCTGTCCCGCAAGTAGGCCTCGTGGCCTACGCCGCAATAGCGGGTTTTTTTTGACATTTTAACCAGCCAATCGCACGTCGTAGCTCAACAGCACGGTGCGTTGGGACGAAACAACGGCGGCAACTTCGCTGCCGCTGCTTCCCCAGGCGGCAAGACGCCGTAACCGTCCTTGCCATAGTGGCTGGTACGCACCGTCGGGAGACATTGGACCGATGCTGAAGAAACTGTTTGCAAAATCGACCGTGGAAATGAAGCCCCAGGCCGCCGCCGTTCGCTCGGCCGCCGTCGAGACGCTGGAAGACCGCCGCATGATGGCGACCCAGCCCTTCGCCTTGGGCATCAACGTCACGACACTGAACGACTCGACCTACTCCAAGCAGGTCGCCACCCTCCGTGAGACGGGCACGAAATCCGTCCGCCTCTGGTGGGGCATCACCGATTTCAATTCGCGCACGAATCCCTGGAACAGCCAGTTCGCCAAGCGCTTCAGCGACGACGGCTTTGACGTCATGGTCGCGGTCGTGCCCAAGAGCGGCATGAACCCCTCGTCGTACGACCAGGCCTACAACTACTTCAAGTTCCTCGCCAGCGGCGACCTCAAGAACCACGTCGATCGCTGGCAGATCGGCAACGAGCCCGACCACGAGCACTACTGGCGCGGCACGGTCGAGAGCTACGTCACCAAGCTGCTCGCTCCGGCCTCGGCGGCGCTGCGGTCGGTCGGTGAGAAGGTCGTCTCCGCCGGCCCGAGCTGGGACCCGCAAGACATCCAGAAGATGGTCGATGCCGGCATGCTCAAGTACGCCGACTTCGTCGGCTACCACCCCTACCGCCAGAACGTCAAAGAGCTTAAAGCCCGCATCGCCGAAGTGAAGGAAATCGTCGGCTACAAGCCCCTCGTCGCCAGCGAGTGGAGTGCCGTCGGCCTGCAGGGCAACTACGCTGCCTGGGCGGACATGAACGCGGACTTCTATCCCGTCATCGCCGACAACTTCTACGCCGCGTACTACTTCTGCAGCGTCTATCACAACAGCAACGTCGGCCCCGGCGCGATCCTGACCAGTGGGCTGAACAAGAACGGCGTGTTCTTCAACAGCTACAACGGCTTCAAGAACTACGGCGGCGGCCAAAACTACGTGTCGCCGGCGGACTCGGGCGATGACGAGGGCGAAGAAGCCCCGTCGACGCCGACGACCCCTTCGCCGACCCCGACCCCCACGACGACCGTCGCCCCGGCGGTCACCAGCGTCACCCTGTTCAACGCCGACACGGACCAGGCGATCACCACGATCACCAGCGGCCAGACGTTCGACTTCGCCAAGTACGGCACGCGGAACCTGACGTTCGTCGCCAACGGCTCGACCGGCACTCGCAGCGTGAAGTTCAACTTCAACGGCGGCACGCGAATCGAAAGCGTCAAGCCGTGGGCGATGTTCGGCGACAGCGGCTACAGCGATCTGCACGGCAACGCCTTCACCACCGGCAGCCACAACTTCACGCTGCAGGCCTTCAGCAGCGCCGGCGCCACCGGCACGGCCGGCTCGGTGCAGAGCTTCAACATCAACTTCACCAACTCGGGCACCGTCGGCAACACCCCGACGAGCACGACCACCGCCCCGACCATCCGCGGTTTCTCGATCATCGATCAGAAGACCGGCCTGGCGATCAGCGGATACAACAACATCACCTCGAGCACCACGGTCAGCCTCGCCGCTCTCCGGGGCCGGACGATCAACATCATCGCCCTGGCTAACAGTGCCACGAGCAGCGTGAAGTTCGACTTCACGGGCTTCGCCAGCCGCGACGAGAACGATGCCGCTTACAGCACGTTCTATAACGGCTGGATTGCCAACGCGAGCACTCGGACGCTCAGCGCCACCGGCTACACCGGCAACAACCTCACCGGTAAGGTCGGCAGCAAGTTCAGCGTCACGCTGAAGTTCGCCTAACGGCGGGTTCGTCCCGGGACGTCCCGGCGCACCTTCAAGCACCTGTGTGAAAGCACCACGCGGCCTGCCCTGAAAAGGGCAGGCCGCTTTGCGTGGGAGCGACCAATGACAGGGCGTCGCTTCTTCAATGTTTCCCCTGCGGAGAAACGAAGCTGGGCGTCGTAGCCGCCACGTCACAGCAAAATGCCGATCCGGTTCCTCCCCTGCGGGGGAGGCTAGGTGGGGGCGGGCGGACGCGTCATCGCAATGTCAGCGCTTCCACGCCCAAGCCCTCTCCCTACCCTCTCCCGGAGTACCGGGCGAGAGGTTTATTTCTCAGGCGTCAGCGAGCGGCTATTGCAGGTTAAAGGCCGTCCCCACCGAACCTCCCCCGCAGGGGGAGGAACCGGATGATTGCGCCACAGACTTTACCCGTCACTCACACACCTTTAGCGCAACAGCCGCAAAAATGCCGATAACATTCCCGGTGCGCGGACGCACCGTGGCTGCTATAGTGCCTGTCTAAAGTGTTGGAGTGATGACCATCAACCGCGGCCTGTTTGCAACGGATAGCGAGACTGCCGCCGCCCGATGGGTGCAGCGGAAGCTGGGCGATTCCCGCCACGAGCGCCGCGTGCTGGCCATCGCCGCCCGGCTGTTCGAGCTTACTCGCCCGTTGCTGGCCCTCGCCCGCAGCGAATACCGCCTGCTGCGGCTGGGCGCGCTCACGCACGACATCGGCCGCAGCGTCGACGAGAAGGATCACCCCGCCGAAGGCGCCCGCCTGATCGCCGGCACCACGGCACTGGATTTATCCCCCTACGACCGGCGGGTGCTGGCTTTCCTTGCCGAGCACCACCGCGGCGACGTCCCGCCGATCCACAAGGAACTGCACCTCGGCCAAGCCGACCCGCGCCGTCCGCTGCGCAAGGTGCTGGGCCTGCTCCGCGTTGCCGACGCCCTCGACAGCCGGCAGATCGCGGCGCCGGAGTTGGTCTTTACCCTCACCGGCCGCAAGCTGCGCGTCCGCTGCCTCGTCGAAGGCGACCTCGCCGAAGCCAAAGCCGTCTTCCGCCGGCGGAAAAAATTTCACCTGCTGGAAAGCTTTCTGGGCACGGAGATTTCAGTGGAAGTCGAGCGCGACAAAGTGCCGGCGTAAGAGTGCCTCCACGTCATGCCGCGCTACGTCCCCCAAGCGTCCGTGGGGCGAACTGGCCGGCCGCGATTACGTCCACTCGACGAATATCTTGGTCACCAGCAGCACGCCCGCGGCCACGCCGGCCATGCTCAATACGATCCAAAGCGTCAGCACGAGGGCCTCGCGCGGCACCTGGGCGACGGTGTGGCACTTGATCGATTTGTAGACGACGGAAATCGCCAGCGCCAGCGGCAGGATCTGCCACGGCCAGTAGTCCCACACCGGCAGCGGGTCGATGAACGGCACGTACGCCAACAGCGGAGCGAGCGCGCCAACGAAGGGGGCGGTGATGGCTGTCATGCCGACTCCGTCGCGCCGGCGGCGGTGGCGCGGGAGCCGAGATAGATGCTGTCCATGATGACCAGCAAATTGAGCATCCCCGCGACGGCGGTGTAGAGCGTGCCGATGTCGAAGGTGCGCGCCGTCGACGGCCGCACGCCGCGCTCGGCGGCGTGGACCGACGCGACCGACGCCACTACGTTCAGCGGCCCGGTCAGCACTTGCGCGATGTACCACGGCTTGTTGACGATTTCCCCCGTCGGGTTCTGCCGGAACTGCCACGTCCCCGCCGAGCCGCTCGCGCCGCGCACCATCGCCTGCGTCGGCGCGCGATACCCGGGGACGTCGATCACGCGGACGCCCCCCACGAGCAGGCCGTAGACGAACGTGAGCACGATCGTCACGCCCGCGACGATGCCGCGGGCGCGCTGTCCGATGAGCCAATACCCCAGCCCCGGCACGACCCAGCCGGCAATGGCGATCAAAGCAGCAGGACGCGGTGTGACGGCAGGCGGGTGCATGGGGCCCGATACTGTATCGGTCGCGAGTCGCCCCGCAAGAACAACGGCGTGGAACACCCGGCCGCTTATGTCCAAACACAGACACAAGACCGCACCTTTTCCTCCCCGTGCATAGCAGAGGGCAGGAGCGACGGACGCGCAAACGCAATGAATCGCCTCTTCCCGGTTCCTCCCCCTCCGGGGGAGGTTAGGTGGGGGCGGCGAATGCCTCATCGCAATCAATCGCCAAATGTCTGGTCCCTCCCCTGCGGGGGAGGTTAGGTAGGGGCGGGCGGACGCGTCATCGCGATAAAGCGCAATCACGATCGCAACAAAGTGCAATCACGCATGGCCCTCTCCCTACCCTCTCCCGGAGTACCGGGCGAGGGGTTTGTTTCTCTTGCATCATCGAGCCGCTATTGCATGCCGCGCCGGACCTCAACCTAACCTGGGCGGCGGGCGGGACCGCATATCTGCACGTGCTGGGATAAGGTGATCGCTGGATTTGTCCGCCCGTCCCGCGATAATCACGCGCTCATGGCCATCGACGTCCGCAAGAACATCGTCCCCGGCGCGCGGGTCCGCGTCACCCAGCAGATCGCCGCGCGGCATTACACGCTCGGGGCGGTGATCGAAGGCGTCGTCGTGCGCTACGAACAGCGTACGACCGGCAGCTGGTACGCCCACTCGCGCGACGACAAACTCTGGCTCGACCGCATCGTGCTGCAAAAGCCCGACGGCGAAATCACGACACTTAACCTCGACGATTATTCCAACGTCGAGATCATCCCCGCAGACGCACCGATTGTCTGAACCCCTCTCCAGGCGGCCACGGGTCGCTTCAGCGACCCGGCGCCCTTTGCATAGCGCCTTGTTACCTGTCGCGCCAAGTGCGTATCCTATCGAGGCGATCCGTCTGGCAATTTCTCGCGCAGCAGGCGCAGCGCCACCGATTGTCCGTTGTTCAACGCGCGTGACGTCCACTCGCTCAGCATCTCCAGCGACAGCGCCGGCAGCAATCCGCTGCTTGCTCGCTCGTGATACTCCCCGTCCGCGCCGCGTTCGAGCACGACGAATGCCGTGCCCGTCCATCGCCACACCTCGCGCACGCCGATCTGCGCGTACAGCGGCAGCTTGCCGATCGATGACTTAGTGACTTCCACCTCGATCGCCATGTCCAGCGGTGGGCTGCTCAACAAGTCCAATCCTTCGGCCGACGCCTCGGGCATCGGCGTAACGATGCAATAGCACTCGTCCGGCTCGAGCCCGATCCGTAGATCGCGCCGCCTCAACGTGACGTTGCCCAAGCCGCCGAGTGGCCAGTCGAACTCAACTGCCAAATTGTCCCCTGTCCCCGCGACAGAGCGGTACGATGCGGCTGTCATGTCGAGCCAACCGTCCCTTCTGCTGTTGTGGTTGTTGCCGGCGGTGTTTGTTGTGCTGTCGATCGCCGGGCTTGTCCTGCTGCGCATCGGCTTGCGCGGCCGGGCGACCGATGACCACCCGCTGTGCGCCGCCTGCGGTTTCGACCTCTTCGGCAAGCCCGACGGCGTCACGCAATGCGGCGAGTGCGGGGCGGACGTCTCCCCGCCCGCCGCCGTCCGCGTCGGCCACCGCGAGCGGCGAGCCAGACCCCTCGCCGCCGCCGTGACGTGTCTGCTCATCGCCGCATTCATCGGCGCGCCGGTGCTGCTCGGGAAGCTCGGTGCGATCGACTGGCAGGTGCACAAGCCGGTTTGGATGCTGCACCGCGACGCGGTTTCGTCCAACGTTGTCCCGCGCGACCTGGCGCTGCGCGAACTGGCGCGTCGTTATGCGGTCGGGAAGCTTTCGTCGAGGCAACTTGATGCGCTGGTCGAATCGGCTCTGGCGTGGCAGGGCGACCGTTCGAACGTGTGGCAGCCGATCTGGGGCGACTTCATCGAAGGTCAATACCGCGCCAACCGCTTGTCAGCGGAACAGAAGCAGCGATACGCTCGGCAAGTTCTCGTTATTGACATCGTCGCGGCACCGACCGCGCGCCGCGGCCAGCGCATACCCGTCGCACTCGGGATCGGCGGCGTGCGCGGCGGCCCGGTGTGGGTCGAGTTCGACGACGCGACGATGACGCTTTCGGCAAACCGTTTGCGTGTCCCCGAGCCCGCGGCCTATTTCCACGGCATCAGGGGACAGATCGAACGAGGATCGAGCTGGCGAAGATCTCAGCAGATCGACCTCAGCCCGATAGAAGACCGGCTTCCCGACGGCCCGGTCGATATCGAACTCAAGACGCGAATCACCCTCCGCGAGGGACCCGACGCTGATTCCAAAATCGTGACGACGTTCGACCGCGTGCTGGCTACCAAATTTCGCTACCCGTCGCCGACAAGGCCGTTGACGACGCGCGAGGATGACCTTGGCGGAATCGAGCCTGATCGTGACTGATGTGGCTTGATCCGATACCAGAGCGTCTTATGCACTTCAATCGCTAGTGTGCCGCAGTTGGCTGCTCCGGGTGCCACGGTCTGGTACGCCAGGCCGTGGCACACAAATACGAGTAGCCCTGTTTCGCACCCTAAAGCGCGTAGCAGGCTTTAAGCCGCTAGCGTGATCGTGCCGTCGGCGTTGAACAGGATGCCGGTGACGTTCGAGCGGCGGTTCTCGACGCTGACGAGTACGCTGTCGCCGGCGTCGGCGACGGCGATGTCGTTCGTACCCGTGCCGCCGGCGAGGATGTCGGCACTGGCGTCGCCGCCGATGTCGATGACCAGGTCGTCACCGCCGGCGGGGGCGATCTCGTCGCGGCCGGGGCCGCCGACGATCGTGTCGTTGCCGCGCCCGCCGGTGAAGATGTCGTCGCCGTCGAGCATTTCGATCTGCACCGGCCGGCCGGCGACGGTGTTGATGTTGTCGTCGAAGTTGCTGCCGATGAAGCGCTCAACGTCTTCGAAGATGAAGTCGCTGATGGTCAGCACTGCCGGGGTGCGGTCGCCGATGCGGAAGATCGTGTCGACCTGGTACTGGATGGCGCTGGCGGTGTCGCGCCCGCCGCCGCCGCTGACGGTGTCGTCGCCCATGTCGTCGCTGACGAAGGTGATGAAGTCGTTCCCGCCGTCGCCGAGCAGGCCGTCATACCCGAGTCCGCCGTCGAGGGTGTCGGGGCCGTCGCCGCCGAAGAGGTAGTCGTCGCCGTCGCCGCCGATGAGGGTGTCGCTCATCGACATCTGCGCCGCCGAGAGCGCGTCCTTGCCGCTGCCGCCGTTGGCGAACGTGCGCACGGGCACGCGGCCGACGATCAGTACGTCGTCCCCGGCCAGCCCGGCGAACGAGACGGCGCGGGCGTCGGCGCGGTCGTAGGTCTGGGCGACGACGCCGTTCTCAAGCACCTGGAACTGCGATCGCCCGAACAAGGCCAGGTCGATCCGGTCGTCGCCGGCGGTCCCCACGATGCGGAGCGTCCCATTCACGAGAGAGATATCGGCCAGAAGTCGACGGGGTTCGAGATTCTCTATCACGCTGATGTCCTTGAGGTGAAGTCTCATACTTTAGACCCCACAACGGCTGGCGGCGGGGGATGAAATAGAATTGATGCGAAATACAGACCGCCGCCCAAGCTCCGGCGCACGTGAGAGGCAAGGCAGACGTGCGCGAACGGTCTAGGCTTGATCGCCGGCCAGCGGCGAGGCATCGGGCGATGGATCGGGCGTGGGCGTGGGTTGGGCCGTGTCCGGGGCGGCGGGCGGCGACTCGGCGGATGCCTGCGGCTTCAGCAGCGGCTCGAGCAAGTCGAGCGTGCGGGCCGTGGCACCGCGGCCGGCGGTGGCGACAGTGCGGGCTCGGCTGCCGAGGTCGCCGGGGTCGCGCAGCAAGCGGTCGACCGCGGTGGTGAGCTCGTTGGCGGTCTTGATCTCGACGATCGCGCCGGCGGCGCGGAACTGGTTCATCACCTCGGCGAAGTTGCCGGTAAAGGCACCGACGATTGTCGGCTTGCCCAGGGCCGTCGGCTCGATCATGTCGCTGCCGTGCTGCTTCTCACCTAAATCCACCAGCGTACGGCCCACGAAGACGACGTCGGCAGCGGCGTAAAATTTGCGCAGCTCACCCATCGTGTCGCCGAGGATGACGGTCGTCTTCGGCGGGCGGGGCGTGAGATGCGGCTCGCTGCGGCGACGGACGTCAAAGCCCTGCTGGTCGATCAGGGCCGCCACCTCGTCGAACCGCTCGGGCTTGCGCGGGATGATCGCCAGTTGCAGCTCGGGGAAATCCACCTGCAGTTTCGCGTAGGCTTGCAGGATAAGCTCTTCCTCACCCGGCCCGGTGCTGCCGCACACCCACAGAGGGGAGTGCAGGTCCATCTCGCGGATCAGTTCCGCCGTCCCGGGCACGTCGGCGTCGACAGGGGCGGTGTCGAATTTCATCGTGCCGGTGACGTGCACGTTCGGTGCCGCCACGCCGAGCTGTGTGAACCGCTCGGCGTACGTTTGCTCCTGCGCCGCCACCGCCGAGAGCTTGGCGAACATGCGCCGCGTGAGAAACCCGCCGAGGCGGTAATTGCGGAAGCTGTGCTCGGTGATCCGTCCGTTGGCCAGCATCACCGGTATATGGCGATTGTAGCAGTGATTGATGAAATTCGGCCACAGCTCCAGCTCCATCAGGATCACCGCGATGGGCTTGAGCGTATCGAGCACCCGCGACACCGCGGCGGAGAAGTCCAGCGGATAAAGGATGAGCGTGACGTCGGGCGCGTCGGCGTAGAGCGCCTGGGCGCGGTCGTAGCCGGTCTGCGTGGTGGTGCTGACGATCAGGTGCAGTTCGGGGTGGCGCTGGCGCAGACCGTCGATCAGCCCGCGGGCGGCGTTGAGCTCGCCGACGCTGACGGCGTGGATCATCACCGCCGACCGTCCGGCGTCGCCGTCGGCGCTGCGCGGGGCGACGTGGCCCATGCGCTGGCTGAATGCGTCGAGCACCTTGCGGCGGGTCTTCGAGCGCACGACCCAGAACGGCGTCGAGATGCCGACGCCGAAGCCGTAGGCAATGTCGTAAAAATTGATCATCGTTGCGCTGTGCCTTGTACCAATGGTAGGAGGGCTGGGGAAGCGCCCGCGCCGCGTCATGAATCCTCCGGCGGGCTTGCGCGCAGGGCAACTCTAAACGTGGGGAGGGCGTCTGGCCCGCGAGTTGTTTGGCGTGATCTCTGGCGGGCGATGCGCCCGCCCCAAAAAGCGTTTGTTTCATCGGAGGCCGGCAGCCGCCAAGGAAGACGGCATCCGAATTTTCGCGCCGTATGCCATTTGTTTTTGATCCGGTCGTCGAGAGGCCCTGTGGATCGGGAGCGGTCTGGTTACGATGCGGCCTTGATGCAGCACGTCGATGACGCGACCTGGGCGACCCCGGTCGCCGGCCGAAATCTTTCCGGGGCTACGTTCGGCGAACAGATCACGCGGCCGGCGCTGGTGTGCTTTTTGCGCCACCTCGGGTGCGTGTTCTGCCGGGAGATGGTGCGCGACGTGCGCCGCGCCGCAGAGACTTGCGATCCATTCCCGCCGGTGCTGCTGGTCCACCAGGGCGACGTCGCCGCGGGGGACGAATTCTTCGCCCGCTTCTGGCCCGGCGCCGCGGCGATCAGCGATCCGGGGCGGGCACTGTACCGGGCCTTCGACATCGGCCGCGCCTCGATCGGCCAAGGCTTCGGGCCGATGGTGTGGACGTGCGCGCTGCGGGCGGTGGCCAAGGGCAACACGATCGGCAAAATGGCCGGTGACCCGTGGCTGATGCCGGGGGCATTCCTCATCGCCCCGGACCGCCGGGTGGGATGGCAACACACGTTCCGCCACGTCGCCGATCACCCCGACTGGACAAGCCTGCCGCTGGCGATGAGATCCGATTCTTCCCCCGCCGGGGCAGGCTAGTCAGGGTCGCACAAAGCGATGCAATAGCGCCACGCGGCCACCCAAGAACCAAACCCCTCGCCCGGTACTCCGGGAGAGGGTAGGGAGAGGGCCGAGCGTGGTTGCGCTTTATTGCGATGAGGCGGCATCGAGATTGCGCCCGCTGGCAGCAAAGACTTCATTCCCCGCGCAGACGCTGCTGCGACCACGCTTCTGCAGCGACGGGCATGTAGCCTGCTTCGGCAAGGGCGCGCTGGCCGGGCATGGAGGCGAGCCAGCCGCGCAGGTTCGCCAAGTCGCTTTTGGCCGGCAAATCGCCGCGCGAGAGCACGTACAGCGGCGTGGTCAGCGGGTACTCGCCGCTGGCGACGCGGGCGGGCTCGGGCAGCACGCCGTCGACGGCAAGGAGGCGTACCTTGCCGTCGCGCTGCATGTTGGTGACGTAGCAGAAGCCGCTGAAGCCGATCGTCTCGGGGTCTTCCTTCGTGGCGTCCATCACCAGCTTCGTCGTCGACAGCGCTTTGCTCACCGGCAGCTCCGGCATCGCCTCGCCGCCGAGCAGCAGTTGGCGCGTCAGCTCTTCGGCGCCGAGGCCGCGGGCACGGTAGGCCACCGTCAGCGGCTTGCCGGCAAGGTCGCTGTTGAGCGGCACGGTGTCGAGCTGCAGGTCGGACCACTTCGCGGCCTTGGCGCTGAAAATCTGCCTGAGCTTGGCCGTGGGCATGTTGCGCACGGGGTTGTCGTTGTTGAGCGTGAAGACCAGCGCCTCGGTGGCGATGACGTCGGCCCGCAGCCTCACGCCGCTCTTGGCCGCCGATTCCAGCTCCGCCGGCGAGGGCGCGCGGGTGGCGAAGGCCATCGTGATCTCGCCGCCGATGAGCCGGGCGATTGCGGCCTCGGGGGCGGCGGGCTCGCGGGAAAGGATGTCGGTGGTGATCTTGTCGGGCTGCGTGCCTTCGGGCAGGTCGGGAACGAAGTCGATCGCGCCGTAGCCGACGAAGCGCTGGTACGGAATGTTGTTGAGCTTCATCGCCAGCAGCCGCAGCAGCGGGGCGGTGGCGACGCTGGCGTCGACCTTCGCCAGATCCGTCAGCGCAAGCTTCGGCGTGGGCAGGTCGGCCGACATGCTCGCCTGCGACGGCCCTGCGCCCGCGGCCTGCCGGGTGGTCGGCTGGCTGGCGATCACCGGCTTGGTGACCACGGCCACGACGTCGTTATACCCCGGCGTGAACGCCGCCGACGTCTCGCTCAACGCCGGCCGGCTCGCCGGCTGCGTGGCGGGGCGGGTGGCGACGGCCTGAGGAGCCGGCATCGTCG
>DASVSS010000385.1:0-25097 GCA_036387945.1 Tepidisphaeraceae bacterium | reverse complement strand
CGAACGGGGCGGGGCGGGGCGGGGCGGGGCGGGGCGGGGCGGGGCGGGGCGCTCAAATTGAAAATGAACGAACGAACCCAACGTCGGCCCAATCGATGGCCGGGGCGGGCGTTGGGCGGTCGGGTTCGGTTCGTGGGGCGTCGGACGGGCCGGGGCGCGGCCCGCGACGTGGTTCAGAACTTCCACTGCAGCGAGGCGGTCGCGATGCCCGTGGGGTCGGCGGATTCGTCGACGACGTCGTTGCCGGCGCCGTCGGTGAGGCTGACCTGGCGGAGGACGACCGCGCCGCCGGCGAGGGTGGCTTCGAAGTCTTCGCCGATGCTGTATTTGACGCCGAGAAGAACGGGGACGCCCTCGTCGCTGAGCACGCCGTTTTCGAGGGGGCCGTCGCCGATGCGGTATTCGCGGCTTTCGAAGCGGGCGTCGAGGAAGGCGGTCCAGGTGTCGTCGAATTTGTAGCTCAACCGCCCGCCGACGCCGTCGGCGGTGAGCATGAGCTGCGGGGTGATCTGCCAGTAGGCGTTAATGAGCGGGTAGAAGTAGGGCGTGTCTTCGAGTTGCGTTTCGTAGCCGACGCCGCCGCCGATCCAGACGCCTTCGGCGAGTTTGTAGTTCGCGCCGGCGTAGCCGCCGTAGAGGTAGGCGTTGGACAGACTCGCTCCGGTCTCGCCGCCGTTCTCGACGTACCCGCCGGCGAAGAGGCCGAAACTTTGGCTCAGGAACAGGGTGACGGTGGGGCGCACGTTGTAGCGGACGTAATCGCCGGTGGCGTCGGCGGCGTCGAGGCCGTCGGTGTTGTAGCGGGAGTACTCGGCTTCGCCGCGCAGGCTGAGCGTCAGCGCTTCGGACGGCTTGCACTCAAGCGTCACGACCGGGCCGACGCGAAAGACGCTCAGCGACACGTCGCCGGCGTCGGCGTCGAAGGTGTAGCTGGCTTGCGGCTGCACGGTGATCTCCAGCGGCTCGGCGGCATGGGCGACGGAGCAGGCGACGACGAGCGCGGCGGCAAGAGCGGTGCGGTTCATGTTTCACAGGATAGCGTCCGCGTGGCCCGCGTGCCCGGAACCGTTCCGTTCGTGACTCCGGTCCGTCCCCTGCGGGGGCGGTCAGGCGATGGCGGCCTGCGGCATGCAATCAGGGCTCGCTGATGCCCGAGACGCAAACCCCTCGCCCGGTACTCCGGGAGAGGGTAGGGAGAGGGCCGGATGTCTCAGAGGCGTTTGGTTGCGATGAGGCGGCCGCCCGCCCCCACCTAACCTCCCCCGCAGGGGAGGGACCGGAGAGGCGATTTGTTGCGACGAGGCGGCTCGCGCCCGATGACGCTCACTCTCACACCCTTGCCGACTGGGAGAGGCGATTTGTTGCGACCAGGCGGCTCGCGCCCCTACCTGGCCTCCCCCTGAGGGGGAGGGACTCTTAGCGGCGAGGCATGCGCCCCCGCTACGGACGGGTGAAGGCTGCGCTAGTTCGCGTGGGCACGTTCGATGTCGGCACCGACGGCGATGAGCTTTTCTTCGATCTTTTCGTAGCCGCGGTCGATGTGGTAGACGCGGTTGATCTTCGTCTGCCCGCGGGCGACGAGGCCCGCCAGGACGAGGGCGGCCGAGGCGCGCAGGTCGCTGGCCATGACGGCGGCGCCCTGCAGCTCTTTCACGCCCTGGATGACGGCCGTCGCGCCTTCCTTGCGGATTTTGGCGCCCATGCGGTTCAATTCGGCGACGTGCAGGAATCGGTCGGGGAAGATGCGCTCGCTGATGACGCTCATCCCGTCGGCCAGGCACAGCAGGGCCATCAATTGGGCCTGCACGTCGGTGGGGAAGCCGGGGTACGGCTGGGTGGTCATCTCGATCGGCTGCAGCCTGCGGGTGCTGCTGATGCGGACGGTGCCCCCTTCTTCTTCATCGCCGCGCTCGATGTGCAGGCCGACGGCTTCGAGCAAATCCTGCACGGCCAGCAGATGGCCGAGATTGGCGTTCTTGAGCGCGAGTTCGCCGTTGGTCATGGCGGCGGCGATGACGAACGTGGCGGTCTCGATGCGATCGGGAATGACGCGGTGCTCGGCGGCGATGAGCTTGTCGACGCCTTCGATGCGGATCTCCGGCGTGCCGTGGCCGGTGATTCTGGCGCCCATCTTGTTGAGCAGATTGGCGCAGTCGACGACTTCGGGCTCGCAGGCTGCGCCGACGATGACGGTTTCGCCCTCGGCCAGGGCGGCGGCGCTCATGACGTTGATCGTGCCCAGCACGGTCGGGCCCTGCGCCCCGCCGAGGTACATCGTGCACCCTTTGAGCCGGCCGCGGACTTCGCCGATGATGTTGCCGCTTTCGATGCGGAAATCCGCCCCGAGCTTGGCTAGGCCGCGCAGGTGCAGATCGACCGGGCGGTCGCCGATCGCGCAGCCGCCGGGCAGGCTGATGATCGCACGCCCGCGCGCCCCAAGCAGCGGGCCGAGGCAGCAGATGCTGGCGCGAAAGGTGCTGACAATGTCGTAGCGCGCCTCGCACTGGGTCGGGTCGCGGACTTCGATCTCAAGCGGGCCCCCGAGGGTCGGGCCGTTTTTGACGCGCGGCTCGGCGGGGTCGCGGCGGTAGACGTGGCAGCCGAGCTCGCCGAGCAAGCGGATCATCGAGTCGATGTCCGAAAGTTGCGGCACGCTGTGCAGCGTCGTGCGGCCTTCGGCCATCAGGCACGCGGCCAGGAGCGGCAGGGCGGCGTTCTTGGCGCCGCTGATTTCGACCTGGCCCTTAAGGCGGTTGCCGCCGTGGATGAGGAACGAATCCATGAGAAAGCCCGTCCTTGAGCTTGGGGTGTACGACCGGATTGTTGCCGAATAGTTGCTATCGGCCGCTTCGCCCGCGGCAGTCGAGCGATTCCATCGCCGCCCGCGACCAGTGATAATCCCCGTCCGCCACGTGCGACGCAAGCGCCAAACGCGGTCGGATGAAGAAGTATTTAATCCCCGCGACCGCTGGCGGCGGTATCGTTTGCAGCAGGCGGTTGTTACGCATCGCGTGCCCGCCCCAGTCCCGCCCCGCGGCCAGACCGCCCGCGGCAAAATGAAGGAGTCGACGATGTTTCGCAAGCTGATTACGCCAGTTCTGGGCCTGTCCCTGACGCTCTTGGCCGGCGCCGGGTGTATGTCCGACGACGACAAGGGCATGAAGGCCGACAAGATGATCATGGACGGCCGCGAGATGCGCGAGAAGGGGCGCGTCGCCAACGACAAGGAGATGATGGAAAAGGGCCAAATGAAAATGGACAAGGGCATGAAAATGAAATCCGACGTGGTGAACACGCGCAAGATGTGACGTTCCCGCGTCGCAGCGCGTTCGCCCGCCGGCAGCGGATGCCCGCGGACCGCGCCACCCACGATCACCAGTAGATCGCCCAAAAGCCCACGTCAGGTACGACGTGGGCTTTTCATCGAAAGTTCCCCGTCCCTCGGATCGCCAAAAACTCCGCATGCAGCCCCCGGAAAACGCCGCCGGCTTGCCGCTTCAGCGGCAAGCGCTTTCGAAGCGCCCCCGACGCCGGGCGCGACCTCGCGATTGTCGATTCCACCGAAAGGGCGTAGATTCGCGCCCACCGGCGGCACTACGATCGTCGGCCCCGTCCGGGCCTCGGGCTACGGCATTCTCGTTCGTCAAAGGCCGGCTCGATGGTGGCAGTGAACGCTAGTTCTTTCCCGCAACCGGCCGTCGAGACCGACGCCTTCGCAGAAGCAATGTTCGCGCAGTCCGGCGTCGGCGTGGCACGGCTCGACGCCGCGGGCAGGATCGCCCGCTGCAACGACGCCTTCGCGGGCCTTACCGGCCGGCCCGCGGGCGATCTGCCGGGCACGGCCCTCACCGATTACCTCCACCCCGACGACGCCGGCGACTCGCTTTCCACCGGCCGGTCCGAGCGGCGGTTCGTGCGCCCCGGCGGCGACGTGGTCTTCGCCGCCGTCACCGTCTCGCCGTTGCCGGGTGAGGGGGCGGGGTTTGCCCTTGTCGCCGTCGACCTCAGCGAGCAGCGTAAGTCCGCAGAAGCCCTCGCCGAAGCGCGCGGGCGGTTCGAATCGGCGCTGCTGGCCAGCGAAATCGGCACGTACGTCTGGCTGCTCGATTCCGACCGCGTGTTCGGCGACGCCAACTTCGCCCGCATCTTCGGCGTCGTGCCCGATCCTGACGGCGGGGCCAACGCCTGGGAGTACACGCGGTTCGTCCACGAAGACGACCGCACCCGCGTCAACGAAGCCGTGCGGCAGACGATCGAGACCGGCGAGCCGTACGTCGTCGAATACCGCGTCGTGCTCGGCGGGCGGACGCGCTGGGTCGACGCGCGCGGCCGAGTCGAGCGCGACGCCGACGGGCGGGTGACGCGGTTCCTCGGCGTGGTGTTCGACACCACCGCCCGCAAGCTCAAGGACCAGCAGGCCCGCGCCAGCGAGCAGCGCGACGATTTCCTGAACGAACTCGGCGAACTCACCCGCGACACGAGCGACCCGGTCGAGGTCATGAGCAGCGTCACCCGCCGCGTGGCCGAGCAATTCGGCAGCCATCGCTGTGCGTATGCCGACGTCGACCCGGACGAAGAGCATTTCGTCATCCGGGGCGATTACGCCGCCGAAGGGTACACATCGTCGGCCGGGGAGTACCTGCTGTCGGGCTTCGGCAAAGCGGCCTCAACGGCGATGCGTGCGGGGCGGATGTTCGTCGTGCGCGACGTCGAGCGCGAGCTCGGCGACGACGGGGCGGGATTCCTGTCGATCGCCATCCGGGCGATCATCGTCTGCCCCCTCATCCGCGGCGGGCGGCTGGTGGCGATGATGGCCGTCCACCAGGGCCACCCCCGCGACTGGACCGAAACCGAGCAGGGGTTGATGGCGGCGATCGTCGAGCGGTCGTGGGCGTTCGTGCAGCGCGCCCGCGCCGACCGCGAGCGCGAGCAGAGCGAGCAGAATTTTCGTCAACTTGCCGACGCGATGCCGCAGATCGTCTGGGCGGCGCAGCCGGACGGGACGGTGGATTACTTCAACCGCCGCTGGCACGAATACACCGGCCTGCCGCCGGGCATTCTTGATGCCGACGCCTGGCGAACGATCTGTGCGCCCGACGACCTGCCGCGCGTCGGCCAGGCCTGGGACCACAGCGCCCGCACCGGCGAGCCATTCGAGCTTGAGTTCCGACTGCGCCGCGCATCCGACGGCGCCCAGCGCTGGCACCTCGGGCGCGCCCTGCCGGTGAAGGACGCGGGCGGGCGGGTGCTGCGCTGGTACGGCACGAACACCGACATCCACGACCAGCGTCTCGCCGAAGCCGCCGTCACCGAGACCGAGGCGCGCTTCCGCACGATGGCGGATTCGGCGCCCGTGCTGGTGTGGATCGCCAACACCGAAAAGCTTTGCACCTGGTTCAACAAGTCGTGGCTCGATTTCACCGGCCGCACGATGGAAGAAGAGTACGGCAACGGTTGGGTCGAGCGTGTGCACCCCGACGACGTCGACCGCTGCATGAAAACGTACGTCGAATCGTTCGACCGCGGCATCCCATTCAACATGGATTACCGGCTGCTGCGCCACGACGGGGCGTACCGATGGATGGCCGACCACGGCGTGCCGATCCGGGGGCCTGACGGCTCGTTCAACGGCTACATCGGCTCGTGCATCGACGTCACCGACCGCAAGGCCGCCGAAGATTCGATGCGCGCCAGCGAAGAGCGTTACCGCACGCTGTTCAATTCCATCGACCAGGGCTTTTGCGTGCTCGACGTGCTGTTCGACGCCGCCGGCACGCCGGTCGATTACCTTTTCGTCGAAACCAACCCCGCCTTTGAATCCCAGACCGGCCTTGTCGACACCGTCGGGAAAACGGTTCGCACCCTCGTGCCCACGATCGAAAACCGCTGGCCCGAGCTGTACGGCCGGGTGGCGACGACCGGCGATCCGCTGCGCATCGAAGAGTACTCCGAGCCGCTGGGCCGTTGGTTCGACGTGTTCGCCTTCCGCGTCGCCGGCGGCGAGGGGCGGCGCGTGGCGGTGCTGTTCCGCGACATCACCCAGGCCAAGCGCGCCGAGCAGAGCCTGCGCGAAAGCGAAGCGCGCTTCCGCACAATGTCGGACAACGCACCGGTGATGATCTGGGTCACGCGTCCCGACGGTTACTGCGAATACCTCAACCAGAAGTGGTACGACTTCACCGGCCAGAGCGAGGAGGAGGCGCGCGGCATGGGGTGGCTGAAGATGGTGCACCCCGACGACGCGCAGCGCTCGGGCGAGATCTTTGTGGCCTCCAACGCCAGGCGCGAGGCGTTCAACGTCGAATACCGTTTGCGACGCCGTGACGGCGTATATCGCTGGTGCGTCGACAATGCCGCCCCGCGCTTCGGCGCCGGCGGCGAGTACCTCGGCTACATCGGGTCGGTGGTCGACATCACCGAGCGCGCCGTCGCCGAGCAGGAGCGCGCCGCCCTGCTTGAGGCCGAGAAAGTTGCCCGTGAACAGATGGCGATGGTCGTCGAAGGCGCCAACGTCGGCGTGTGGTACTGCCCGCTGCCGTTCGACAAGCTCATCTGGGACGCGACGACGAAGTCGCACTTCCACGTGCCGCCCGACGCGGACGTATCGATCGAGACGTTTTACGAACGCATCCACCCCGACGACCGCGACCGCACCCGCGCCGCGATCGCCCAAAGCATTGCCGATCGCACGCCGTACGAGATCGACTACCGCACTGTCTCTCCCGACGGGCGCGAGACCAAGTGGGTCCGCGCCACCGGCCGGGCGGTGTACGGCCCGGACAACACACCTACGCGGTTCGACGGCATCACGATTGACGTCACTGAGCGACGCCGCGCCGGAGAACGCGCCCGCACGATCCTCGAAAGCATCACCGATAGTTTCTTCAGCCTCGACCGCCAATGGCGGTTTGTGTACGTCAATGCGCAGGCTTACCAGCTTCTTGACACCACGCCCGCCCGGCTCGCGGGTGCGACGCTCTGGGACGCCTACCCCGGCCTGATCGGCACGGAGTTCGAGCCGATGTACCGCCGGGCCGAGAGTGAAGGCGTCCCAGGGTCACTGGTGGCGTTCTATCCCGACCACAACCGCTGGTACGAGGTGCGGGTCTACCCGTCCAGCGAGGGATATGCCGTCTACTTCCGGGACGTCAGCGAGCAGAAGCGCGCGGAAGTGGCCCTTGAGCAGATCGCCGTCGAGCGCGAAACGCTGCTTCAGGCCGAGCGTGCCGCCCGCGCCGAGGCCGAGCGACTGAGCCGGATGAAGGACGAGTTTCTCGCCACGCTCAGCCACGAACTGCGTACGCCGCTCAACGCGATCCTGGGCTGGAGCCAGATCATCAAATCCTCGCCCGGCGATCCCAAGGATCTCACCGAAGGCCTCGAGGTCATCGAGCGCAACGCGCGGGCGCAGGCGCAGATCATCGAGGATTTGCTGGACATGAGCCGCATCATCAGCGGCAAAGTGCGGCTCGACGTGCAGCGGCTGGATCTCAAGGCCGTCGTCGAAGCCGCCCTCGCTACCGCCCGGCCGGCGGCGGACGCCAAGGGCCTGCGCCTGCAGGCCGTGCTCGATCCGCTGCCGGGCGTGGCCGTCGCCGGCGACCCGGGGCGTCTGCAGCAGGTCATGTGGAACCTGCTGACCAACGCCATCAAGTTCACGCCGCGCGGCGGGCGCGTGCAGGTGGTGCTCGAGCGCGTCGATTCGCACATCGAAATCAGCGTGATCGACACCGGCTCGGGCATCAAGGCGGCGTTCCTGCCGTTCGTGTTCGACCGCTTCCGCCAGGCCGACGCCAGCACCACGCGCCGCCACGGCGGGCTGGGGCTGGGGCTGTCGATCGTCAAGCAACTCGTCGAATTGCACGGCGGTACAGTGCGGGTGAAAAGCGACGGCGACGACAGCGGCTCGACGTTCACCCTCGCGCTGCCCGTAACCGTGCTGCGCTCCGAAACGGATCCCGATTCCGGCCGCGAGCCGACAGTGCGCAGCAAGCCCATCGGCATGGAAGACTGGTGCGCGGACATCGCCGGCATCCGCGTGCTGGTGGTCGACGACGAGCCCGACGCGCGCGAAATGGTCAAGCGCCTGCTCGGGGACTGCCACGCCGTGGCCGTCACCGCCGGAACGGCGGGCGAGGCGCTGCAGTTGCTGGCGGAAGGAACGTTCGACGTGCTCGTGAGCGACATCGGCATGCCCGGCGAAGACGGCTACTCGCTCATCCGCCGGGTGCGCGCCTTGCCGGGCCCGGTGTCCGCGATCCCCGCGATCGCGCTGACGGCCTACGCCCGCGCCGAGGACCGCGTGAAAGCCGTCACCAGCGGCTTCCAGATGCACGTCGCCAAGCCCGTCGAGCCGGTGGAACTGCTGACGATGGTCGCCAGCCTTACAGGGCGCACGAAATAGTGATCCAACGCCGGCCGGCCGAGCATGCGCCGCGCCGTCCCGGGTATCCTCACCGCATGACCGCTCGCAGGATGACGACGTTCGCGCTGCTCTTTGCCGCTGGCTGCGTCGGTCCGCGCGCCAGGAAGATGACGCCCGTGCCGCAGCCGCAGAAGCCGCCCGCGGTCGCGGCGCACCAGGTCAGCCGTGTGACGACGGCGGTACCGTTCCCGCGAGGGCTCGCGATGGTGGACAGGAAGCTCTACGTCCTCGCCCGCGGACGGGTGCGCGAGAGCGGCGGGGTGGATGGCGCGATCGATGACAAGGCGGGCTCGATCTTCGTCATCGACCCCGACGTCGCCGAGCCGCTCGGCGAAGGCGACGTCACGCCGGCGGTGCGCGCCAACGCCGCGCTCTTCGCCGCACCGACGGCGCCGCCGATGGACTTGTTCGACCGCACGCGATCGCCCGCCACCGAAGATCGAAAGACCGATCGTCCGTACTGTGCGCTGCGGTACGACGCGGCCACGCGGAATTTCTACATCTGCGCCTTCAGCGGCATCGACAAGCCCGCCGGCGGGCGGACGAATTTCAGCAAGAACCTCAGCGATGCCGTTTATCGTTACGACACGCGCGACAACGCATGGCACGTCGTCGAAAAGCACGACATCGAAGCCGGCGGGCTTTACCCGCACCACGACCCGCAAATCCAGCCCCCGCCGCACGGGCGGTTGAACGGGCCGGACAATTGCCTGGTCGTCGGGCGGTGGCTGTACGTCGTCGCCAAGGACAATTCCACGCTCTCCCGCTACGACCTGGCGGCGATCGCCCGCGACCCCGCCGCCGGCCCGCCGGCGAGTGAGTGGGTGATGGACGCAAAAGTCATCCTGAAAGGCCCATCCGACGGCCGCGGCGAAGCCATGCTGCACGGTCACAGCATGCTCGCGGCCCGCGACGGGTATCTGTACGTCGGCTACCGCACGAGCTCGGTCATCGTGCGTTTCAGGCTCGCCGCCGACGGCACGCTGGCGATCCCGATCGAAGGCGAGCCCGTCGCCACGTTCGACCCATACGACCCGAAGACCAGAACCAGCGCCAACCTCACCGACATGGCCTTCGGCCCCGACGGCGATCTCTACGTCGTCAGCGCCCAGCCCAGCCGCGTATTCCGCTTCCGCCCCGACCCGCGCAACGTGTTCAATGGCCGCGACGGCCTGCCGGCGTGGGCGGACCTGGCGAAGCTCACCGGCAACCCGAAGATGAAAAGCGAGAACCTCCTCGTCGACGACGCCGGGCGGGTGTTCATCACCAGCGGCGACACCTACGCCTATCAGGGCGGGGCCGGCGGAGCGGTGTATCGAATCGATCCGTGAATGCAGCGCGATTACGCCGAGGCCGGGCGTTGTATTTCGCTTTCGCTGACGAACGGCGTTGTCGAACCGTCGTCGGCGAGTTGCAGGTCTTTGACTTCCAGCTCGACGTTGCGATACCCGTTGAAGTCGTTGATGGTCGGCTCCACTGCCAGGTTGATCCGCGTGCCGGCCGCGAGGCGGTCGGCCCAGTCGCCAGCGCCGAAGGCGATGGCCTTCATCGTCGTGCCGTTCTGCTGGAGGAACAGCTGCAGATGGTCGCCGGTCTTGCCGACGCGCCGCGGGGCGGCGGTGAGGGCGACGTCGCGGCAGTGCAGCACCGGACGCGGGTTGCCGCGCCCGAACGGGCCGAGACGCGCCAGCTCCTGAATCAGCGGCTCGGTGAGCTGCTTCAGATCCGCGTCGCAGTCCACGCGCAGACGCGGCACGAGGATCTGCGGGTCGATGCTCGCGCAGGCGTGGGCGATGAAGGCGTCGCGGAAGTCCTCGTACTTCTCGGGCCGGACTTTCAGTCCCGCCGCCATCTCGTGGCCGCCGTGGCTTTCGAGGGTGTGGCCGACGTTCGCCAAGGCTTTGGCCAGGTGAAAGCCGTCGACGCTGCGGCCGCTGCCCTGGCCGATGTCGCCCTGCTCATTTTTGTTGATGCCGACGACGACGGCGGGGCGGTGGAAGCGGTCGACCAGCCGAGACGCCACGATGCCGATCACCCCCGGGTGCCACCCCGCGCCGCCGACGACGAGGGCGCGGCAGTCGCGCTCGAGCAGCCGCGCGTCGTCGATCTGCGTCAGCGCCCGGCCGAGGATGTCGCGCTCGGTGGCCTGCCGGTGGCGGTTCTGCTCTTCGAGATAATCGGCAATCTCGGTGGCGCGCTGCGGCGTGGCGGTAGTGAGCATCTCCAGCGCCAGGTTCGCGTGCCCCATCCGCCCCGCGGCGTTGAGGCGCGGGGCGAGCAGGAAGCCGACGTGATAGCTGTCGATGTTCTGCCCGGCGAGGTTGGCCGAATCGATCAAGGCCCGTAGGCCGACGAGCTTCGTGCCCTTGAGCCCGCCAAGCCCGAAGCGCGCCAGCACTCGGTTCTCGCCCACGAGCGGAACGACGTCGGCGATCGTGCCCAGGGCCGCCAGCGCCATCGCCTCGACCAGGAATGCCCGCAGCTTCGCATCGACCCGGCTCGCCCCGCATACCGCCTGCGCCACGCCCCAGGCGAGCTTGAACGCCACGCCCGCGCCGCACAGGTGCGGGTTGGGGTACGGCGTCGATTCACTCGGCAGGCGCGGGTGAACGATCGCCGCGGCCTCGGGCAGCTCAAGTCGGTTCGCGTCGCCTGCGTCGCTGTCGGCGGCGGATTCTTTCCATTCGTGGTGGTCGCTGATGATGAGTTCGACGCCCGCCTCGCGTGCCGCCCGGGCGGCCTCGACGGCGGTGATGCCACAGTCGACGGTGACGATCGTCTGCGCCCCCGCGGCCGCGAGCTGCCGCACGGCGGCGACGCTCAGGCCATACCCTTCTTCGATGCGGTGGGGCAGGTAGGCGGTGACGTCGCCGCCGAGGAGCTTGATCGCGTGCCAGAGGATCGCCGTGCCGGTGATGCCGTCGACGTCGTAATCGCCGTAGACGACGACGCGCCGCTTGTCGCGGATCGCCGCCGCCAGGCGTTCGGCGCCCTGGCTCAGGCCAGGGATCAGCCGCGGCTCGTGCAGCGCCGAAAGCGTCGGCTGCAGAAACGCCCGGCCTTCGTCGGCGGCGACCACGCCGCGGTTGAGCAGCACCTGGGCCACGATCCGGCTGATCTTTAGCCGGTCGGCGAGCTCGCCGACGCGGTCGTCGGTGGCGGCGATGTTCCACCGCCGGGCGGTCATTTTCCGGGTCGACGACATGGGCCCCCATCATACCATGCCGGCGGCGGCGTGGTTCGCCGCGCGGCCGCCGCCCGTAGAAAAGTGCGATCCTGCCGGCGGCGGCGTCCTACGATCGGCCGATTATGAACGTCTTCCACTGCGACCACTGCGACAATCTCGTCTTCTTCGAAAACATCGCCTGCCTCAATTGCGGCCACCGGCTAGCGTACGTCCCGCACCTCGGGCAGATCACGTCGCTCGATCCCAAGTCCGGCGGCACGTTCGTCACGCCGCTGGCGCCGGACCGCCGGTTCAAGCTCTGCCGCAACTACACCGAGCACGCCGTCTGCAACTGGGCCCTGCCGGCCGAGACCGATGGCGAGTATTGCCTTTCGTGCCGGCTGACGCGCACCATCCCGCCCCTGGTGCCGGCGACGAACAAACCGCTGTGGTACAAGATCGAGATCGCCAAGCGTCGGCTTGTCTACACGCTGTTGCAACTGGGTCTGCCGGTGATCAATAAGAACGACGACCCTAAGCGCGGGCAGGTGTACGACATCCTCGCCGATCCGGCCGACCCGTCGGCGCCGAAGGTGCTCACCGGGCACGACGACGGCGTGATCACCCTCGCCCTGGCCGAGGCCGACGACGCCGAGCGCGAGAAGCGGCGGCTGCTGATGAAAGAACCGTATCGCACGCTGCTGGGCCATCTGCGGCACGAAGTCGGGCACTACTACTGGGACCTGCTGGTAAGCGATTCGCCGCGCCTCGAAGCGTTTCGCCAGCTCTTCGGCGACGAGCGCGCCAGCTATGCCGAGGCGCTGCAGCGACACTATCAGAACGGTGCGCCCGCGGAATGGCAGGAAACGTTCATCAGCGCCTACGCGACGATGCACCCCTGGGAGGACTGGGCCGAGACGTGGGCGCATTACCTGCACACCGCCGACACTCTGGAAACCGCCGCCGGCGTCGGCATCCGCATCCGCCCGCCGCGGCGCGGCGAGCCGGTGGTCGAAGCCGTGCCCGATCCCGTGACCAACGCACCGGTCAGCTTCGACAAGATGATGATCGCCTGGCCGCCGTTGACGTACGTCCTGAACGAACTGAATCGCGGCCTCGGCGTCGGCGACGCCTACCCCTTCGTGCTGCCGCCAAAGGCGGTGGAGAAGCTGCGGTTCGTGCACGACACCATCCACGCCGCCGCCACGGCCGCCACACAGTCCGGCACCGCCGTCCCCGGCACCGCCCCGGCGGCAACGGCGCGCTAAAGACTCGTCGCCCCCTTCATCACGGATGAATCGCGGCTCCGGTTCCTCCCCTGCGGGGGAGGTTAGGTGGGGGCGGGCGGCCGCCTCATATCGTGAAGTGCCAAAAGCGCATCCGGCTTCGCCGGAACGTGGGCGAGACGCCCACGCCACGGAATCGTGACGCTGCGAAGATTGGCGCACTACACTCCGGCCATCGCACCGCGCCGCCGCGGTTATCGGCCGTCAGTGGTTATCCCGCACCCGCCGCGTGCCGACGAACGGGATATGTCGACCTTGCCGCTGGCCGCGCTCCCCGCCACGACCACCGACGAAACCGCCGCGCCGGCGAAGGCGCGGTCCGCCGGCCTGGACGCGGTGCGGTTCCTGGCCATCGCCGGGATCGTCTGGCGGCACGCCGCCGACGCCACGAGCGACGCGCCGGGGTTTTTCGGCGTGCCGTTCTTTCTCGTCGTCGCTCTGATGCTGCTCGGCCGCTCGATCGGCGGGCGGCCCGGCGAGCCGGTCATGCCGCTCATGCGCCGCCGGGCCGTGCGCCTGTGCGTGCCGTTCCTGCTCTGGTGCCTTATCTACGAAGCGCTGCGGCAGGCCAAATCCCTCCGGCACGGCGGATTTCAATTCGACGCCCTCGGCCCGCTCACGCTGCTCGGCGGCACGTCGCGGCACCTGTGGTTTTTGCCCTTCCTGCTGATCTGCATGCTGCTGGCCATCCCGCTTCTGACATGGGCCGGCCGTTCGCCGGGCCGGGGCAAAACCGTTGGCATGCTTGCGCTGCTGGCGGCGGCGGCGGTGATCGCGCTGCCGACCCCCGCCGGGCTGACCGGGACGATGTCGGCCGACGCAGAATTCGTACTCTCCTACTACCAGGCCCTGCCCGCGGCCCTTGTCGGCCTCGCCCTCGCAGCCGTGCTCGGCCTGCCGCGGCGTGTGACGGGTTGGAGCAACGCCGTCGGCCTCATCGGCATAGCCGGCGTCGTCCTCACCACCGCCGGCCAATGGCGGTTGCCCGAGCCGACCCTGCTGCTGAGCACCCTCGGCGGCGTCGCCGCCTGGCTCGTCGCCGGCGCGCCGATGGCGGGCGTTGCGTCACTGGCGTGGCTGGGCCGGCTGAGCTTTGGGATCTATCTGTCCCACGTCGTCTTCCTTCGCGTCGTCGTCCAGGTCGCCCAGTCCCGGCAAATCCCCGCCGGCCCCGCACTCGATGCCGCGGCATTCGCCATCGCCCTCGTCGGCAGCGCCCTGCTGACGCTCGCCCTCCAGCGCTCGAAGTACACCCGCTGGGCCGTAGGCGACTAGACCAAACGCCCCACCCCGCACATAAGCCCCCCAGCAAACACCCTCACGACACGCCCTCATCCAGGCCTGACCCGGGCTTGCCGCTTCAGCGGCAAGCGATCCTCCGCGGCGAACGACGCAAGACGCGCCGCATACCGCGCCCAGAATAATCCGGAACCTTCCCACCCCAACGACGTCAGACCTTAACGATCCGCAACCCGCCACCGCACCGACCGGATCACGAGACACGTCGTAGAATGCCAAGTCACACGGGAGCCCACATGCTTCGCATCCTCTGTCTGATCGTGTTCGTGCCCGCGTTCGCCGCCGCCGCGCCGCAGCGGTCGCAGGAACGGCTGGACGCATTGCTCACCGACTACGACAGCGCCATCGCCGCCAGGACCGACGCCGCGGCACTGGACGCACGACGCGACGCGATCGACCGCGAGGCCGGCCAGAAGGACGCGGCATGGTCGCGGTTGTTCTGGCATACCGATCTCGGATCGGCGCGCGGCGAGGCCCGGCGACGCGGCCGGCCGATTCTGTCGCTGCGGCTGCTCGGCCGGCTCGACGAAGAGATGAGCTGCGCCAACTCGCGATTCTTCCGGGTGGCCTTGTACGCCGACACGGCGATCAACCGGCACCTGCGGGACAATTTCGTCCTCCACTGGCAAAGCGTGCGCGACGTGCCGGTGATGACGGTGCAGTTCGCCGACGGCCGGCAGATCCGCCGGCCGATCACGGGCAACAGCATGCACCTGATCCTCACTTCCAATGGCCGGGTGCTCGACGCGCTGCCGGGGATGTATTCGCCGCAGCAGTTTCTGCTGGCGCTGCAGCGGCACACGCCGGCGGCGGTCATCCCCACGCGCATGCCCGCTTTGGATTTCGGTCTGCCGCCCGCCTTCCCGCGCGCCGTCCCGGCGAGCGACCGTTTGACGCTGACGACCGAGGCCCGGCCCAATGCTTACGTCGCCGCCGGTGTGACGCTGCAGGTGACGATGCCGCGCATGCAACCTTTCCCGCGGCCAGCCCGGCCGGACGCCGCGGCGGCAGGGCGGCTTGCCATGTCGAAAGTGGCGTTCGAAGGCCCGTCGCTGCGCGACGGCGGCTTGCGCGACACGCTGCCGCCCGCGGTGGCCGTCGTCGACGTGCCGCCGGTGGTGTTCGGTGCCAACGCGCTGGTGCTCATGGCGCTGAAATCGGGCGAGCCCGCCGGCAGCGAAGCGTTCAACGGGCGGATGACGGCCTTCAGGAAGACGGTGCGCCAGGACACGCAGATCAACGAGCGCGAGCTGCGCCCCCGGGTTCTCGAAATGATCGGCCGCGACGGTGCGTCCGACCCCGAGGTGTTCACCGCCCGCGTCTATCGCGACGTCTTTCTCATGCCGCTCGACGACGCATGGGCGGGCTTGAACCCCGAGGACGTGTTTACGGCGCTGCCCCGCGAGGGCGTGCACCAGCCTGTGGCGAGCGCGGGGCGATAGCCGCCGCGGGCATCAACATCTTCGACGCAGCCCGTGCTACAAAACCCGCGCTACCGCCTTGCCGAGTCGAGGATGTGAATGCCGCCGACGCGCGGGGGCGGCGGACAAGGCGACAGGATCGCTCTTGTTGCGTTCGGTTCACCGCATTGTTGGCGTAGCGGTGCGGATCAACGCGGCGAACCGCGCCCGACGAATCCCCTTGTCATCTCCCCGCGTCTCGCCCCGTCGCTTGCCGGCACAGGTCGGTCAACTCCGCAAGGAGCGTGGCCGCGGCGTCGGCGTCGCCTTGGCCGACGGCGTGCTCGAGGTCGGCGGCGGCGCGGGTGATGGTCGGAAAGCCGTACGAGCCGGCGGCGCCCTTGATCTGGTGGGCGATCTGGCCGGTCTGGGACGGGTCGACGTCGTGGGCAATGCCGGCAAGGGCGCCGACCTGTTCACGCAGCTCGTCCAGAAATGAATCGACGAGCGGCCCGACGACCTGGTCGCCGGCGAGGGTGCTGATGAGCGTCGTGTCGCCCGGCGATGGCGGTCGCGCCGGGGCCGGGCGGGCCGGCAGGTAGCGGGCGACGGTGGCGAAGAACAAGTCGGTGTCGATCGGCTTGGTCAGATAAGCGTTTGCGCCCGCGGCGAGGAACAGCGTGCGCTCCTGCGGCATGGCGCTGGCGGTAAGGGCCACTATCGGGCGGCGGTATCCTTTTTGGCGCAGCGCGCGGGTGGCGGCGGGGCCGTCGAGGCCGGGCATCTGGAAATCCATCAGGATCAGATCGAACGGCCGCCCGCCCGCCTCGGCGCGCAGGGCGGCGTCGACGGCCTGCGCGCCGTTGTCGACGATGCACACCTTCGCGCCGGCACGCTGCAGGTAAGCGGCGATGAGCCACTGTGTGTCTGCGCTGTCCTCGGCGACGAGCACGCGGCCATCGGCGCGCGTCGCCACCACGGGCTCGACACGCGGCGGGGCGGCGCGGGCGAGCGTTGTGGTCACCGCCGTTTGGGATGCGTCACCGATCGGCAGTGACAGAACGAATCGGCTGCCGGCGCCAACACGGCTCTCTGCAGTGATGTCGCCGCCGAGCAGCCGGGCGATCTGGCGCGAGATGACCAGCCCCAGTCCCGTGCCGCCGTACAGGCGCGTGTACGACGAGTCCCCCTGGGTGAAGGACTTGAACAGCTGCGTCATCTGCTCGGGCGTGATGCCGATGCCGGTGTCCTCGACGGCGATCCGCAGCAGTGCCGGGCCGCCGGCGGAATCGCCAGCGGCGTTTAGCCCGACGCGCACGGTCACGCCGCCGGTTTCGGTGAACTTGACCGCGTTGCCGATGAGGTTGAGCAACACCTGCTGCAGCCGCGTCGGGTCGGAGTCGAGCTGCTCAGGAACCGGCGCGTCGAACACCACCCGCAGCCACAGCGATTTTGCCGCCGCCCATGGCCGCACGGTCGCGACGACTTCGTCCAGCACCGCCCGCAGCGGCGTCGGCACCTGCTCGACGGTCATCTTGCCGGCTTCGATCTTCGAAACGTCGAGCACGTCGTTGAGCACGGACAGCAGGTGCTCGCCGTTGCGGCGGATCGTGGCGGCGAAACGCTGGCGGTCGGGCTGCGACGTCTGGGGCGACCCGAGCAGGTCGGCGTAGCCGAGGATCGACGTCAGCGGCGTGCGCAGCTCGTGGCTCATGTGCGCCAGGAACCGCGACTTGGCCACGCTCGAGGCCTCGGCGGTCTCGCGCAGGCGGGCGAGCTCGTTCTCGCGCAGGATCAGGTCGGTGATGTCCTGCGTGCAGGCGATCACGCCGCCGATCGCGCCGCCGGCGTCGCGCCAGGGACGGATCTCCCACTGCACGTGCATCACCCGGTCGCTGCCCGGCGGCTGCCATTGGTCGTGGTCGCTGCGCTCGACGGCGCCGGCGAGGCACCGGTCGTAGATCGGGCGCAGGAGGTGGGCGACGGTCGGAAACACGTCGTAATTGCACCGCCCGACCAGCGGCGCGTCGCCGAGACGGTAGTCGCTCGCCCAACGCTTGCTCGCCGCGACGTAGCGCATGTCGCGGTCGAACATCGCGATCGCCACCGGCGCGTGCTCGACGAAGACCGACAGGCGCGTGCGCTCGTCGGTGATGGTGGCGTTGGCGATGCGGAGCTGGGCTTCGGTGCGCTTCTGGGCGGTGACGTTCACCGAGAACCCGCCGAGGCGGCGTTGGCCGTCGGGCAAGTGCATGGGGAACTTGTACGTCAGCCAGTGCGATTCGCTGCCGTCGGGCATCGGCAGGGTCTCTTCGAACTCGATGCCCGCGGCGCTGTTGATGGCGATAAGGTCGTTGCGGCGCAAGCGCATGGCGGCGGCTTCGGGGAACAGGTCGAAGCCGGTCTTGCCCAACCACGTCTCGTCACCGGAGCAGAAGTACTTGCGCAGCGTGCTGTTGACGAATACGAACGTGCCGTCCTCCCGCTTGATGTACGCCGCGGCGGGGCAGTAATCCATGAAGGCGTTGAACTTGATCTCTGAGATGCGCAGCATCGCACTGGTCGATCGGTGGGCGCGCTCATGGCGGCGGGCCTCGATCTCGTCGGTGACGATCGCCGAGAAATCGTGAACGATGCCGATTTGCTCGTCCGTCCACGCCCGCGGGGCCCGGTCGACAGCGCACAGCGCCCCGAGCACGTGGCCGTCGCGCGTCGTCAATGGCACGGCGACGCACGCGACGACGAGGCCGCCGAGCACCGAGGGGTTGTTCCGATGCACCTCGTGCGAGCGGGCGTCGACGACCACCATCGCCTGGCGCATGGCGACGACGTGCTTGCAGAGCGATTCCTCAAGGGCCACCCCCCCCACGGCGCCGAAGCCGTCGGGCAGGCCGACGGCGCTTTTGACCTGCGCCCGGTCGGCGTCGATGAGTGTGATCGCCGCGATCGGCGTCGCCAGCACGCGCGCGAGAAGCGCTGTGACGCGGTCGAACTCCTGGCACGCCGCTGAATCCAGCAATCCGCTCTCGCGCAGCGCCGCGAGCCGAAGCGGGCAGCGCAGGGCGGCGTCGAGCGAATCGTCCATGCAAAATCTCTCTTCCGCGGCCGGACCGGTCGCGCTACAGGCGCTATCGGTCAAAGGGCGGGCATTGCGATAGCGTCTTTCCGGAGCGACCCGTAGTACGTTGCTGAGCCATGGGCGGGGCGGCGTCTCGCCCGCCAGAGAAGGCGCAAGAAACTCAGGCCGGTCAGACGCCCGCCTTGAGAAATTTCGGTGATAAAAGTGCGCTACGCGTGGGACAGGGCGGCGCGAGAGTCGACCGTCGCGGCGGCTTCGGCGGCGACGCACACGCGGTCGCGGCCGGCGTGCTTGGCGCGGTACAGGGCGCGGTCGGCGGCGGCGAGCAGGCCTTCGTCGGGCGAGCCGTCGGCGACGCCGAGGCTGCACGTCACACGCACGTCGGCAAGAAGCGGGGTGCCCGACACCGACGTGCGGATGCGCTCCGCCAGCCGCGCCGCGTCGGCGGCGCCGACGCCCGGGCATAGAACGACGAACTCTTCCCCGCCGTACCGGCAGGGCACGTCGTCGCAGCGGGAGGCGAGGTTGATGCGGTCGGCCACGGCCCGCAGGGTGTCGTCGCCGAACGAGTGGCCGTAGGTGTCGTTGATGTTCTTGAAGTGATCGATGTCGATCATCACGCACGACAGCGGCCACCCGTGCCGTGCACTGGCGGCCGAATCAGCCGCAAGGCGGTGATCGAGGTAAGCGCGGTTCCACAGGCCCGTCAGCCCGTCGCGGAAGGCCCGGCGGCTTTCGAGCTCGAGCAGCGCCTTGTACCGCAGGGCCACGCGCACGCGGGCGCGCAGCTCATCGGCGTAGAACGGCTTGGTGAGGTAGTCGCTCGCGCCGTACATCAGGCCGCGGACGCGGTCGTCGGGATTGGCCGAGGCGCTGAGGAACATCACCGGGATCTGCGCCGTCTCCGGCTGCACCAGCAGCAGCTCGCACACTTCAAACCCGCTCAGGCCGGGCATGGAAACGTCGAGCAGTACGACGTCGGGCTTGTGCATCTTGGCGGCGTGGATGCCCGACGTGCCGTCGTAGGCACTGAGCAGATCGATTCCATCGATCTCGAGCGCCGCCGCGACGAGGCGGTGCAACGCTGGGGTGTCATCAATGAGTAGTACCCGCGGCCGCATTCCCGATCACTCCAGACGATCCGTTGATTGCGCACTGGCATCGGCATTCCACGGGCCGGACTTTGACTTCACACCCCGCCCGCCCGGCCCGGGGCAGGTTTGCGGCCATGCGTGATCGGCCGTTGGGCCGAGTGCAGGAAGAGATTATCGGGCCCGGCCCTGGCAGCGATGGAACATATTGACGCAGCGAGGCGGCAGGAGTTCGGTGTAGCACGGAAGCGCCCGACGCGCGGAAGACGCGCTTTAGGGATGTCAGTGGTTGGCGCGCGAGACACGCGGCCGCGACGCCCGCTCAGCGGTGCGCGCGGCTGGCCAGGCCGGCGACGGTGGTAAGCAGTTCCACGGGCTCGATCGGCTTGGTCATATGCATGAGGAACCCCGCGGTGATCGCCTTCGTGCGGTCTTCGGCGCGGGCGTAGGCGGTCAGCGCGATGGCGGGGATGTCGCCGCCTCGGTCCTTGCCCATCGCCCGCACGCGGCCGATCAGCGAGTAGCCGTCTTCGCCGGGCATGCCGATGTCGCTCACGAGGACGTCGAACGCCTCGGCCCGCAGCAGCATCAGCGCTTCCTGCGCCGACGCGGCGGTGGTGACCACGGCCCGGCAGTCCTCCAGCAGGCGCTTGACCAGCCCGCGGGCGTCGGGCTCGTCATCGACCACGAGCACGCGCACGCCATCGAGTTCGATGCCCCGTTCACGTCCCCCGTCGAGGTGCGGGCCCGTGCGGCCGTAGCGGGGCTCGGAGTCTCTTTCCGGTTCCCGGCGCGTCGCGCCCAGCGGCAGGGTGACGACGAACGTCGATCCCCGGCCAGTGCCGTCGCTGTGGATGCGGATCGCGCCGCCGTGCAATTCTACAAGCTGCTTGACGATCGACAGCCCCAGCCCCAGCCCGCCGTGGCGGCGCGTGGTGCTGGCGTCGGCTTGGCGGAAGCGGTCGAACACGAACGGCAGGAACTCGGGCTTGATGCCTTCGCCGGTATCGCTGACGCTGATCTCCAGGTGCGAGTCGACGCGCTCCAGCAGCACCTGCACACGTCCGCCGCGCGGGGTGAACTTGATGGCGTTGCTGAGCAGGTTCCACAGCACCTGCTGCAGCCGGCCGGCGTCGCCGCTGACGGTGATGCCCGGCAGCGGGTCGATCGTCGACGCCAGCCGCACGCCCTTGGCGTCGGCGGTCGGGCGGGCGGTGTCGACCGCGGCCTGCACGGTGGCGGACAAGTCCAGCGGGCGCACGTTCAGCCGCACCTTGCCGCTGATGATGCGGCTCATGTCGAGCAGGTCTTCGATGATCTGCGCCTGCATGCGGGCGTTGCGCTCGATCACGTCCAGGCCTTGGGCCACTTCGGCGGCGTCGTCGGGCGTATTCTTGATGATCTGCGACCAGCCCAGGATCGCATTGAGCGGCGTGCGCAGCTCGTGGCTGAGCGTGGCGAGGAATTCGTCTTTCATCCGGCTCACGCGCTCGGCTTCGGAGCGGGCGGCGCGTTCGCTGGCGATCAGTGCGTCGCGCATCGCGGTGCCCCTGGCCTGTTCAAGCAGGTGGTCGCGCACTTCGCATTGTCGCTCGCGGGCTCGCAGCGCCGCCCGCACGGCGCTGACGAGCGTGGACAAACGCACCGGGCGCTCGACAAGCGTGACGTTGCCGAGCGTGCTGAGGGCCTTGGCGATCGCCGGCGATTCCACGCCCGGCCGCGCCAGCACGATCACGGGCAAATCCGACCAGACGGGCTGAAGCGACAGCGCGTGCGCCAGGGCGTTATCGAAATCCGCCTGCACGGTCTCCTCGGGCACGATCAGCACCGACGCGCCGTCGATGCCGCTGCAGAGCGTGGCGAGGTTCGCGCACAACACGCATTCGACGTTGGCGGTGTTGAGTAGGCGCAGGCTCGCTTCGCCGTCCCGGCGGGTAGGCGCTAGCATAAGAACACGGTGCCCGGGCGCGCGGACGGCGTCAGTCATCGTCGCCCTTGTCCAGGGCGTTCACCTGGTCGCTCCCGATCAGTGCGTCGACTTTTCCGATGAACCTCGGTGTGCCGGTAAGCAGCCCTTGGAATTGCTCCAGCGGCTCGCCGATCTCGACGCCTTTTTCGCTCGTGATGCGGTACTCGCGGATGGTCGTCTCGTGCGGGCCGGCGCGTTTCTTGGCGACGGAGATGGCTCGTCGGATCCGTCCGCCGGCTTCGAAGTAGCGGAAAAGGATGACGTTGTCGGCCAGGTACGTCGTGTCCGCCGGCGAGCGCATGTTCGAGCCGATCATGCCCGACTGCGTGACCGTCACCAGCGTGACGACCCCGCGCTGGTTGAGATAGGTGAAAAGCTCGTGCAACTGGGCGGTAAGGTACTTCTCGTCGGACATCGAGTGGAGGTAGCCGTTGAGGCTGTCGATGAGAATGAGCTTCGCCGGGCGTCCGCTGGCGTCGCGGCCTTCGGACGCCGCCCGCACCTGGGCGGCAAATTCGCCGGGCGACAACTCGGCGGGGTCGACCTGCTGCACGGTGACGCTGTGGTCGGCCATGCAGGCGTCGAGCGGCATGCCGAGCTTGCGGGCGCGCGTGCGCAGCGTGCCGATGGTTTCGTCGAAGATGAACAGCGCCGCCCGCCCGCCGGCCGACGCGGTGGTCAGCGCACACTGCAGCGCGATCGTCGACTTGCCTACGCCCGCGGGGCCGATGAGCAGCGTGCTGCTGCCCGAAGGCAGCCCGCCCAGCAGCAGCTTGTCAAAACCTACGTTGCCGCTGGGGACTTCGGTGTCGCCGAAATCGGCGTGGTGCTCGGCGGCGACGAGCCGCGGGAATACGTCCAGCCCGCCGGTGCGGATGACCAGATCGTGATACCCGCCGCGGAACGCCACGCCGCGCATTTTGCGCACGAGCAGGCGTCGGCGCTCGGCGCCGTACCCGGTGGCGAGTTTTTCCAGCAGGATCACGCCGTGGGCGATGCTCTGCAGCTGCCCGTCTTCACCCGGGCCGGTGCGGTCGTCGAGCAGGAAGACGGTCGTGCCCTTGCCGGCAAAGAACTGCTTGAGCCCCAGCACCTGCCGGCGATAACGCAGTGGGTTCTGCGCCAGCAGGCGCATTTCCGAGAGGGAGTCGAACACCACGCGCTGGGGCTTGAGCCGCTCGACTTCAGCGAGCACGGCCTGGGTGGTTTCGGTGAGTTCCAGCTCCGACGGATGAAACATCGTCAACTGCGACTCGGCATCGAGCGATTCGCCCGTCGGGGCCATCTCGTGGATGTGCATGCCCTCGAGCGACCAGCCGTGGCTGTGGGCGACTTCTTCGATCTCGTGCTTGGTTTCCGACAGGGTGACGTAGAGCGTGGATTCGCCGGCGTCCACCCCCGCTAGAAGGAACTGCAGCGCCAGCGTGGTCTTGCCGGCGCCGGGGTCGCCTTCGACGAGATAGAGACGCCCCGGCGTCAGGCCGCCCCGCAGGATGTCGTCCAGTCCCTGAATGCCCGTCTGCATCTGCTGCTTGGCGGGCAATGGAACACCGTCGTCTTGCATGTCACGTTCTCCGACCCGGCGGCCCTTGCGAGGTGGCCTTACGTCTTTCAAACCCCGGGCGGCGAAATGCCCGCCGCCCCGGGGGGCAGATCATAGCCTGAATTCGCGGCCTCGTAAGAGGCCGCGGGGTCGGGGGAAATCCGATAGCGTCGCAGAAATTCGGGATTCCGCCCGACGGCCGCGGGGGCGCGGCATGGGCTGTGGCGGGACGACGCAGATCGCCCGGTGACAGGGGCGAAATCAATCGATCGTCGTGCCGATCGGCTGGACCTTCTTCGTCGGGTTGCCGTTACCTTTGATCGCCAGCATGCGCTGCAGGGCGACGGTACTCCAGCGGCGGGTGTGGTCGTCGACGCGGATCTCATTCACCACTTCGCCGGCGACGAGGTTCTCCAGAACCCAGCACAGGTGCGGCAGGTCGATGCGGTACATCGTCGTGCACAGGCACTGGCAGTCACTCAATACCACGATCGTCTGCTCGGGGTGCTCGCGCTTGAGGCGGTTGACCAGATGCACTTCGGTGCCGATCGCCCAGGCCGTGCCGGGTGGGGCCTTGCGCACCTGCTCGACGATGTACGCGGTGCTGCCGGCGAGATCGGCCTTCTGAACGACTTCCCACTTGCACTCGGGGTGCACGATCACCTTCACGTCCGGCAGCTTGGCGCGGGCCTGGTCGATGTGCTCGGGGCGGAACAGCGCGTGCACGCTGCAGTGGCCCTTCCACAGAATGTAATCGGCGTCGCGGACCTGCTCCGGGGTGTTGCCGCCGAGGTCCTGGCGCGGGTCCCATACGATCATCTTCTCCAGCGGCGTGCCCATCGCGTAAGCGGTGTTGCGCCCGAGGTGCTGGTCGGGGAAGAACAAAATCTTGGGAGAAGGCTGAAGAGGGGAGGGTGAAGGATCAAAGGTGGCGTCGGTGCTTTTTTCATCCTTCATCCTTCCCGTTTCATCCTTCAAGGCCCCGCCCGCCAGCGCCCACTCCAGCACGTTGCGGCAATTGCTGCTCGTGCACACCGCGCCGTTGTTTTCGCCGACGAAGGCCTTGATCGCCGCGGAGGAGTTCATGTAGGTGATCGGCACGATCGGCTGGTCGGGGCCGAGGGTTTGCTTGAGTTGTTCCCAGGCCTCGTGGGTCTGATCGATGTCGGCCATATCCGCCATGCTGCAGCCGGCGCCCATGTCGGGGAGGATGACGGTGACGCTCGGGTCGGTGAGGATGTCGGCGCTTTCGGCCATGAAATGCACGCCGCAGAATACGACGTACTCGATCCCGCGCTGTGCCGCGGCGTGGCGGGAGAGCTCGAAGCTGTCGCCGACGAAATCGGCGAAATCGACGACCGCGTCCTGCTGGTAGTGGTGCCCGAGGATCACCAGCCGCTGGCCCAGTTCCTGGCGCGCCAGGTCGATGCGCACGCGCAGCTCCGCTTCGCTGAGTTGCGTGTAGACCTCGGGAAGCGGGAGTTGCCAGTTACTGAGCATGCGTGGTCCTTCGATCAACAGATACGGAGACGGGGGGAGGGTTGTTCGTCCAAGGCCAAGGCCTAGCTCGGGTTCCGGGTTCCGGGTCTCGGGTCCCGGAACGACTTGGCACCTTCTGTCTTTCTTCCCCGGAACCCGGAACCCGAGCGCCATATTTGCGCCCCACGCCGTTTTTGCAAGTTCCGCGCCCCCTCGGGCCGACATGGGTTGACAGCCGGAGCTCGTGGTGGGCCGACCGGGACCTCACTTGCAGGGATCGCAAGGTCACAATTTGTCTCGTCGCCCCCGGCGTGGTGCCGACGGCGGTCGGGAAGGAGAAGCATCGATGAAGTTCGTTTC
>DASVSS010000384.1:0-2903 GCA_036387945.1 Tepidisphaeraceae bacterium | reverse complement strand
GTCCCCGGGCCCGCGCACTTCCAGGGACAGATTCGAGCCGTCCGTCGGCTCGGCCCAGATCAACTCGATCGACGTCGGGGTGACGCTGCCGACGGACAACACCGGGTCGTTGGGGCCGCCGCTCAAAAGAGTGCGTGGCTCGAGTCCCTCGATCAAGCACTTGCCCGATCTAGAAAGGGCGAAGCTTTGAAGGACGTTGTACGAATTCGTGCGAATAGCTGACCCACCATGTGGCGCTCCGAGTTGTCGAGAGATGAACAGCAAGCCGCAACCAGTGACGCCCCCGCCGGGCGTCCCCCAGGTTTGCGAAGGAGGATTATGCGAATTCGGGCAACGCGGTGTCAACGGAAAAACCGAAATCTTTTGCGCCATTTCAACTTGTCCGACCGACTCGTTTCCATGCCCCGGACGGCACGGTTAGAACAGCGGCGGGTAGCCCAGCGACCTTCGGATCGTGCTGAGTTGGCCGAGGTGGAGCATCGTGTGCATGGGGAGGAAGGCCATCATTTCGCCGACGTTCTTGAACAGCGGGTGCGGGTCTTTGAGTGGTTGGCTGAACTTTTCCAGCGGCATGCGGGCGACGGCGTCGACGATCACGCCGCGGTATTGGTCGAACGTGGGCAGGAGTTTTTCGACGTCCTCATAGCGGGCGGCCTTGGGGGCGTAGTCGTCGCGGGCGTAGCGTTTCTCGAAATCCGGGTCCGGCAGGGGCGGCTCGCGGCCGGCGGCGACGCAGCAGCCGATACGCTCGACGACGCACAAATGTCCGACGATCCATGCCGGGCAGTTAGCGCCGCTCACCGGGCGGTGCAGCCATTGCTCGGCGGTGAAGGGGCTGACCATCTGCTGCAGCATCGCCTGCGAGCGCATCAGCGGGCCGAGGATCGATTCGTTGGTGGTCATGGGGGCCTTTGGTTTTGGTGTTTTGGTGTTTGGGTGTGTCGATGACTTTAGGGTAGGCGGGGGGTAGGGTGCGGGGCGATGAGTGCGATTGTGGATTATGCGAAGGTGCTGGAGCGGATGCACGCCCTGGGGCTGCGGTGCGTGTATTACAACGGGGGGAGCTTCGGGTTTCCGGCGGAGGAGGACGTGAAGATCGTCGGGTGGCTGCAGGGGCCGGATCCGACGATCCGCCCGGGGCTGGGGGCGGTGGTCACCGTGCCGCTGCCGGAAGAGAACCTGGGTCTGATGCTCGAGGAGGTGTGGCAGGAGTGCCTGCCGGGGCCAGCGTGGGTGTTGCCCAAGGCGCACTGGAGCTTCGAGCTCGGCCACGGCAACGGCCCGTGGCTGCGGGGGACGCTGGCGGCGATCGGCATTGATCCCGCGGCCCTGGAAACGCGCACCGACGCCGCGGCGATCGAGCTGCCGCAGACCCGGGATGCCGACGGCGATTTCAACAACTTTGATCTGGGTTTCCTTGCCACGGCGCTGGTCGAAGGGCTTAAGACGAGCGATTTCGCGGTGCTCTTCCCCGGTCACCGGCACCTGGTGACGCTGCACCACCACCGCCAAATCTGGTGGCAGACGGCGGACGCGGCGTTCGCCAAGCGGCTGGCCGGGTGGTGGGGCGAGCGGTAACGGCCCTGGCCGTCGCCTGCGCGGGGCGTTTGGGGGGTGGCGCGCATTTCTGCGGCCGATAACCGCCTGCGGCCGTTTTTCGGGCGCGCCGCCTAACTTTGCCGCGCCCGGGCGGTCTATCATTTCGTATATCCCAGCAGGAGTTTTTGATGTTGTCGAAAATCGGACTTGGCGCGTTGGTGCTGCTTTCTGCTTCGTCGTTCACGCTCGCCGACCGGGGCGATCGCTATCGCGGCGGTGGCGACCGGGGCGGGAGCTATCGCGGGTACGACCGTGGCGGCCATGACCACCGCGGCTCGAGCCGCAGCCATTCGAGCTTCAATTTCAATCTCGGCTTCTCCAACGGCGGTTACTACGACCGCAGCTACGTCGGCCTCGGCTATAGCCGCGGGTACAGCGGCGGGTATCACGGATACCGCGGCGGGTACTACCGCTCGGCCCCGGTGATCATCGAACGGCCGTACGTGATCGAGCGGCCGGTGTACGTCTCGCCGGCCCCGGTGTATGTGTCGCCGCCGCCGGTGGTTTATGTGCCGGCACACGTTCCGCCGCCGCCGACGTATTATTACAACAACTACAGTGGTGGGGGGACGTATTACCGCACGACGCGCGAGTATTACGGGCGTTGAGCGGGGGAGTTGGGATTAGGATTTTGGATAGTTTTAGGCGTGGCCGCTGAAGCGGCCACGCCGCTTTTTTGGGTGGGTTGTGACTGTGGGTTTTCGTAGCGTGCGTAGGAGACGGTGGGGAGGTAGGCATGCCGGTCCTTCGCCCGCGCGAGAGCTTCGGTGAGCGTGATGTGAGTGCGCGTGAGGGTAGTCCTCGACGCGCCGGACGAGGCCGGCGCGGACGGCTTGGCGCTGGACGTAGCGGTAGGTGCGGCGGAGCTGGGTTTCGTCGCGCAGGCAGCCGTCGAAGTAGTCTTTCTTCCCTTCGAATCGCCAGAACCGAAGATGGCGCACGGGGAGGGTGTCGTTGACGAGCTTGGACGTCGAGCCGTGGATTCGCTGCATCATGTGCCCGAGGTTTTCGCCGACGGGGAGGCAGCCGATGATGTGGTAGTGATTCGAGAGCAGACTGACGACCCAGGGCTCGAATCCATATTTGTCGGACCAATGGGTGAAGCGGTCCCAGAAGATCTGCTTTGCGCGCTCTTCACGGAAATGGTGCAGGCCGTCTCGTACTTTGGACGTGATGAAGTAGACGGTGTTGTTGCGGTACAGTGTTCGAAGCGATGACGACCTTCGCAGCGCTCCTTCTCGGTGTAGGAGCTTTTGCGAAAGTGCTTCATGGACGGTGAGTGTATCAAACGAAAGTGGCGTGGT
>DASVSS010000383.1:0-5029 GCA_036387945.1 Tepidisphaeraceae bacterium | reverse complement strand
CTTCTGCTGTACGCCGCGCCACTTGCGCCACCACACGAGCGACACGAGCAGCACGCTTTCGAACCCGATCTCCATGTTGATGAGCGCCGCCGCCACGTCCTGCTGATTTTTCAGCAGCCAGATCAACCCCGTGCCGAGCGCGATCCCGGCGATCGTGCCGGGCGCCAGCCGTGCGATGAGCCCCCAGTTCGGAAACCTGCGGTACTGCCACACCGCGATCACGTCGCCGACGATCAGCAGGGGCAGCAGCAAACCAAGCGCGTCTTCGGCGTGGTAGCCGGGAATGCTGCTCAGTGCCAGTGCGGTGATCGGCACGACGATGAGCCCCAGCCCGCCGCCGAAACCGCTCTTGGCGATGCCGATCATGCTGACGGCGAGGGCGATGATGAGCCAGGGGAGGGCGGCGGGCATTTACAACGGCACACGCTTCAGCGCATTTATAAACTCATCATCGCCCGATGCGATGATCGTGATTGCCAAGTCTTCCAGGATTTGCCGCGGCGTTCCGTCGTCGGGTCGGACGTGAATGATCCCGTTATGGCCTAGCCCCGCGCGTAGGTAGTCGGCGTGCATGGATGGCCAAGAAATCTTTGTCATATGTCAGAATTACGCGACCCAAATCCGCCGCGCGGAGCAAAAGCGTTTCGTCTCCCTCAGCGGCATGATTGTCGTCGCGTACTTTAAGGCAATCGACGCCGCGCTCCTCTAGGTACGCCACCACATAGCCATGCACGTGATGATCGACGTAGATGCTACAAGCCAAGTTTGGTCCTCTGGTCGGCGGTCAGTCGCGCCACCAACCGTTCACGCAGGCCCGGTGGGTTAGGGTGCTGCCTGAGAAACTCTTCCGTGTCGCGCTCGCGTCGCTCGAGTTCGGCGTCGATGTCCGACTTGTTATCATAGTAGTAAGCCAGCGCGTCATAAATTTCAGCGATGGAAAGCATCGGGTACTGCTCTTGAAGCGCCGCCGCGTCCATGGGCGTGTTGACATGATTGAACACGAACATGATGTACTTGATTCCGCCAACGCGCAAGATGCCTTCGCTGTCCGGGCGAACGTGGGGATGGGCGATGGTCGTGGCCATGACCGCATTATAGCAAATCACCAGTCGAGCGTGCCTCGCCACGCGGCGGTGAGATCGGTGAGAGGGATTTGGCGGTCATCGCCCGATTCTTCGTACGCGAAGGTGGCTGTATCTGTTGTGCACGCGACCGTGACCAATTCGGAAAAGTCGGCGGCGACGTGGTTCCAGGCGTCGAGCGAGAACGACTCGGCGAGCTCGGCGATGTAGCAGCCGTTGACGTAGTCGAAGGCGGCGGGGCCGGTGCAGAGGTCGGACTCGATCTCGACGCCGATGCCCGAGGCGATCGCCATTTCGGCGATCGCGCAGGCGATGCCGCCGTCGGCGACGTCGTGGACGGCGGCGAACTGCCTGGCCGCGATGCCTTTGCTCATCGCGCGGTGGAATGCCGAGATCGTCCTAAGGTTCGTCGCGGCGGGGCGGATCAGGACGACCGTGCTGTCGGTCTGCTTGAAATCCATCGTCACGCACCGCCGCAGGTCGTCGATCACGCCGATGGCGCTGATGAGCAGCGTCGGCGGGATCTTGATGACCCGGCCGGTGGCGCTATCGGTGAACTGGTTGTGCAAACTGTCCTTGCCGCTGATGAACGGCACGCCATAGGCCAGGGCCGCGTCGCGGCAGGCTTCGCAGGCGCGCACCAGTTGGCCCATCGCTTCTTCGTTGTCCGTGCCGGGCCAGCAGAAGTTGTCCAGGATCGCCAGGCGGTCGAGGTCGGCGCCGACGCAGACGGCGTTGCGGATCGCTTCGTCGATCGCGGCGAGCGCCATGTCGTACGGGTCGGCGACGTGCGGGGCCAGGCCACAAGCGGCGATGACGCCTTTCATCGACGTCGCTTTAGGACGGATGACCGAGGCGTCGCTCGGGCCGATCTGCTGTGGGCCGACGAGGGGCTTGATGGCCGTGCCGCCCTGCACTTCGTGGTCGTACTGGCGGACGATCCAGTGCTTGCTGGCGACGTTCGGGTGCGAGAGAGCACGCTTCAGCCGCTCGTCAAAGGATGAAGGATGAAGGATGAAGGATGAAACAGGATCGGACTCTCCTTTTTCATTCTTCATCCTTCCCACTTCATCCTTTGCCGCGGTCACGCGGGCGATTCGCTTCGGCATCGGGATGCCGTCGTGCAGAAAACCCATCGCCATGCGGCCGACTTCGACGCCGGCGTGGTTGAGGATCAGTTCTTCGCCCGGCGTGCCGAATGCGCCGATGACGGTGGCTTCGACGTTCTCCTCTCCGGCGAGTTGCAGCAGGGCGGCGACGTGCTCTTGCGGGACGCTGAGCACCATGCGCTCCTGCGCTTCGCTGATCCAGATTTCGTCGTACCGCAGGCCGGTGTACTTGAGCGTCACCTTTTCGAGTTCGACCGTCGCGCCGATCTCGCCGCCCATCTCGCCGATCGCGCTGCTGAGCCCGCCGGCGCCGCAGTCGGTCAGCGCCGAGTAGAGCCCGCGGTCGCGGGCCTGCAGCAGGACGTCGGCCATCTTCTTCTGCGTGATGGCGTTGCCGATCTGCACGGCATGGCTGAACTCGTCCTGATGCTTGTCGGTCAGCTCGGCGCTGCTGAAGGTCGCGCCGTGAATCCCGTCGCGGCCGGTGCGGCCGCCCATGACCACGATCGCGTCGCCGCGGCCGACTTCCTTGTCAATCTTGTCGCGCGGCAGGATGCCGATGCACCCGGCGAAGACGAGCGGATTGCCGACGTAGTTCTCGTCGAAATAAACGGCACCGTTGACCGTCGGAATGCCCATGCGGTTGCCGTAGTCGCGCACGCCGGCCACGACCTGTTCGAGCACGCGGCGGGGGTGGATGACGCCGGGGGGGAGGGGGGCGAGGGGCGAGGGGTGAGGGGTGAGGGATAGGGACGGCGATTCCGCCCCATTCTTCCTAACCCCTAACCCCTCACCCCTCTCCCCTTCCCGCTCCGGATAGGCAACGCAGAACGTATCGGTGTTCGCGATCGGGCGAGCGCCGAGCCCCGTCCCCAGCACGTCGCGGATGCAGCCGCCGATGCCGGTGGCCGCGCCGCCGTAGGGCTCGATGGCGCTGGGGCGGTTGTGCGTCTCGACCTTGAAGCAGACGGCGTCGGCTTCGTCGAAGGCGATCACGCCGGCGTTGTCCTTGAAGACGCTGAGGCAGAACGGGTTCCGGGTTCCGGGTTCCGGGTTCCGGGGGAAATCCCCTGCTCCTTCCGCCGGACCCCGAGACCCGGAACCCGGAACCCGGCCCATGATCTCCATCGTGCTGGCGAAGATCGTGTCCTTAATCAGGTTCTTATAGCTGCGGACGACGTTGCCGTTTTCGTCCACGACGTCGACGGCGCTTTTGAGCGTCTTGTGGACGCAGTGCTCGCTCCAGGTCTGGGCGACGGTTTCGAGCTCGATGTCGGTGGGGTCGCGGCCTTTATCGGCGAAGTACGTTTGGACGGCCTTCATCTCCGCGATCGAGAGAAACAGGTGGCCGTCACGGCTGAGCTTTTTGAGATCGTCGTCCGTCAAGCTGCGCAGCGGCACGTGGCGAACCGCAGTGGCGTGGGGAGCGGCGACGGGGAACGTCGCCGGCAGATAGAAGGTGTCGTGGACGTGCTCGATCACGCCGTTGGCAAGCGTGCGCGCCGCGGCGGCGCGCAGGGCGGCGGCGTCGGCGCGGTTGGCAAAGACGTACGCCCGGCCGGTGCGCACCTGGTCGACGCGCAGGCCCATGTCGCGCACGGCGACTTCCGTGCTGTTGGCGACCGGGTCCATCACGCCGGGCTTGAGATGCACTTCGAGCCGCCGGCCATCGTCTTCGGAATGGGCGGCGTCGCCGGCGATGGCGTACGTCTCGGCGATCGGGTCGGCGAGCAAGGTGCGGGCGATGCGCTCGACGGCGTCGCGCGGTTCGGGGGTCTCGAGAAAGAAGACGCGGCTGTAGCGCGTGTCACCGACGTCCAGCCCCAGGGCCGCGAACTGCCGGCGCACGGCATCGCCGGCACGGTCCAGACCGTGCTCCGGCCGGGCGGAAACGTCAATACGGTAGATCATCGCCGGATTGTAAGAATGGAACGGCGCTTTTGAAGGGACGTCGCAGGTTACTCCCGGGACGACTTTCGCGAGGATGGTGTGGTCGTGATGATCCGGTGGGCCTTCAGATACCCACATTCTTTCGTGGCATCGTCGCTTAAGCGACCATGCCGCTGGGCGCGACGGCCGACGCGCCACTCCATGCAGAGCGACTTCAGTTCTTGCTCAAGCGCACGGCGTAATCGCGCCACTCTTTCGTGAGCCCTGCGTAGTCGAGTTTGTAGAACTGCTTCAGCGCCGCTTCCGGCTCCGTGCCGTCCTTGATCGCGTCGATCATGGCGATGAAGTTCTTGCGGCCTTTGTTGACGAGAAGTTCGACCATCGTCTGCATGACCGGGTAGTAGTTGCCGCTGGGCATGGTGTCGTCGTCGAAGATCACGTCGATGTTGACCTTTTCCTGCGCCATCCGCCGGGCGATCGAGTAGTGGCCGGTCATCGGCACCTGGCCCATGGCGATCACTTCAGCGATGCCTTCGTTCATCCAACGCGGGATGCGCTCGTTCGTGCGATACCGCGCCACGAAGGCGTGGGTGAATTCGTGTACGAGCACGTAGCCCCAGAGCGTTTCGGCGTCCTTGATGCTGCTCGTGCCGGTCAGTTCCGACGTGGGCTTCCACATCGACATGTGCCCCACGCCGCGGTTGTTGCCGCTGTAGTAGCCGGCGACGCGCTCGCTTACGGGGAAGTCGTCCATCTCCGAAGCGTACTTCTTGAACGCCGCGTATTTCGACCACATGTAGACCGGCAGCTTGCCGACGAACACGTTCTCCTTGGCCGGGATGTCGAACTGCCGGCTGACGATCGAGTAGGCCCGCTCCAGGTGCGTTTTGAGGAAGTTGAATTCGCGGGCGTCCCAGTCGGTGAAGACGATGAAATGGTCGGTCTCGA
>DASVSS010000382.1:0-12781 GCA_036387945.1 Tepidisphaeraceae bacterium | reverse complement strand
GGGCATCGAGCACCGACATCTGGATCGTCCGGCGGTTGTCTTCTTCGTCGATCTCGCCCGGCAGCACGGCGGCTTCGACGACGAGATCGAGCGGGCCGGTTTTCGTCGGCGTCAGCTGCAGCTCGACTTCCGTCGGCGCGTCGCCGGCGGGAGTGACAGTGACTTCGATCGCCCGGCCGGCGGCGTCGTTGAGGACCGCGCCGCTGGCCTTGTCGACCAATCGCACCGTCACCGGCTCGGCGGCCGGGCCCTTGAGCCGCAGGGTCGTTTTGATGTTGGCGACGTCGTTGACGAACACGCTGTCCTGGGCCGACACCTGCTGGAGCTCGATGTTGCGCATCGCCCGGTCGCTGCCGACCGGGACGGGGAAGATCGGCACGCCGAAGTCCTTTACCTCGTCGATCGCCGCCGCGATCGAGCCCTGCGGCATGTCGCGGCCGTCGCTGAGCACCACGACGCCCGCGAGGCGCTGGCCCTGGCTGTCGCGCAGCACGCTGCGCAGGGCCGCGGTCACCTGCGTCTTCTGCCCGTCGGCGGCGATGGCGGCGATCGCCCCCTGCTCCACCGCCGCGGCGTCGGCGTCGAAGCGGTAAAGCTTGAGCCCGTGCACCGCCCCCATCGCTTTAAGCACCCGCGCGTCGTTGCCGCCCAGCAGCGTGCGGACGGCGGCGATGCGCGCCTCGGGGCTGCCGGCATTGCCGATGTCCTTGATCCGCATCGACAGTGAATTGTCGATCATCACCGCCAGCACCGACGGCTCGGTGCGCGACTGCGTGAGCGTCAGCACCGGGCGGTTGAGCAGCACCAGCACGAGCCCGATCAGCGCCAACCGCACCGCGGCAAGTGAAATCCTCACGCCCCGTGCGCGGCCTTCGCGGCGATAAACGTAAACGACCAGCGCCACGCCCAGAGCTAGGATGAGCACGTTCCACAGTGCCGCCCCGGTCGCCGCCTGCCACGGCCATTGCGGATTGAACGCGACCGAGAATTCGCCCTCGCGGCTGAGGAAGCCGCGATCAAGGCCGAGAAGTTTTTCCAGGAGCAGGTTCAAGAGTGAGTATCTTCCGTTGGTCGATCGCCCGTCACGCCGCTTTCCGGTGATGGCCAAAACGCATCGCCATAAAGCATTCGAGCCCGAGCAGGCAGAGGACGATCGTCATGACGGACCAGCCGAAGTCGCGCCGGTCCTCGTCGGCCCCGCCGGCGGCGGGCAGCGCGTCGCCGAGCAGTTCGAGATCAATGTCGCCCAGCGCCGAGCGGATCGCTTCGTCGGTGAGGGGGCGGATGTCCGCTTCGTCGGCCGGGACGTTCACGCTCACCGGGACGCCCAGCGGGCCGCTCTGCAGCCGGTATACGCCCGGCCGTTCGATCGGCGGCGACGCGTAGACCGCAGTGCCGTCGGCCTTGACGGTTTGCTCGAGCGGCTGCTCGCTGCCGTTGGCAGGGTCGATCAGCCGCGGCGTGCCGCCGAGTTGCCGGGCGACGGGGATCTCGACGCGCTCGCCGACGAGCAGGTTCGTCCAACGCTCGCTGCCGGCGACCGTGCCGGCGAGGATTTCGTGCACGAGCGCGATGTAGGCGGGCTTGACCGGGAAGTTCGTCCACTCGTCGTCGGCGCTGGTGGCGACGAACACCACGCGCCCCTCGCCGAGACGATGGAGCGTGACCGCCGGGTCGGGGCTGCGCCGCTCGCCGCCGGCGGTTGCGGTGGCGCTGAAATCGAGCACGCGCTCGGGCCGGGATTTTTCGTCCGGCGACACCTGCCAGTAGGTGAAGACCCGCGTCGTATCGAGCCCGCTCTTGGGGCGATTGGCGAACGCGGCCAAAAGCACGTGGAGATTGCCGGCGGGGTTAAAGGCGAACGTGTAATCGCCGGTCTGCCGTTGTGTGAGCGGGCCGGGGAGCAGCCCGCGCGGCAGCAGCGTGGCGTTGTACGATTCGCGCTGCACCTGCTCGCCCATGAACCAGATCACCGTGCCGCCGCTCTTGACGTAGCTCGCCAGCGCCTCGGCCAATGGCGCGGGGACCTGCGCGACGTCAGCGAGCATCACCGCGCGATATTCGCCGAGCAAGCGTCCGCCGAGCTCTATGTCGCTGATGCGGTCGGTCTTGACGTAGCTCGCGGTCTGGCGGCCGTCCTGTGCGTCGGGCGCGGGCGGGGCCAGGGCCAGGTTCAGGAACGCCGCCGACCCTTCGAGCGGATTCATGCCGCGGCGGCCTTCGACGATAAGCACCTTCATCTCACTCGCCACGTCGATCGTGCGGTAGCGGGCGTTGTCGGTTTTCAGGCGGTCTTCGACGCCGAGCCGGGCGGTCACCACCGTCGGCCCGCCGCTGCGCAGCTGCACGTTGCTCTGCGTGATCGGCTCGGTCTGCAGGTTCAGCAGAACCGCCGGGCCGGTCGGCAGCGTCTGGTCGCCGACCGACCAGAGCAGTGACGACGTACTCGTGCCGCCGTACGCGCGGGCGACGGCGCGAAAATCGTTGGCGAAGCGCGTGCGAACGAGGTTGCCGATCGGCGCGACGTCGATCACCGCGGCGTTGAGCTGGTCGTGGCGCGACAGGTTGTAGTGCCGCACACGGAACGCCGCCGCAAGGCGCGGGCCGGCGGCGGCGAGGGCGGCTTCGTTGCCGTTGCGCCAGGCGCTTGTCGTGGCGTCCGACAGCACGTGCAGCACCTTCCCCGCCCCGGCGGGCGCGCGGCCGGCGATCTGCTCGGCAAGGGTGAACGCGCCGACGAGATCGGTCCCGACATTGCGCTGCGCCACGCGATCGATCGCCGCCAGGGCGGCGGGAAGGTCGTACGTCGGTTCGAGGATAATGCCGCGCGCCGGCGTCGAGGCCGACACGATCGCCACCGAATCGCTGCCCGAGGTCAGGCCGGTGACGAGCTGGCGCGCCAGCGCCTTGGCCTGGTCGAGGTGCGTCAGCGCATCGGGCCGCTGCGCTTCGTAGGCCATTGAATAGCTGTCGTCGATCACGATCACGTGCACCGCCGCCGATTCGCCGGCCATGCGGGCCAGCGTCCCATCGGAGCAGCCCACCGGCCGCGCCAGCGCCAGGCCGATCAGCGCCACGAGCAGGCACCGCGCCGCCAGCAGCAGCCACTGCTCGAACTGCAGCCGCCGGCGGTTCCGCCGCATCGCCGCGAGCAGAAACTGCATCGCCGCCCACTCGCGCACGCGGTAACGCCGGCGATTGAGCAGATGGATGGCGACGGGGATCGCCACCGCCAGCAATCCGACGACGGCGAAAAACGGCGTGATGAACGACATCAGCGAACCCCCGCCGCTGCACCACCGCAGTGCATCGCAGGCCCGATGCCCGCGCGGATCATCCGCGCAAATCGAATGGCCCGCACCCCGCAGTCGGCCGCGCCGGCGATCGGCAAAATCGTCGCGCGGTCGGGGGGCCGGGGCTTCATCGCGCCACCGCCGCGCGGTTAGCCAGGAACTGGCTGAGCGATACATCCAGCGGCTCGCTCGTCGCGAACCGCGTCAAGTCGATGTTCATCCCGCGGCAGAGCTTCTTCAGCTCATCGGTGAACAGCCGCATCTGCTCAAGATACCCGTCGCGCAGCGCCCGCGGCTCGGTCAGAAGCTGGCCGAGTTCTTCGAGGCCTTTGAAGAGCGTCACGTCCTCGAAGGGGAACTCGATCTCTTGCGGGTCAAGGACCTGCAGCAAGATCACTTCGTGCTTGCGATAGCGCAGGTGCCGCAGCCCTTTTTTAATGCCCGCGAGATCGTCGAAGCAGTCCGACAGCAGGACGATCACCGAACGGTGCGTCACCTTCTCGGCGATCTGGTCCAGCACTTTGCCGATCGTGGTCTTGTTCCACTTGGGCACTTGCTGCAATTCGTTGGCGATGAGCTTCCACTGCGCCGGGGCGCTGCTGGGCTTGAAGTATCGTGAAAGCGTCTGGTCGAAGATCGCCAGGCCGACCGAGTCGGCCTGGTGGGTGGCCAAGTACGCAAGGCTGGTGGCGATGCTCGTGGCGTGGTCGAACTTCGTCCATGTGCGACCATCGACTTCGACCGAGCCGAAGCCCATCGATTCCGACGCGTCGACGACGAGGATGAGCTGCAGGTTGGTCTCTTCCTGGTACTGCTTGAGGTACACCTTGTCGTTGCGCGCCAGCACCTTCCAGTCGACGTGGCGAATGTCGTCGCCGGCGACGTACGGCCGATGCTGCGCGAACTCGACGCTGATGCCCTGGTACGGCGAGCGGTGCGCGCCGGTCATCAGCCCTTCGACGATCAATCGCGCCCGCAGTTCGAGCGACGAGATCTTCGCCAGCGTGCGCGGGTCGAGGTGGCGGCGGTGTTCGGCGGTGGTGTCAGCCATGCGCTCGCTCGGGCCGGTCAGGGACGGGAAAGACGACCACTGTCATACGACGCGCAGCAGCGTCAGGATCAAACCGATCCAAGGCAGGTGGCCGCCTGATGTTTGTTAGCTCCTCGAAAACATCGCAGGCGCTGGCCTGAGCGCTGGCCCGGGCCCCCACCGCCGCGGGCCGCGTGAGCCGACTTTACGCGAAGGGTTGAGTCTCGGCGCAGAGCCCTCGGCTCATTCATCGAGCGTGCCCCTGATGCTGAACACGGCCAGCACGACCGCGAGCACCGTCGCGACCATCCCCATCACGCCGACAAAGGTATCGCCGCCGGGGCGGATCAACTCGGTCAGGCCGACGGGGATCCCCATGAACAGGATGCTCGATGCCACGCCGGTGATCGTGCGCATGGTGCTTCTGGGCTCGTAGTGGTTTTTGATCTTGCCGGGCTGAGAGGTCGATTGCATGGATTGAGTCTCCGTCTGGTATTCGGTCGGTTCGCATATCGCACGCCGGCTCAGGCGGCGGGCTGGTCGCGCAGCATCTTAGCCGTCTGCTGGTCGAGTTCGTCGTACTGCTGGCGCGGGATCGCGTCGATGAGCTTCTTCACGATCGTTTCGCTTTTCACGCCTTCGGCCTCGGCGTTGAAGTTGGTCACGATGCGGTGCCGCAGCACGGGCGTCGCCACCTGGCGGATGTCCTCGGTGCTGACGTGGTATCGGCCCTTGAGAAGCGCCCGCGCCTTGCCGGCGAGGATGAGGTACTGGCTGGCGCGTGGCCCGGCGCCCCAGGCGACGAATTCGTCGATGAAGTCGAAGGATTTGCCGTTGCTCAGGTGCCCTTCGCCTTTTCGCGTCGCCCGCGTGAACTGCAGCGCGTAGCGGATGACGTGATCGGCCACGGGCACTTTTCGCACGATCTCCTGCAAGTGCAGCACTTCTTCGCCGCTGAGGATGTGCTTAAGCTCGATCTTGCGGTTCATCGTCGTCATGCGGACGATCTGAAACTCCTCGTCCTCCGACGGGTAGCCGACCTGGATGTTGAACATGAACCGATCGAGCTGCGCTTCGGGCAGCGGGTAAGTCCCTTCCTGCTCGATCGGGTTCTGCGTCGCCAGCACGAAGAACGGCTGCGGCAGACGGTGCTGCTTGCCGCCGGCGGTGACCTGGTGCTCCTGCATCGCTTCCAGCAGGGCGGCCTGGGTCTTGGGGGGCGTGCGGTTGATCTCGTCGGCGAGAATGACGTTGGCGAAGATCGGCCCGCGCACGTAGCGCAGCCCGCGGCTGCCGGTGGCCTTGTCTTCTTCGAACACTTCCGTGCCGGTGATGTCGCTTGGCATCAAGTCGGGCGTGAACTGAATGCGGTTGAAGCTCAGGCCCAGCGTCTTGGCCAGCGTGCTGATGAGCAGCGTCTTGGCCAGGCCCGGAACGCCGACGAGCAGGGCATGCCCGCGGCAGAACAGGGCGACGAGCAGCTCTTCGATCACCCCTTCCTGCCCGACGATCACTTTGCCTAGTTCGGCCTTCATGTCGTGGTAGGCGCGCTGCAACTTCTCGACGCTGGCGAGTTCGTCGCCGGCGAGGTCGACGGGCTGTTGCGAGGCGATGCCGATTTGCGGTTCCATAGAAGCGGCTCCGGGTGCAATATCTGTAGCGCGGTCGGACGCGTGGCGGCTGGAAAAGCATCCTATCATTTGCCCGCGGCCGGACAACCCGCCGGGCACGCGCTGCGACAAGAGGTTGCCCGACATGCCCGAGTTGCCGGAAGTGCAAACCGTGGTCGACACGCTCCGTGCCGGAGTGCTTCGCCGGCGCGTGGTGGCGGTGACGCACGTGCGGCCGGATATGGTAACGCCCGAGGGATTCGATCTCGCCGCCACGCTAACCGGGCGAAAAATCGTCTCGCTGCACCGCCGGGCGAAGCGGATCGTCTTCGGGTTCGACGACCACACGCGCATGTACGTCCACCTGGGCATGACCGGGCGGCTGACACTCGAACGGCCGGATGCGGCGATCGCGGCCCACACGCATCTGATCGCGCGGCTCGGCAGCGGCCGCGAACTGCGCCTCGCAGACCCGCGGCGGTTTGGCGGGATCGTGTGGATGGGCCTGTCGAACCGCCACACCAACATCGGCCCCGAGCCGCTCACCCTGCGTCCCGCCGCCCTGCTCCGCCGCCTCGTGCGCACGAAGCGGGCCGTGAAGACCGCCCTGCTCGACCAAACCCTTGTCGCCGGCATCGGCAATATCTACGCCGACGAGGCCCTGCACCGCGCCGGCATCGATCCCGCCACGCCGGCGTGTGATCTGGTCGAAGCCGACGCGCGCCGGCTCAGCCGGGGGATCAAGCACGTTTTGCGAAAAGCCATCCGCGCCGGCGGCAGCAGCATCCGCGATTACGTCGATGCCGCCGGCCGCCGGGGCGGGTACCAAAACGCCCACCGTGTCTATGGCCGTGAGGGCAAGCCTTGCGAGGGGTGCCGCTCGCCGATCGAGCGCGTCGTGCTCGGCGGGCGGTCGACGCATTTCTGCCCGCAATGCCAGCCGCGGCGCGGCAAGGGCGGTGTTTGAGTATTTGAGCGAACGACCAGCAGCGGGGACGGAAAACCTACTCAATGAACGCCCCACCTCTCGTCCCAGGCGCGCGGCCCGTAGCCGTCAACATTGCTGCCGCACTCGAAGGGGCATAACAGCGTCTACGGCATCAGACCCGGCAGCGCGCTCGACCCTGCGTAATGCACGATCACCGCGATCAGCGTCGCATTGGCGGCGACGGCGAGGATCAGCGACGCAATGCTCACCACGCGCGGCCAGCCGGTGAAGCGGGCGTTGGTCATCGTCGCCACGATCGCGATCACCACGCCGACCGCCGGCGCCCAAGCCAAAGCGAGGCTCGCCCAGGCGATGAAACGCCGCGGGAACGATTCGTACTTGCGCAAATGCCCGCTGACGGTCAGGGCCGATGAATTTTCGAGCTTCTCTGAGGCGCAATCGGCGTGCAATTCGGCACGGCACTTCGAGCAGCGGACCCAGTGGCTCTGCCACCCCCAGGCAGGCACGCGCTCGGTGAAGCGGATGGTCTCGCGCAGCTTATAAGCCGTGCCGCGGACGGATTCGCCGCGGCAGCTTGGGCAGTTGAAAACGACGGAGATGCGGTGTTCTTCGATCCGCGGGAGAGTGTCTAGCAGCGCCATGCGATGGATTCCGAGTCCTCGGAGCGGGTCCTCCCGACGTCCGATACGTCAAAGTCTGACCAAATTGCCCACGGATTGCAATGCGGGAACGCCGCAGCGCCACTCCTCCAAATGGCTGCGGCCCGGGCCGCGACGCTAACCCGGCCTTCCGCCGGCCCTTGCGTCCGATAAGGCGGATTTGGCGTGGCGCTCAACCCTGCCGGTTTTAGCGGCCGATATGCCAACAGCATGAGCAACCCGGCGGCAGCGAACTATCTGCGGACAAAGGTGATGACGGCCAACCCCGAGCAGCTCCAGCTCATGCTCTACGACGGGGCCATCCGCTTCACCGAACAGGCCAAGGCCGCGCAGGACGCCAGAAAGTTCGAAGAAGCTTTCGACCTGCTCAACCGCGCGCAGCGGATCATCGTCGAACTGCAGTGCGGCCTGAAGCACGACAAGGCCCCCGACGTCTGCGGCAAGCTCGCGTCGCTGTACAACTTCGTTTACCGCAAGCTCGTCGAGGCCAACGTCGGCCACACGCCCGGGCCGCTGGACGAGGCGCTGCAGATCCTCCGCTACCAGCGCGAGACCTGGGCCCTGCTGCTCCAGAACCTCGCCCAGGGAAAAGCCGCCGCCGCCGCCACGCGGCTGAACATCCCCGGCCCCGACGCGCGGATGGAAGCCAGCCTCAGCCTGCGCGGCTGACCGCACTTGTCCCACCACCGATGTCAGCCCGCCTCTGCGGGATTGCTTCTGCCCCGACATCCGTCCTAGGGCAAGCCGTAGAACGCTTTTGTATTCCGCGTGGTGACTGCGTCGGTCTCAGCCACGCTCAATCCGTGCACTCCCGCCACCACCGCCAGCGTGTGAGCAACGAACGAGGGCTCGCAGGTGCCCTGCTTGCGCACCGGCTCGGGCGAGAGATACGGCGCGTCGGTTTCGATCAGGATGCGATCGATCGGCGTCTGCCTGACCACGTCGCGCAGGGCGTCGTTCTTCTTGAACGTCACCGGACCAGTGAACCCGAGCGAGTGGCCGGCGGCGATCACCGCGGCCGCCTCGCTGGCGGCGCCGGTGAAGCAATGGAAGACGCAGCGGACGGCCGGGAAATCCCGCAAAACGGCCAGCGCGTCGGCGACGGCTTCCCGGCAATGGATCACCACCGGCCACGCCGGCGTGCGCGCCGCGGCGAGCGCGAGAGCGGCCTCGAAGAACGTGCGCTGTCGGGGGCGGTCGGTCTTGTAGTGATAATCGAGGCCGATTTCGCCGATAGCCACCACCGCCGGGTGGGCGCTGAGCCGGCCGATCTGCTGCACGTCGGTAAGCTCAAACCGTTCGCACTCGTTCGGATGAATGCCGATCGCACAGCGCACCTGCCGGTACCGCTCGCAGAGCGTGAGGGCGGCCGACGCATCGTCCGGATCCGTGCCGATCGTAACCATCCCCGTCACGCCGGCCACGGCGGCGCGCGCGAGCACGGCGTCAATCTGGCCGCTGAGGCGCGGGTTGGTGAGGTGGCAGTGAGAGTCGATCATGGCGAACCGGGCTTATCGGCTGATATACAATTTTAGCATAGGGATAGGGTGTGGCGGGTCGGGTCGGGTGCCACGGATAGGTACTCCTAGCCGTGGCACGCTCCGGCGCGACGCGGCGTTTTCGAGCCCGCCACGGCTAGGTATACCTAGCCCTGGCACCCGGCCGGGGGCAGAAAACGCGTATTCCTGCCTTGCGAAGGCGTTGCAGTCTGCCACGGACAGAGAGCGGGAGCCGACGTTAGAACGTGGCGTCGAATGCGTTCTGATGATGCTGGATCTGCGGATCGCGGCCCTCTGGCCAGACGATGGCGATCACGTCAAAGCGGGCCGGCGGCTGGGGGAAGCCGAAGCGGTTGAGGTAAAGGTTGGCGGCCTTGGTGATCTGGTTCTGCTTCTCGAGGTTGACCTGATCCTCGGGCCGCGGCTGGGCGTCGGTGCGGGTTTTGACTTCGACGAACACCAGCACGCGCCCCTGCCGGGCGACGATGTCGATCTCGCCGAGCTTGCTGCGGTAGTTGCGCTGCAGAACGCGGTAGCCGTGCTGGGTAAGGTACTTCGCGGCCACGTTCTCGCCCCGCTCCCCGAGCGAGCCCGCCTTGGCATCGGCGCGGGCGGCGAGAAACTTGTTGACGAGCCATTGGAGCATGAAGCGATGAGCGGGGTTGGCGTTTACGTGTAGTGGCAACGCCTGCGTCGCGTTCGCGGCCACAGCCGCGAAATCAACCTGCGCAAGCGGGGCGTTGATTTCGACGCTGCGCGTCGAGCGCGACGGAGGCGTCGCCACTACAAAGCGAGGCCGCAACCGCGATCACGCCCCGGCAAGGGCCGGCTCGCGCGATTCGGCGCTGTCGCCCTTGGCATCGCCCTTCGCGTCGGCCTTCTTGATGACCTTCTTGTCGGCCAGGCGGGTGCTCTTGCCGACGCGGTCGCGCAGGTAGTAAAGCTTGGCGCGGCGGGTCACGCCGGAGCGCTTCACGACGACCTTTTCCACCAGCGGCGAATGGATCGGGAAGATACGCTCCACGCCCTCGTTGGCGACGATCCGGCGGACGGTGAAGGTCTCGGTCGCGCCGGTGCCTTTACGCATGATGACCGTGCCGGCAAAGATCTGCACGCGTTCTTTGCCGCCCTCGACGATGCGGGTGTGCACGTCGACGGTGTCTCCGCGCTCGAACTGCGGGGCGGTTTCTTTAAGGCTCGGCTTTTCGGCGATATCCAGCAGTTTGTTGCGCATGACACGGTCTCCGGCAAAAGTTCCCTCGGGCCGGGCATCGTAACCCGCCGGGGCGTTAAGTTTTATCGTCCCGCAGGTGTTTCTGCCAGAGGTCTGGCCGACGTTCCTGCGTTCTTTTCTTCCGCTGCTCGTGCCGCCACGCATTGATCTTCGCGTGATTGCCGCTCAGCAGCACGTCGGGCACGCTCATGCCCCGGTATTCTTTCGGCCGCGTGTACTGCGGAAATTCCAGCAATCCGTCGGCGAACGTCTCGTCGGTCGCCCCGTCGGCGTGCCCGAGAACGCCGGGCAGCGTCCGCACGACGCTATCGATCAGCACCATCGCCGCCAGCTCGCCGCCGCTGAGGACGTAATCGCCGACGGAAATTTCCGTCGGCTTCAGCCCGTCGATGATCCGTTCGTCGAATCCTTCGTAGTGCCCCGCGATCAGCAGCAGCCGCGGCTCGGCGGCGAGCTCGAGCACCGTCGCCTGATCGAGCACCCGGCCCTGCGGCGTGAGCACCACCCGCCGGGCCGGGCGGGGGTCGGCGGCCTCGACGTGCTCGACGGCGTCGAACATCGTCTGGCACATCATCACCATTCCGGGACCGCCGCCGAACGGGCGGTCGTCGACGGATTTGTGCGCGTCGGTCGCGAAATCCCTCAAATTGGTCAGGCAGTACTCGACCAGCCCCTTCGCCGCCGCCCGCTTGGGAATGCTCGTGCCCAGGATCGGGCCGAACATCTCGGGAAAAAGCGTCAGGATGTCAATCCGAAGCGGAAGGGAATTGGGAGTTGGTGATTGGGAGTTGGTGGACGGCTTCCCTGGGTCGGGCATGCACTAACTCCCAGTTCCCAACCACTCACTTCCGCTTCAGGCCTTCGCCTCGCCCTCGGCCGCGGCGGCCTTGGGCTTGGGCTTCTGCATCGCGCGGAGCTTCAAGTTCTTGTGGTCGAGGCCGTTCTTCTTCAGGAGCGAAGAAACGGTTTCGGAAGGGATCGCGCCCACGTCGAGCCAGTACTTGGCGCGATCGAGGTCGACCTGAAACTGCTTGGCCGGGTCTTTGTTGACCGGGTCGTAGAAGCCCAGGTGCTCGATCACACGGCCGTCACGGGGTGAACGGGCGTCGACCGCATTCAGGCGGAAAAACGCGTGGTGCGAGCGGCCCATGCGGTTGAAACGTAACTTGACTGCCATGATCAAAAGCTCCGATATCTCAAAATAACGCGAATCGGCGAATATACCGGGGCGGGCGGGAAAGGCAAGAGGGTGGAGCAGGGGAGTTGGTGAAGGCAACGGCTGCTCCAACCCACTCCCGACTTCCAATCACCAACTCCCCACCCTCACGCGCCGGCCGCCTTGGCCCGCAGCGCCTTGATCCGTAGTTGGACGTCGCGGTAATTGAAGTCCCACTGCGTGACGCGGCTGTAGCACTTGATGGCTTCGGGGGCGGAGTTCTGCTTCTCGAGAGACCGGCCGAACCAGTACCAGATTTCCTTGGCCTTGGCGTCGCCGGTGATCTGGTAGGCCTCGGTCATGCCGCGCAGCGTGTCGACGGCTTCGTCGACGAAGTCGGCTTCGAGGAACGCCTTGCCGAGTTCGACCGAAGCATCGACGCGCAACTTCGGGTCCTGCACGCTGTTCTGCAGAAGCGGGATCGCGTCCGAGTATTGGCCGAGCGTGATGAGGCGCTTGGCCATCTCGTACTTGAGGGTGTTGTCGGTCGGGTAGGCCTCGGCGGCGAGGGTGTACTCCTTCAGTTCTTCCTCGGCCTGCTCGCGGACGTAATCCTTGTAGGCTTTGATCGCGTCGGCGTCTTTGGGGTTCTTGGCCACGTCCTCGCGCAGCGAGCGGGCCATCCGCTTCATCTGCGCCATCTTGATCTGCCCCAGCCGGGCGCGGAAGCGGAATTGCTTGCTGCGGGCGAAGGCTTCTTCAAGGACGGTCATTGCCTCGTTCTCGTACTCCACCTGCTCGGTCTTCACGAGGGCGTCGACGAGCTTGTTGATCTTGCCCGGCTCGTTGGGCTCGCGATTGAATTCGAGGCGCGCGTCCTGGATTTGCAGCTGCAGCACGTCGAGCGAGCGGACGTCGGTGTCCTCGGTCATGAGCCGCTTCTGGTCGCCCATGTTCTTGACGCTATTGACGAAGCTGCCGCCTTTCTCATACCCGCCGGCCTTCATGGTCTGGCGGGCGCCGAGGTTTTTCACCTCGTTCTGCAGGTTCATGTCGTCCGGCCGCATCTGCAACGCGCGCTGGGCGGCGTCGGCGGCGTGCTGCCATTGCTGGATGCCGACGTAAGCGTCCTTAAGGGCGATGAATTTGCCGAGTTCCGGCTTGCCGGAATCGAGGTTGGCCTTGAGCAGTAGCGGGCCGACCCACATCACCGTTTCCATCGCCCCGAGCTTGACCGCGTGCTGGAGCATTTCGAGCATGCGCCCGGTGTTGCCCGGGTCGTAGGCCAGGAACTTCTCCGCCAGCAGCATGTTGGCCTTGTCGTCCCTGCCGTAGCGGAGCTTCATCTTCT
>DASVSS010000381.1:0-9728 GCA_036387945.1 Tepidisphaeraceae bacterium | reverse complement strand
GTCGCCGCCCGCCACGCAGGCGACCGTCGCCCAGACGCCGTCCGATCCGGTCCGGCCGTCCGACGACCCGGTCATCGCCCGCGTGGGCAACACCGAGATTCGCTCGAGTGAATTGCAGGGCCCGCTCCTGCGCGCCTTCGGCTTCGACGTGCTGATGTACGTCGTGCAGCGCGACCTCGCCCGCGACGCCTGCGTCGGGCAGGGCCTGACGGTGAGCCCGAAGGATTTCGCCGCCGAGCGCGAGTGGACGCTCAACCAGATGTTCACCGCCGTCCCCGAAGGGCAGACGCGCGAGAAGCTGCTCGATCAATTCCTCGCCCAGCCCAAGCCGCGCGACCAGATGCGCACGACGGCCGAGTTCGACGTGCTGATCGAGACCAACACCTACCTGCGCAAGCTCGCCGAGAAGGCCTTCCGACGGTCGCTCACCGAAGAGGACGTGCGTCGGCAGTTCGACCAGACGTACGGCGCGCACGTGAAGGCCCGGCACATTATGGTGTCGAACATGCAGGAAGCGATGAGCGTCAAAGCGCGCCTTGCCGCCGGCGAGGAGTTCGCCGCCGTCGCCAAGGCCGTCAGCCGCAACCCCAACACCGCCCCCAAGGGCGGCGAGCTGCCGCAGTTCACGAAGTTCGACAAGCGCATCCCGGAGAACTTCCGCAACGTCGCGTTCGCGCTCAACGAGGGCGACATAAGTGACCCGGTCGCCGCCGAGGGTTCGTACCACGTCATCAAGCTCGACCAGCGCGTCGAGCCCAAGGCCGTCAAGTTCGAGGACGTCAAGGAGAGTGTGCGCGACGATCTCGAGGCCGCGCTCGTGATCGAGGGCATTAAAGAAGTGCGCAACCAGCTCGCCGCCCAGGCACTGGCGGAACTGAAGATCAGCGATCCCGTTCTCAAGGCCGAGTTCACCGCCCGGCTGCAGGCGCGCGATCAAGTCATCCGTGACCGCGAGAAGATCAAGCAGGAGATGACCAAGCGGCGCCTGGCGCCCGACCCGACGACCACCGCCGCCGTGCCGCCCGGCCCCGGCACCGCCCCCGTTCCGCCGCAGGTGAGCCCGCCGCCCCCGCCGCCCGCTACGCAAACGGCGCCGCCACCGCCGGCCCCCGCCGCCGTGCCCAACCCCGTCGCGCCGCCGCCCCCGGGCCCCACGCCGCCTCCCGCGCCGCCCGTCCCACCGGCGACACAGCCCGCGCCGCCGCCGGCGGACGCGCCGCCCGTGCTCGAGGGAGCGGCCGAGCCGCCCGCGCCCGTGCCGGCGTCCCCCGCGCCGGCCACGCAGCCCTGACCCGCGTCACGGGCTTCGATCCATTACCGTCCGCTCCCATGCCCACGGCCCGGCCGCGCGTATGTGACCGATCATTGCGACGCGCCCGCGTTTGGCGATCATTGCAAATACAGAGAATGTCATGAACGAATCCCCCTTCCAAGTCGCCGTCTCTCCCCGCATCGAGCGCCTGCCGCCGTACCTGTTCGGCCGCATCAACAAGATGAAGTACGACCTGCGCGTCGCGGGCGTCGACATCATCGATCTGGGCATGGGCAATCCCACCGACCCCACGCCCGAGCCGGTCGTCGCCAAACTGGCCGAGGCGGCGCTCGACCCGCGCAACCACCGCTACAGCGTCAGCAGCGGCATCAGCGGGTTGCGGCGGGAAGTGGCGAAGAAGTACGCCAAAAACTACGGCGTCGAACTCGACCCCGAGCACGAAGTGATCGTCACCATCGGCAGCAAGGAAGGCCTCAGCCACATGTGCCTCGCGCTGCTGGGCCCCGGCGACACCGCCGTCGTGCCCGACCCGGCCTTCCCCGCCCACCTCTACGCCCCTGCGATGGCGGGTGCGAGCGTCGTGCGCATCCCGCTCGGCAATGACGAGGCGTTCCTTGAGCGCATGGAGCGCACGGTCGAAGGATTATTCCCCACGCCCAAGCTCATTATCCTCAACTACCCGCACAATCCCACGAGCATGACGATCACGCCGCAGTTCTGGGACCGCGCGATCGAGATCTGCCGCCGCCGCGGCATCATGATCATCAGCGACTTCGCCTACGGCGAGATCAACTTCGGCCACTACAAGGCCCCGAGCTTCCTCTCCGCTCCCGGCAGCAAGGAGATCGGCGTCGAGTTCAGCACGATGTCCAAGAGCTACAACATGGCCGGCTGGCGCGTCGGCTTCTGCTGCGGCAACCGCGAGATGGTCAAAGCCCTGGCCACCATCAAGGGCTACTACGACTACGGCCACTTCGCCCCCGTCTGGATCGCCAGCGTCATCGCCATGCGCGACTGCGCCAACACGCCCGCCGAGCAGAGCAAGATCTACGAGAAGCGCCGCGACACCCTCTGCCGCAGCCTCGACCGCCTCGGCTGGACGTACGACAAGCCCGAGGCCGGCATGTTCGTCTGGGCCAGGATCAACCCCGCCCACCTCAAGGGCGAAAGCACGATCGACTTCTGCCTGCGCATGATGAACGAGGCCGAAGTCGCCCTAGCCCCCGGCCGCGCCTTCGGCGAACTCGGCGAAGGCTACGTCCGCATCGCCCTCGTCGAAAACGTCGAGCGATTGAAGCAGGCCATGCGCAACCTCGAACGCGCCCTCCTGCCCAAGCCGGTGAGCAAGAAGCGGCAAAAGGTCTGACGCCGCTCCGTCCGACGTGTGATTCGACAACGGCCGGGTGCCACGGCACGGAGTACCGTACCGTGGCACCCGGCAAGGCCTGACACTCAATCGAACATCGTAGGATCTACGGCGGTCCCTAAGTAGACCGCCTTCAACCGTTCCCGCCAAGTGTGTTCGATGTATCCACCCCTCTTTGTTCGATGGTACCGGGCGAGATCAACATCGAGCCGCTGCGCGGGTCTGTCGAACGTGAGACGCTCGAGCTGACCGAACTCCTGTGACAGCGACAACGGAAGCCGGCCGGAACGATATATGCCCGACCCCAGATATTTTCCGCCCGTCATCTGCTCAACGAGAAGACAACGCGAACCAGCCACCAGCGTGCGGGCGGTTGCGATTGCCCGCAGGACATTCCGGCGCTCATTATCCGAACTATCGTAGTGACCGTGCCACGGGCCGAAGCCGAGTTGTTGCAGCATCGACACGCTCTCGTCGAACACAAACTCGATCTGCGGTGATAACTTCTGAGACGGCCAAACGGAAAACACCCGCCATCCCGGCATGGGCTGCTCCTCGGTGATGTTTGACCACCGGAGTCTCTGCCGAAGTTCTTCAAGCGTGGTGAGCGGTTCCATGACGGCCTAACTACTATTCTAAGACACAAGCGCCAGATAACGTCCCGGCTCTTGCGGCGGGGCGGCTTGGCGAGGGTCGCTGTGAGCCGGGTGCCAAGGGCGGCACGCCGCCCGTGTTTGCCTTGACGTCACGAAGACACGGGTCGCGTACGACCCGTGGCACCCGGCTTTACGTCGAAACCTCGAGGCCGTCGGCGTGGGCGTTCGATGTCCCCAGAAGCTTCCCGCGCATAACCCAGTAGAGCAACGATAGCCGGCACGAGAATCATACCGCCGAAGGCAATCCAGCATTAGTGGGCCGCCGTTCCGCCGCCCTTTAACCGTGCCAAGTCCTCCGTGCCTTTCTTCACCATCATTGAAGGCATCTCGTCGCCATAGGGCTTCTGACTTTCGAGGAATGCGAGCCAATCTTCGATCGCAGGAACCGCGCGAGTCGCCTTCATATCAGCAAGGTACGTCGTCGCGTACAACGGGACATTTCCTGAGTCACTGACTTCCGGATTGCGGACCTTCAGCGCGGCGATGAACACATCGATCGCCCGCTCTCGCTCCCGGACGAACGGGAGGACTGCCATCGCCGTGACCCTCACGTTGAAAGCTGGATCATCACGCACGAAGCCGAACATCTCCTCGGCCTCGGCGGCAGTCGGCGGTGTCGTCTGTGCCCGGTCCAAAAGAGATGTGATCTTCTCGCGCTTCGCGATGTAAATCGGATTCGTCGGGTCGGAGGCAGCCGCCGCGCACGGCCGCAGTCGCTGTGCCCCTAGTCGTGGTGCGCCACCACAGCGTAGCGGCAATGGCGACGGAGAGGAGAAGTATCAGGCCCGCGATTGTGACGGTGCGGCGATTCATAGGCCCACTAACGGATCAACGTTATGCGGCTCCCCGAACGCGCGCAAAGCGTACGTCACTCGAACGCGATGTCATAGAATGGATTCGGACCGGGCGCCACCTTCCGTAGCGCCACTCGGAAGCGCCTGTCCGGGTCGGAGCGCCAGTGGTGCGATGTGGCGTTCAGCGGTCCTTCGAAGCGGGGAGTGACGGACGCGACAACCCGCCCCGCCCGCACCCAGTGAAAGACACCTTCCTCCGCGTGGAACCCGTCCAAGTCCTTGAATGCGGCGTCGCCGACCACGGAACGGATGGCCTCGTCCGGCGAGGAATAGCCGCCGAGGTAGACCAACACGTCCGCGCCGAACGACTCTATCCCGACCTCGGCGCGGTCTCCCGCTTCGTGCGGTCGGCGAAAGAGTCCCTGAAGGGCGTGTGCGAACGCCCCGCCCTGCACGTCGTACTTCCGCTGCGCTGCTGCCGACCACACGAGGTATGAGCACACGGCAAGCGCGCACACCAGGAGCGTCCACAAGAGTCGGCGCTTGAGCGTCTGTCCCACGAGCCTCCGCTGCCGCATAACGGACCGACGTTCTTCGGCGGCCGCCCGGCCTTTCCCTCACTCGCGGACATTTACCACGCGGTGGCCGAACGACTCGGCCAAAACCCGCATGCACTCTGTGCCGCCGTATGGCCAGCCGTACGGATCGAACTCGATCTGGCCGCGGTCCTCGGACGTACGTCGGCAGCGGAGAAGGGCGTAGTCACCGTTGCGGAACGCGTCGATCAACGAGCCGAAAGTCCACTTCGTCTTGAGCGATGGATCGGTCCATCGTGTCTCCAGTGGCGTCGAAAGCCAGCGCCGCTCCCAATCCTTCAACGCTGCCTCCGTCGGCCACCAGAAGGTTTTCCGCGCCTCGTCATCGAAGAACGCAAGCCAGTACGGATCGTCCTTCCAGTCGTCGCGGGTTTTCGCCGTGACCAGCGCTGCACACACCTCGGACAGCTTCCGGAAGGAGGCGTCGCTCGCGATCTCAAACTCGACGTAGAAGTCACTCAGGCGGATTCGCCCCCGCCGCATAAAGTAAAACCGTTATGCCTCGCCATCTGCCGGACCATACTCCGACAAATATATCTCCATGTTTGCTTCTAAGCACATGCGAAATAGCTCAAGGCTGAGCGGCGGACCACCTCCCAGCGAACCGGGGCGGTGCGTAAAACCTATGTCTGCCACCCACTCAAACGCGGGGTCGAGTTCAGCGCGATGCTCGATGAGCCACTGTTCGAGTGCTTCGACCTGCGGACGCAGATGCCATCCCGACGAAACAGTGGCGTAGTTTTCAAAACGGTCGCCGACACTTTTGCGAATGATCGTACTCAACGATGAGAACCCAAGAGGCATAACGGACTGCCGTTATCCGCCGGCCGCGGCCGCCGCAACCGGCTTGATTCGATTAAGCATCTCTTCGCGAACCGACCGCTCTTTCCCATCATAGGTACCGATCACCGCGAACGCATACAGCGCATGCTCTTCTACCTTCGCAAACGTTTCGGCGACCGAGTCAGCCGTGCCAGCGTCGGAGGTAGCGGCGCTTGCGAGGGCGACGGACCGCGCCGCCTCGGCGATTCGATGTTCATAGCCCATCGACCGCTCGCGCGACGCAGTACACGCCTTGGCAACGGCGCGTGCGTGCTTCCGAAGGTTCTCCGTCGGCGCGATCGGATGAGAGCGGGCAGCGTCGACCGCCCGGACCGGCGCGGAATCCGAAGGGCGAGCGGATTCCCAGAGCGGCAGCAGCCAGTCGACGGCTGCGACGGCCGCCAGGACGAGTTCCCGACGGCTAAGGTTCAACCGGGTTGTCCATTCCTGTGAGGAGTGCTCAATGAACCACGGCGCGTCGGATAGCCATCCGGCGTCGGCGAGCGGTCGGCATTCGGGAAGCGGGAGCATGAGGCGGATAACCTAAGGCCGTTATGCCTCCCGTTCCGAGTCCGGATAGACGATTGGCCAGACGCCCGTGCGTGCGGCTTCGACCAAGTCTGCTACGCGGAGCGGGATGTGTGTCTCTCGCATCCACCACGGCCGAACGATCAGCCACAGCGGGTTGCATCCCTCCGGCCCGTGATGGTGATACCAGCGATAGTTCGTCATATCGACGTGGAACGTCGTCGCGACTTTTTCGACAAGCTCAACGACATCATCACCGTCGAGGCGCAAGTCCTCCCCAATGCGCGTGTCATCGTCAAGTTTATCGCGCTTCACGCCCGATTGCTCGGCGACGATCTGCATCACCGTTTCGCGAAGGTCGGGTGTGGCCGAGGGAGACATAACGTAATGCCGATCAGTGGCCGAGCCGGCGCCGCGCCAGCCCTCAAACCACCAGAAGCTTAACCGCCGGCTCGGTCCACTGCATTGGCGGGTTATGTAGCGGGCCGGGCGGCCGGGACAGGCTTGGACGCGAAGAACGCCTCCTCCTCGTGCCACAGGAACAGCGCCCACGACAGCGACTCGTCGAACACCGCCAAGTCATCCGAGCCCGGATACCACAGGTCGTCCCAATACTTGACCACCATCTTCCACGTCGTAACCGCGGCCTCGGTGTCGCTCCACGACAGGAACACGCGATGCTTGAACGGAACGCCCCGCTGGTAGAGCCACTTGCGAACGCGTCGGATCTCTTCGTCTCCGTCATGCCCACTAATCGGCGTTGACACGACATCCGCGAAGAAGCCCTGCGTAAACGGCTGCTCGCGGTACCACGACTGGGTCATTTCCAGCAGTCGCTTGGCGGACGCGGGATCGAGCGGCTTGATCTGCTCCAAGTGCGCGGGCGGCAGGACGCGGTAATTTGGGTCGGTCAGCCGCCACCGCAGCGAGAATTGCTCCATCGGTATGGTCGTGAGTTCGAGCACGGCCGGGTCGCTCCCGCTACATAACCTTCCAATATACGGACCGGCCAATCTATTAATTGGCGCCGGGCGCAAGATAACAGGATGGGCCGTGATGAAGAAACCTCGCGGTAAGGCGTGCCCGCGACCGGGGTTGGCGGCGGGCCGGTGGGCGGGGGGGGGGTGGACGTTAACCGGCGCGGGCGGCGGGATACCGACTCTTGTACGGCGCACGCGCCGATCAACGTTCCGGCCGAGCACCACGATCCGGTACACCGGGTCGTACTCAGGCGGCGCTATTCTCCCCGCACGGCACGGTGTACCGGATCGTGGCACCCGGCCGACGGGTAGCTTGCGATCAAGTGACGGCCGACAATTCGGTCGGCAGCCAAGGCACGATGTACATGTTGTGGCGGAAGGTGGGCAACGGCGGGTTCGTGTTCTGTGGCGGGTGCGGTGACAAGAAGTTCACCGACAATACCCTGCCGGCGGGGGCGGCGAACGTGACGTGCCAGATCCATGCGGTGCGGTCGACGGCGGTAGGGCCGTGGGCGCAGTTCACGTCAACTTCGGCACGACAGCGGCCGGCGCGACAACTGCGTCGGTGGGCGAGAGCGACGTGATGCCGACGATCGCGGCGTGAGCGCAATGAGGGGGTGACACGGTGAGGGGCGTTTGGCCTTGTCTCCGTCTCGCCCTCTGGCCCTCTGGCCCTGCGATCGGCGGAGGCGCTGATCAGTTGGAGCGGCGACGGCGCTTGCGGTCGCGCGCGGGGCGGGGTTGCTTGGGGAGCGTCGGCGTGACGGGCATGATGTTGGCGGGCCCGCGGGGCTTGCGCTGGGCGGCCTGGGCGGCGAGGGCTTCGTTGATGACGTCGAACGTCGAGACCTGCGGCTTCTCAGACGCCGAGGGCGCCGAGGGCGGGGTGTCGGGCGACGGGTTGCGCGGCGTGGATGGGTCGGGCTTCTCGGGCATAAACGCATTCTAGCACGCGACCGGCCCCGGCGGCGCGGCAAGGTGGGACGGGACGAGACGCGAGACGGATCACGCAGCGATGGCCGCGCCGTCGTGAACGTGAAGAGCGTGGTGACGGCCGGCGCGGGCGCGGCGCGAGTCGAGGCGGGCCTTGTCTGCCGGGAGGAGCGTTTGTGTTTCCGGTTGGCATTCGCGGTGGATGTTCTTATCCTTGTGCCGGACCGCCTCGCTCGGATTGGAACGCCTGAATGTTGATTCGTGTTGGTTTTGACGTCATTTTTGACCTTCCGGCCCCTGCCCCGGTTTTACTGAATCTGAACTTGCACCCTTCGCGGCTGACCTCGGTGCGCACGCCCGAGACGCTGCGCGTCGAGCCTTCGACGGCGATCCTGTCGCAGTACACCGATTCGTTCGGCAACATCTGCGGGCGCGTGCATGCGCCGGCGGGGCGGCTGCGCCTGTACAACGACGCGGTGGTGGAAGACGGCGGTTGGCCGGACGAGCTCGGGTGCGGCGCGGTGCGCCACCCGATCGAGCAACTGCCGCCGGACGTGCTGCAGTTCCTGCTCTCAAGCCGCTACTGCGAAGTGGATCTGCTTAAGGACACCGCATGGGGGCTCTTCGGCCGCGTCCCGCCGGGGTGGGTGCTGGCGCAGGAAATCTGCAACTGGGTGCACAACAACGTGACGTTCGGGTATCACTTCGCGCGCGCGACGAAGTCGGCGGCGGACGTGTTCCGCGAGCGGCAGGGCGTGTGCCGCGACTTCACGCACCTGGCGGTGACCTTGTGCCGGTGCATGAACATCCCGGCGCGGTACGTCACGGGGTACCTGGGCGACATCGGCGTGCCGCCGTCGGCGGCGGCGATGGATTTCAGCGCCTGGTTCGAGGTGTATCTGGGCGGGCGCTGGTGGACGATGGACGCCCGCCACAACGTGCCGCGCATCGGCCGGGTGCTGATGGCCCGCGGGCGCGACGCGACGGACGTGGCGCTGACGACCGCGTTCGGCACTGCCACCCTGGTGCAGTTCAAGGTGTGGACCGACCCGGTGTAACCACGCGGCTTCCGCGGGCGACGTCGCGCGTGATCGGACGCCGCAAGGCGGGCAGGTTGCGCGTTTTGTAGGAAACGCGGTACTTCGACACGTCCGGTGCCTTCGTCAGGCGCACGGCATAAAACAAGTCGGCAGCGGTGACGAGGGCGACTGTGGCGGTGTTGGCGGCGAGTCCGGTGGGGTTGTCGGTTTCTTCTCGCGCCGCGGCGAGTGCGGCGAGATCGAGCAAATCGCCGGCCACGCGCGACCACAAGCCCATCGCCAGCCCCCGGCGATTGTGCCCGCTGCCCAGGATCGCCGCCCCTGAGGCGAGTTCGCGCACGCCGAAGCCGCGGAGCAGGGTGGTATGCCCGCCAACGCCGAGCGATCGTTGCAACGGGCCCGGGGCAAGCAGCTCCGCCAGACCGAGGCCAATGCTGAACCAACCGAGTGCGCGAGCGGCTTTGACGTCGGACATGTTGGTCTCCTTCTTTCCCTGTACGCAGCTGGAACGGATCGATCATACGGCACCGACCCGACCGGCGGCCCATGAGAGAAGCATCGGGGCAATGCCGACAGACTGACGGCGGCGTGCCAGCTCACTGGTAGCGGGCTGCCACGGTTTGGCACTCCAAGCCGCGTTTTGGCCGTGCAGCGACACGTTGCCGGAAGTGGATAAACAGCTTCGGGAAACGACAGGGTAAAAAGAACCGGCGGCGGCGCGTTGGAAAGAGCCGCCGCCG